>JALOQC010000204.1 GCA_025453555.1 Myxococcota bacterium | reverse complement strand
GCACGCGTGATCGAGACGCACGCGTGATCGAGACGCACGCGTGATCGAGACGCACGCGTGATCGAGAGGCATGCGTGGCCGAACGCGTGATCGAACGACGCGCTCGCCGCCGCGATCAGACGCCGCGCTCTTCGGGGCGCAGCTCGACCATGCGTTCGGAGAGCGCCCACAGGCGCCGCGCGTCCTCCACGGACGTCGCGCTCTTCGCGGGCTCCTTCTCGGCCGAGTCGGCGAAGTAGCGGCCGCTCTTGCCGCGCACGCTCGGATCGCTGGCCACGAAGAGCGTCGTCGCGGCTCCTTCTTCGGGCGTCTTGAGGATGCCGGTGACGAGCTTCTGGCCGAACGCGAGGAGCGGGCTCTCGCGCGTCACTTCGGTCGCGACGCTGCCGGGGTGCACGGCGTTCGAGGTGACGCCAGTGCCTTCGAGGCGGCGCGACAGCTCGTTGGAGAAGAGGAGCTGCGCGAGCTTGCTGCGCGCGTAGGCGGCGAGGCCGTGGTACTCGCGGCGCATCGCGAGGTCGTCGAAGTCGAAGCCGGGCTGGCCGAGCGGCGGACGCGGGAGGTTGAGCACGCCCGCGAGGTGCACGAGGCGACCCGCGAGGGTGCCGACGTTGCCGGCCTGTTCGTGCAGACGCGAGCTCACGTGGACGATGCGTGCTTCGCCAGTCGAGCCGTCGCGAGATCCCTCGCTCGATCGGTCGCGCGCGCCGTCGCGCAGGCTCGGCAGCAAGAGGTGCGTGAGCAGAAAGGGCGCGAGGTGGTTCACCGCGAAGGTGTCCTCGAAGCCCTCCGCGCTCTCGTGGCGCTCTTGGTGCCAGAGGCCCGCGTTGTTCACGAGGCCGTGCAGCGGACGCCCAGTCGCGCGGACCTCGGCGGCGAGGCGCCGAACGTCCGCGAGCGACGAGAAGTCGGCCCGGAACGCGCGCGCTTCCTTCGCGCCCGCCTGCTCGACGAGGGCCCGCACGCGCTCGGTCCGCTCCGGGTTGCGACCGACGATCCACACGTCCGCCCCGCGCGCCGCGAGGCCCTTGGCGGTCTCCGCACCGATGCCGGCCGAGGCGCCCGTGACGAGGAAGAGCCGTCCCTTCATGCGCGGCGGGTGTAGCAGGTCGAGGCCTGCGCGTCGTCGGGCGCGTCGGGATGCGCGACCGATCCGCGTCGTGGCGAGGTCGAGCACGAAGCGTCTCCGGCCGGATCGGGGTCAACTGTCTCCGGGGCACGGTACGAACGTTGCTCAGTGCTCCGTCGAGCTCGGGCGGTGGTGCTCGAAGACCCCACCCACCAGTTCGAGGCCGACACGAGACCGCAGCCCCCGACTGGCCTCGCGACAGCCCTCGAAGAGAAACGAACCGCGGAGGAAACGAGATGCGACGTTTGGCCCTGATCCTCAGCCTGCTGTGTGTGACCGTCCTCGGCGCGGCCTCGGTGTCCGCGCTCGACGAGGGCCAGCGCGCGCCCGAGATCGGGCTTCGCACCCCGGACGGGCAGACGATCCGAATGGCGGATCTGCGCGGCAAGGTCGTGGTGGTCGACTTCTGGGCGTCGTGGTGTGCGCCGTGTCGCGAAGAGCTTCCGGTGCTGCAGCGCCTGCACGAGCAATACGCCTCGCGTGGCGTGGTGGTCGTGGGCGTGGGCATCGATCGCAACGAGCGCGACTTCCGCGCCTTCAAGGAGCGCATGGGCCTGACGTTCCCCGTGGTGCACGACGGCGCGCACCAGGTCGCCGGCCGTTACGAGCCGCCGCGCATGCCCTCGACGTTCTTGATCGATCGCAACGGCGTCGTGCGTCACGTGCACGAGGGCTACCGCGCCTCGAACGCACGTGAGCTGGAGCAGCAGATCCAAACGCTCTTGCGCTAGTTTCGTTCGCTTCGCTCACGAGGGCGGGGAAGTGTCCCCGCCGGCCCCTCTCCTCGCACCGAGCTCTTCGCTTCGCCTGCGGCTTCGCTACGGCTCGGCGCTCGGACGCTCGGTGTCGTGTTCGCTTCGCTCACGAGGGCGGGGAAGTGTCCCCGCCGGCCCCTCTCCTCTCGCCGAGCTCTCCGCTTCGCCTGCGGCTTCGCTTCGGCTCGGCGCTCGGACGCTCCGCGGGCGAGGGGCTTCGCCCCTTCGAACCGCCTCTGAGCGTTCTAGCGTTCGTCTCTGCCTCTCCTCCTCGCTCGTACGCGCTTGTTTCGGTACGTTCGCGCGCGATGAAGAGCCGTTGGTCCGACGACGAGGCGCGCGCGTTCGTGGCGCGGTACGCGAGTCTCCCGAACAGCAACGAAGACGTCGCGCTGCGCGTGTACACGTCGCGCCTGATCGGCAGCGAAGCCGCGCTGGTACTGCACGGCGGGGGCAACACCTCCGTGAAGACGAGCCTCGTCGACGACGCGGGTGAGCTCGCGGACGTGCTCTGCGTGAAGGGGAGCGGCTGGGACCTAGACGCCATCGAGCCCGCGGGTCTGCCCGCGGTGCGGCTCGACGGGCTCCGCAAGCTGCGCGCGCGCCCGGCGATGGACGACGAGGCGATGGTGAACGCGCAGCGGACGCGGCTGCTGGACGCGAGCGCGCCGAACCCTTCCGTCGAGACGCTGCTGCACGCGTTCCTCGCGCCGAAGTTCGTCGACCACTCGCACGCCGACGCGATCCTCGCGCTCGTCGATCAGCCGAACGCGGAGGCCCTCGCGCGCGAGGTCTTCGGCGACACCTTCGCGATCGTGCCCTACGTGATGCCGGGCTTCGCGCTCGCGAAGCTCGCCGCCGAGGTGCACGAGGCGCATCCGCGCGTGTCGGGGCTGCTGCTCCTCAAGCACGGGCTCTTCACCTTCGGAGACACCGCGCGCGAGTCGTACGAGCGGCATGTGGACGCGGTCACGCTCGCCGAACGTTTCGTGCAGAAGCACCGCGCGACCGTGGTCCCGCGTGCGACGAAGCCGAAGCTCGACGCGTCGACGATCCTCCCGATCCTGCGGGGTGCGCTCGCGAAGACGCGGCCCACCGTGCTGCACCTGCGCACGAGCGACGCGATCGAGGCGTACCTCGGCCGCGAGGATCTCGCGGACGTCTCGCAGCGTGGCACGCCGACTCCCGATCACGTGATCCGCACCAAGCGGGTGCCGATGGTGCTCGCCCTCGACGCCTCGATGGACGACGCCGCGATCGCGCGTGAGGTGGAGGCGAAGCTCGACGCGTACCGCGCGGCGTACCGCGAGTACGTGGCGACCGAATCGGCCGCGAAGAACCGCACGGTGAAGTCGCTCGATCCGGATCCGCGCGTGATCCTGATCCCCGGGCTCGGCGTCGTGAGCGCGGGCGCGTCCCCGAAGGAGGCGTCGATCGCGGCCGATCTGCACGAGCACCTGATCGACGTGGTCGAGATGGCGGAGACAATCGGGCGCTACGAAGTGCTGCCGCTCGGCGACGTCTTCGACATGGAGTACTGGTCGCTCGAGCAAGCGAAGCTCGGGAAGTCGGCGGCTGACCCCGCCGACTCGGGCAACAAACCGAGCCCGAAGCCGCTCGACGGGCGCGTCGTGATCGTGACCGGCGCGGCGAGCGGGATCGGCGCCGCCACCGCACGACGCTTCGCCGCGGCGGGCACGCAGCTCGCGCTCTTCGATCGCGACGAAGCCAAGCTCGCCGAGGTGGCCACGCCGCTGAAGGCGCAGGCGATCGCGCTCGACCTGACCGACGCGGTCGCGGTGACGCGCGCGGTCGACGACGTGGTGCGCCGCTTCGGAGGCGTCGACGGACTCGTGAGCAACGCGGGCATCGCGCCGCAGGGGGCGATGCACGAGGTCGACGACGCCACGGTGCGCGCGAGCTTCGAGGTGAACTTCTTCGCGCACCAGAGCCTCGCGGCGGCGGTGACGAAGGTGCTGCGACGCCAAGGCGCGGGCGGCTTCTTGCTGTTCAACGCCTCGAAGGCCGCGTTCGATCCGGGCCCGGGCTTCGGTCCCTACGCAGCCGCGAAGGCGGCGCTGATCGCGCTGATGAAGCTCTACGCGGCCGAGCAAGGCGCGCACGGGATCCGCAGCAACGCGATCAACGCGGATCGGATCCGCACCGCGCTGCTCCCGCCCGACTTCGTGGCGCAGCGTGCGGCCGCGCGAGGGCTCGACGCCGACGCGTACTTCCGCTCGAACCTCTTGAAGCGCGAGGTCACGGCGGACGACGTCGCGGAGGCGTTCTTGTTCCTCGCCCTCGCGAAGAGCACCACCGGGTGCACCGTCACGGTCGACGGCGGAAACCCGAGCGCGTCACCCCGCTGAGCAAGGCGCTCACGACGCGACGCCACGTGGTCGTGAACGTGGTCGTGAACGTGAACGTGAACCTGAACGTGGTCGTGGACGTGGACGTGGACGTGGTCGTGTGTGAAAGGTGAGACGTTTGCGCAGATGCCGACTGCGCCGCTCACGTCGCCGATCACGTCGCCGATCACGTCAACGATCACGTCAACGATCACGTCAACGATCACGTACGATCACGTCGGCGCTCACGCCGACCGATCGAACGCGGACGCAGTCGTCACCCAACCTTCGGCGCGAGCGTCCGATACCCGCCGTCGAAGTAGAGCAGCGGCTCTCCGTCACGCACCACCACGTCGAGCACCTCACCGATGTAGATGCTGTGCGTGCCTTCGAAGTGCGCGCTGCGGACGCGGCACTCCATCTGCGCGAGGCAACCGTCGAGGAAGGGTACGCCCGTGCGGCCTTCGCGGAACCCGACGCCCTCGAAGCGCGTGGTGTGATCGCCGAAGGCGAAGCGCGAGGAGAGCTCGGCCTGGTCGGACGCGAGCACGTTCACGCCGAACACGCCGCCCGCGTGGATCACCGCGTGGGTGGTCGACGAGGTGTTGGTGCAGACGAGCACGAGCGGAGGGCTCGCGGAGACGCTCGCGAAGGCGGAGACGGTCATGCCGTGGATCTCGCCGTTGGCCTTGGAGGTCAGGATCGTGACGCCGCTCGCCCAACGCCGAAGGGCCTGCTTGAAACCGTCCGCGCTCACCAGGTCGCTCATGGAGCAGGGTTGTAGCAGTTTGCTGGTCGGCTTCGCCGACTTCTGGGGAGTGATCTCCACAAGCAGCTCGACGACGAGCTGCGTTCGATGATGGGTGGACAGGGTGCGTCGACTCGCGCGTCCGCGAACCGAGGCGATGCCGAAGCATCGTCGAGCGTGAGGGGATGGCGCGAGACGGCGTGCCCGGGCCGCGCAGCGCGGACGCGAGCTCGTCGTCGGGCTGCGGGCCCCCTCCCTCCTCGGAGGCCTCCCTGCGCTTCGCTCTGGTCGGTCTCCTTCGGGCCTTCGGCGACGAGGGGGCTTCGCCCCCTTCGAACCCTCGTTCGGAGCGTTCGAGTCCCGCGTTCGCCGTCAGGCAACCAAGCCGATGAATCACGAGGGTCGGCGTGCGCGGCCCAAAGCGGGCGAGAAGCCGCGTCGGTGCAGGTAGAGCAGCGGCAGCACGATCGGCGTCGCGACCCCCGCGTAGAGCAGGCAGACGTAGAGCACCTGCGCTTGCTCGGGCGCGCCGGGGAAGAAGCGACCCACGAGGAGGAGCGCGATGCTGGAGTTGCGCACCGTGACCTCGACCGCGAGCGCGATTTGATCGGGGTCGGTGCGGCCGATCGCGCGCAGCAGATGTGGCGTCGCGTAGGCGTGGATCGTCGCGTACGTGATCACCGCGAGCGGCGGGACGATGCCGTAGTCGAAGGGCTTGATGCGTCCCGTACCGAGCGAGCTGCCCGCGATGAGCACGATCGCGAGGATGCTCAGGCGCACGCTCCAATCGCAGACCGCCTGCGCGTGCTTGGGCCACACGCGCTGGATCACCATGCCCACGAGGAGCGGCGCGATGAGATACGCCGCGATCTCGACCGCGAGGCGGCCGATCGGCAACGCGAAGTCGGCCGGCAAGAACTCGGACGCAAAGAGACGCAAGACGATGGGCGCGGTGAGCGCGCAGCCGAAGGTGCTCACGACCGTGACCGCGATGCTGAGCGGCACGTTCCCCTTGCCGAGGAACGTGAGGAGGTTGCTGATCGCGCCGCCGGGCACGGACGCGATGAGCAACATGCCGACCGCGAAGCCGGGCGTTAGCCCGAACGCGAGGGTGAGCGCGACCCCGAGGAGCGGGACCATCACGAGCTGCAACGTGAGCCCGAGAAGCACGCCGGTCGGATGACGCGCGACCTGCGCGAAGTCCTCCACGCGAAGCGTCGCGCCCATGCCGAGCATCGCGAGGACGAGCTGCGCGGGGACCAGGTACTGCTCGGCGAACGCTTGCACGGGATTCGAGAGGTCGGGGCGATCGTGACACTCGATGTCGAGCGTCGGCGGAGACGGTCGGTGGGCGCGGGAGAGTAGCCGTTCGAGCGGCGTTCGGTCGTGGGATCGAAGGAGGATCCATCTGGGAGCTCGAAACGCTCCGACCGCGTCGAAACACGCACCTACACACCACCGGATGCGTCGAATCCTCGAAGGCGTCTTTCGCGAGACGTCCGGTCGTGGTGAAATCCTGCAGTGAAGCTCGGCTCCGCCGCGCTCGCTCGGGAGGTTCGAATGCGCACGTCGCAGATGCTCGCGGCTCTGTCTTTGCTCGCGCTCGTCGGGTGCGACTTCTTCGACAAGGGCGATCCGCCGCCCGTCGTCTCGGGACGAGGCGTCGGCGAAGCCTGCGAGAACGTCGGGCAGTGCCGCTCGGGGCTCGTCTGCGCCACCGACGGCGCGAGCGCGGGCACGTGTCAGCCGAGCGGCAGCGGCGTCGAGGGCTCCGTCTGCTCGCTCACCGGTGATTGCGGCGAGGGGCTCTTCTGCGCGGGCGACCGCACCTGCACGCCGTCGGGCGAGGTGACCGAAGGCGGCACCTGCGCGTCCACCGCCGACTGCGAGCGTGGGCTCTCGTGCGAGGTCACGGGCTTCTACCCGACCTGCGAGGCGACTGGCACCGGCGACCTCCAAGCGAGCTGCACGAACAACCGCGATTGTTTGGCGGGATTGAGCTGCGCCACCTCCACCAACGGGATGCTCGCGTGCGTGTCGCCGCCGCCCTTGCCCGCCGGCACCCCCACGCCGCCCACCATTCCCTTCTGGCCGGGCGTCGACTGCGGCACCGACGTCGCGACGCCCACCGCGTACTTCCGCGTGCCGCGCCCCGGCGGCACCGAGAGCACGGACGACTTCTTCCGCCTGCCCTTCCCCAACGACGCGCGGCGAAACGCGGACGGCTCGCTGAACCTGAGCCCCTTCCCGGGGCCCGGCGAGACGTTGCCGCTCGACGTGCTCGGTCGCTACGTCGAGGTCGCCGAAGAGGACCTCGACGGCTTCGGTCGCAACACCGCGATGCACGTGCGCTTCAGCGCGCCGTACGACTGGGAGAGCGTGGGTGGCGCGCTGCACTTGGTCGACGTCGATCCCGACTCGCCCGAGCGCGGCGCGCGGCGCGGGCTCGGTTGGCTGACGACCGCAGGGCCCATCTCGCGTTACCTCTGCGAGAACTGGCTCGGCGTGCGCACGGGTCACGGCGATCCGCTTCGCCCCGGCACGACCTACGCGCTCGTCGTGACGCGCGACGTGGTGCCCGCGGCGGGTGGCTCGTTCGCGCGCGACGCGGATCTCGACGCGCTCCTGTCCGAGACCGCACCGAGCGACGCCGCGCTGACGAACGCGTGGAACGCCTACGCGCCGCTGCGGAGCTTCCTCGCCGACGACGAAACGCTCGGCGTCGACGACGTGCTCGTGGCGACGGTCTTCACGACCCAGAGCGCGCCGGACCACACCGCGTTGCGCGCGGCCGTACACGCGGCGCCGCTGCCGACCACCAGCGACGTGGTGGCCTGCGGCGCGGGCGTGACCTCGCCCTGCGACGACGGCAGCGATCAGCGGAGCTGCGTGGGCGCGGACGGCGCGACCTACACCGAGCTGCACGGACGCATCGCGCTGCCTCGTTTCCAGCGCGGGACCGCGCCCTACCTGCAGCCGAGCGACGGGGGCGACATCGTGTGGAGCGCGGGCGCGCCCCAGGTCGCGGCCACCGACTCGGTGTGCTTCGCGCTCACCGTCCCGAACGGCACGATGCCCGAAGAAGGTTGGCCGCTCGTGATCGTGGGTCACGGCACCGGCGGCTCGTTCCGCAACGCCGCGCGCAATGGCTTCGCGGGCGTGCTCGCGACCGCGACCCACGAGGGCGCGCCGCTGCCGATCGCGACGCTGGCCATCGATCTGCCCGCGCACGGCGCGCGGCGCGGGACGAGCACGGAGAGCCCCGACGTGTTGTTCTTCAACGTGCAGAACCCGCGCGCGGCGCGCGACAACGTCGTGCAGGGCGCGGCAGATCTCTTCGCCTCGATCCGCTTCGCGACCGAAGGTGGGCTCGACGAATCGCCGGTCGGCGAAGTGCGCTTCGATCCTTCGGCCATCGCGCTCTTCGGTCACTCGCAGGGCGCGATCCACGCGGACCTCGTGGTGCCCTACGAGAGCGCGCTCGTGGCCGCGGTGCTGAGCGGCGCGTCGGGGGATCTCACGCTCTCGCTCTTGAACAAGACGTCACCCACCGACATCGCGGCGATCGTTCCCTTCGCGTTGCTCGACGCGGACGGAAGCGGTCGGCTCGCGGCGGGCGACTTCCACCCCGTGCTCTCGCTCTTCCAGATGGTCTTCGACGCCGCCGATCCGGTGAACCACGTCGAGCTCTACGCGCGACGTCCGATCGAGGGCGTGGTCGGTCGCCATCACTTCACGACCTACGGCGAAGGCGACACCTACACGCCGCGCGCGGTCCAAGAGGCGCGCGCGGTGGCCGCCGGGCTGCCGCACGTGGCGCCGCGCGCGGTGGAGCTGCCGCTCGTGCAGGTGGAGCCAGGGCTCACGGGCAACGTGTCGATCGAAGGCGCTCCCTACACCTTCGGGCTGCGCTCGTACGTGCCGCCGATGGGCGTCGACGGACACTTCGTGGCGTTCGAGAACGAAGACGGGCGCGCGGACGTGCTCGGCTTCCTCGTGGAATCCCTCGCGGGTGTCACGCCGGTGATCGACTGAGCTCGCACGGCGGAACACGGGCTCAGCGAGCGACGGATGCCCACGTTCGAGGACATGAGAGCGACGTTCCGTGCGTGAGGGGTCCCCCGGCTTCGGCATGCGCGATCCGCGCACGACTTGTATGGTCCCAGTTCTATGCGCTTCCTTGCCCTCGCTTGTGTGTCGCTCGTCGCCTGCGCAGAAGGTGGCGGAACCTCCGGAAAGACCGACGCGTCGTTCGACGCGTACTTGGAGCTGCCCGACACGGGCACCGACGACGGCGGCGGAGAGGACGGAGGGCTCGACGACGGGGGCGGCGAGGACGTGATCGTCGTGGAGCCCGACGGCGGAGATCTCGACGCCGGAGATGCCGGAGATGTCGACGGCGGCACCGACGGCGGCACCGACGGCGGCACCGACGCGGGCGATCGTTGCCTCGGCGTCGACTGCAGCGGCATGGACGGCCCGTGCGTGGTCGGCGTGTGCATGCCGACCACCGGCACCTGCACGACGATGGCGCGCATGGACGGTACGAGCTGCGACGTGGACGCGATGGACTGCGTCTCGTCCGCGTGCATGGCGGGCGTCTGCCGGAGCGCGAACCTCGCGGAGTGCACCACGTGCGCGACCGGGGTGTGCTCGGCGGATGGAACGTGCGGCGCGGAGCCGACCACGCGTCTGATCGAGGGGTTCGAGAGCGGCGCGTTCGCGGCCGGCTGGACCCCCGGCGGTGCGAGCGGCTGGATCGTGACGTCGGGCGATCGCAACAGCGGGACGTTCTCGGCGCAGAGCGGCAGCATCGGCAACTCGCAGACCTCGAGCCTGACCGTGTCGATCACGGCTCCGGTCGCGACGGGGCTCGGGTTCCACTCGCGCACGAGCACCGAAGCCAACTTCGATTGGCTCGAAGTCTGGGTCGACGGCACGCGCCGCGACCGCTGGTCGGGCACGACCGCATGGACCGAGCGTGTGATCCCGATCAGCGCCGGCGCGCACACGGTGGAGTGGCGGTACACGAAGGACATCAGCGGCGCGAGCGGCCTCGACACGGTCTGGATCGACGACGTGCGGTTCCGACCGGCTCCCGCCGTCGAGGGCGGCTTCGAGAGCTCGATCGCGCCCTTCACGTCGAGCTCACCCGCATGGATTCGCGTCACGAGCGGACAGCGCACCGGCACCGGCGCTGCCCGCGGAGCCGACATCTCGGACGGACAGACCACGTCGATGAGCACGACCTTCACGCTCGACGCGACGCGCACGATTTCGCTCTGGTACCGCGTGAGCAGCGAGGCGAACTTCGACTACTTCCGGATCTTCGTCGACGGCGCCCAACAGGCACAGTTCTCCGGCACCGTCCCGTGGACGCAGTGGTCGATGAGCCTCGGCGCGGGAAGCCACACCCTCGAGCTCCGCTACGTGAAGGACGGCAGCGTCAGCAGCGGCGAGGACAACGCGTGGGTGGACGACGTCGACCTCGCGTGGCCGGCGACGAGCACGGGCCTCTGTCCGGACTGATGCATTCGGCCTGATGCATTCGACCTGATCTGTTCGAATGGATCTTTCGACGAATCTTTCGAATTGATTTCTTGGATTGATTTCTCGAACTGCTCTTCGAGCTTCGAACCTCGGATCACTCGACCGAGCCCCGCCCCGTGAGCCACGGGCGCTCGAAGCCGATCGGGCTCGCCCACGCACGCGCCACCACCTGCTGATCCTGGGTCGTCGTCTCCACCTCCACCACGAAGCGCGCTCCTTCTGGCGGCACGTCGACCCACGCGCGGTAGGTCCCGCGCGCGAGCGGCGACGTGAGGTACGCGGGCGTGACGTCCTCCGGTCGCGCGCGCGCGGTCACGCGGTGGATGCGGATCCGAAAACGTGCGCCGAGGGTCTCGCGATCTTCGAGCTTCACCTGGATCATCGCGCGCTCGGCGCCCGTCTCGACCACGCCGCCCATGAAGGCCCCGCGATCGCCCGCCCCCGCGCGCACGTCGAGCCGCAGCGCGCCGCCGTGTCGCACGAAGGTTCGGCCGCGCTCGACCACCCGCTCGATCGAGTCGCCTTCGCCGAGCACCGCGATCGACTCCCACGCGCCGCGCGCGAGGAAGGTCGGGACGATCTCGCGGCTCGCGGTCGCGTCCATGACCTCCGCGCGCAGCTCGACCGGCGAGCTCGCGCCGATGCGCACCGCGACCTCGTCGTCGTACGACGCGGGCACCGTCTCGAAGCGCACGTGGGAGGGAGGCGCGCGCTCGTCGCAGCCGAAAGCGAGGGTCAGCGTCGAGAGCGCGAGAACGAGCTGGAGCGCGACCCACCAGGGATTGCAAGCTCGAACGCGTGGGCGATGCGACGTCATGGGAGCTCGCGGAAGAACGTCACGCGGCATCACGGCTCGCGTCGGGCTCAGGCGCCGCGCACCTCGCGCACCATCGCGAGCAGCGGCTCGTGGAGCGCGCCGTTGCTCACGAGGAAGTCGTGCGCGTGGATGGTGTCGCGACCTT
>JALOQC010000203.1 GCA_025453555.1 Myxococcota bacterium | reverse complement strand
CGCCGCTCGTGAGCGAGCCGGCGACGCACGACGATCCGGGCGGCGCGATCGATCGCAAGCGCGCGGCGGATCTCGTGGAAGAAGCGCTCGGCAAGATGAGCGACGAGCAGCGCGACGCGTTCCTGTTGCTCGAAGTCGAGGAGCTCTCGAGCCGCGAGGCGGCGGAGGTGCTCGGAGTGAACGACAGCACGTTGCGCTCGCGGCTGCGCGCCGCGCGCGAGGTGCTCACGGCGGCGATCGGTCGATTCCGCGCGCGCGAGGGGCGCGTGACCGGCCAGCGAGGGGGCGGCCATGACTGACGAGGTACGCGACGTGGTCGCGAAGGCGCGGGCCGAACGCGCGCCGAGCGCGGAGGATCGCGAGCGCGTGCGGCGACGGCTCGCGGTAGCGATCGCGGCGGGCGCGGCGGGCGCGGGCGCGTCGGCGGCGGCGGGGGCGTCGGCTTCCGCGACGAGCGCGTCGGGGATCGCGGCGTGGATCAAGGTCGGCCTGGCGACGATCGCGCTCGGAGGGGTCGGCGTGGTCGCACACCGCGTGGTGACGCAGGAGGAGACGCCGACGGTGGCCCGCGCGCCGAGCGTCGCGCCGAGCGAGCCGCCCACGCTCGCGCTCGAACCGGTCGTGATCGCGACGACGAACGAGACGGAGCTCGCGACCACGGAGCCCGCCCCCACGCGCCGCCGCCGCGCGACGACGACCGACGATCTCGCGCGCGACCTGGAGGCGCTGCACGAGGCGCAGCGCGCGTGGCGGAGCGGCGACGCGCGCGCGGTCTTGCGTCACGTGCGCGCGCACGAGGACACGTTCCCGCGCAGTCAGTTCCGCGCGGAGCGGCGCGCGCTCGAGATCCTCGCGCTCTGTGCGCTCGGCGAGCGCGCCGAGGCGCAGCGGCTCACACGACGCTTCCTCGACACCGCGCCCGACTCGCCGGCGCGCCGCTCGGTGCTCGAGAGCTGCGGCGCGCCCGACGTGCGCTGAAGCCCGCGTTCGCACGCGATGTGAGGATCGCGCGCGCGATGTCGACATGCCGTCCTGCACGTTCGCGTCGCGCGGCTCGCGCCCGTTCGCGACACGCGGCTCGTGCGCGTCCGGAATCCGCCGCTCGTGCGCGTTCGCGCTCGTGCGCGTTCGCTACGCGCGCGTCACTTCGGCACCAACGCGTCGTCCATCGCCTTCGCGCGCGCGTGCGCCTCGCGCGACGAGATGCGCGCCCAGTACGCCTCCAGCTCGGGCCGCTTCTCCATCGTGCCGAACTGCAGGCCCCAGCCGATCTGCGAGCCCAGGTACACGTCCGCCGCGCTGAAGCGCTCGCCCGCGAGGTAAGGCGCGCGCGAGACCGCGAAGACGAGCGTGTCCATCACCGACCCGAAGTCGCCGTAGCCCACGCGCCCGCGCTTGTCGGGCGGGACCTCCCAGCCCATCGAGCGGTTGGTCACCGCGGCCTCGACGGGACCGGCGCCGAAGAAGAGCCAGCGGAAGTAGCTCGCGCGATCGACGGGCGTGGTCGGCGCGAGCCCCGCGTCCGGGTACGTGTCCGCGAGCCACGCGCAGATCGCCGCGCACTCCGTGATCACCGCGTCGCCGCGCACGAGCGTCGGCACCTTCGCCATCGGGTTCTTCGCGAGGTACTCGGGCGTGCGCATCGGCGCGCCGTAACCGACCACCTCGGTGCGGTAGGGGACCCCGACCTCTTCGAGCATCCACCGCGCGATGCGGCCGCGAGACATCGGGTGCGTGTAGAAGACCAGCTCGTCGTTCATGCGACGCATCGTAGCGGCGTCCGAGAGGTGTCGCGTGTCGATCGCATTTCGATGTCGCGTGTCGATGTCCAGCTCGGCGCTACGCACGGGCCGAGCCTCGCGCGTGAGCGGTCGCTCGTCGCCGCTCGAGCCTCGCGCGTGAGCGGTCGCCGTCGCCGGCGCACGTCGTCGGCGCACGTCGTCGTGCGGCTCGCGGGTGCGCGATCGTCGCGACGCTCACGCCCGTCGCGACGATCACGCGCCGTGCGTGTCTCCTCCCGCGCCGAGCTCACACCGCGAGTCACGTCGCTCTCTTGCCGTAGGCGCGTGCGTGGCCGACCCTGATCGAATGCGAGCGTCGTTCTTGTCTTGGGGTCGGGCGAGCGTGCTCCGTGTCTCGCCGCGCGTCGCGCTCGGATGTCTCGTGTTCGGCGCGCTCGGATGCGCATCGGGAACGCCGGAAGCGCGCACGTGCACCACGGCCAGCGACTGCGCGGCCGACGAGACCTGCCTCGACGAGACCTGCGTGCCACGTCGAGGGCCGCGCGACGCCGGCGTCGCGACCGACGCGCGCCTCGACGACGCCGCCACGAACCCCGACGCCCCGCCCGGAGTCGACGCCGGTCCGATCTGCTCGGGCTGCGACGACGACGACGCCTGCACCAGCGACACCTGCGCGGCCGGCGTCTGCGATCACACGCCGGTCGACTGCGACGACACCAACGCGTGCACCACCGACTCCTGCGATCCCGCGACCGGCTGCGCGAACGCGCCGATCTCGTGCGACGACGGCGACGCCTGCACGATCGACGCGTGCGATCCGACCTTCGGCTGCACGAACGATCGACCGGTGGTGCCGGGCGATCTCTGCTCCAATCCGGTCGACGTCAGCGCGGGCGGCACCTTCGCGGGCTCGCTCGCGTGCGCGACCAACGTCGTGGCGGGCGCGTGTGGCGCGACGCCGAGCGCCGACGTGCAGCACGTGCTCACGCTCGTCGAGCCGCGGCGCGTGCGCCTCACGCTCACCGGCGAAGGCAACCCGGTGCTCGCGATCGGGCGGAGCTGCGGCGGCGGCGACGTCGCGTGCGGCGGCGCGGATCTGCTGCTCGATCCCGGGACCTACTACGTCTCGGTCGACGCGGGCCCGGGAGCCGCGGGCGCCTACAGCCTCGTGGTCGAGGTCCTGCCGTACCCAGCGCCGGAGACCGTGAGCTTCCCCGTCGCCGGAGATCCACGCGTCGCCGCGTCGAGCACTCATTACTGGCGCGCGGGCGACTACGTGCAGGGCGTGCGCACGACCTCGCTGCCACGCGCCCGTCGCGCGGTGGTGAGCCTCGGCCTCGGCAACAACCTCACGTGCGACACGCTCCCGATGCGCATGCGCATCAACGGCACCGAGGTCGGCACCTTCACGATCACGCCCGGCACCTCGCGGGTGACACCGATCTTCGACTTCGCGGCGATCACCGGCCCGAGCTTCACGCTCCGCTACGAGACGATGCGCCAGGTCGCGAGCGGCTGCGGCGCGGTGACCTTCGACGAGAGCACCTCGACCGTGCAGCTCCACCCCTGACGAGCACGACGAGCACACGAGCACGACGAGAGCTGTCGCGTCGCGCGCGTCGCGCCGAAACGAGTAGAGTCCGCGCGCCATGACGCCGCGGCACCTCTATCTGCACTACGTCACGCGGACGTCGGGGGAGCTACGGCTCGGCCTGGGACGCGACGAGCTCGCGGAGCTCGTGGAGTCGGAGCGTCGACGCGGTCTGCGCGCGGCATCCCTCGCGGCGCCCTTCGAGCCGGGCACCTTCACGCTCTCCTTCGACGACGCGCACGTGTCGATCCGCGAGCACGCCGCGCCGGTGCTCGCGAGCCTCGGGGTCCCCGCGACGCTCTTCGTGCCCACCGGCTACGTCGGCACGAGCCCCCGTTTCCTCGACTGGGACGACCTGCGCGCGCTGCGCGACGCCGGCTGGACGATCGGCGCGCACTCGGTGACCCACACACGCCCCGCGTGGCGGCTCTACGACGAGGACGAGGTCGCGCACGCGTCACGCCTCCGCGACGAGGCCGCGCGCAGCCGCGAAGAGCTGGAGCGGCGTCTCGGCATCGACGTCACGCTCTACGCGTACCCCTTCGGCGAAGATCCACCGATCGCGCGGGAGGCGGTACGCGCGGCGGGCTTCGCGCGCGCGTTCACGGTGCGCGGATCGCTCGACTGGAGCGGCGATCCGCTCTCGATCCCGCGCCTCGACGCGCTCGCGGAGCGTCGCGAGAAGCACGCGCCTACGGGCGACGTGCCCACCGCGATCAGCGTCGTGGTGCCCGCCTACGAGCGCGCCGAGATCCTCGCGGAGGTCGTCACGCGCCTCGCGTCGCAGACCTACCCGAAGGACCGCTACGAGGTCCTCGTGGTCGACGACGGCTCCGAGAGCGATCTGTCGCCGATCTTCGCGGAGATGCCGGAGAACGTGCGCTTGCTGCGCCCGAAGGGCGTCGACGGAACCTTTCGCGCGGGCCAAGCGCGGCAATACGGCGCCGACCAGGCGCGCTTCGATCACCTCGCGTTCCTCGACGCCGACGTTGCGGTCGGGCCCGACTTCCTCTGGCACCTCGACTGGGTGCATCGCCGCGAGCCGAGCACCGTCGTGCTCGGGTACTTGAGCGGCTACAACCTCCACGACCTCGGCTTCGTGCACACCCTCGACGACGTGCGCGGGCGCGACCTCGACGAGCTCGCGGTGATCCCCGATCGTTCGCGCGAGCCGACCCTTCGCGCGTGCCTCGACAACCTCGACTGGCTCTCCGATCCGTGGACGCTCTGCTACACGGGCAACCTCTCGCTGCCCAAGGCGCTGCTCGCGCGCATCGACGGCTTCGCGCGCGACTTCACCGGCTGGGGCCTCGAAGACGTCGACCTCGGCTTCCGCCTGCACCGCGCGGGCGCGCGCTTCGTCTTCTCGCGCTGGGCCTTCGGCGCGCACCTGGTCGACGTGCACGAGCCCACGCCGCGCAACCCGTTCCGAAAGTCGCGCCCGACCCTCGGCGACTTCGAGGGCTACCTGCGCAACCTCGCGCTCCTCGAGCGACGCGCGAACGAGAGGGGCAACGACGCGGAGCTGCGCGCGTTCGTCGAGCGCTCGCGCCACGACGTCGAGGAGACCTGCGCGCGCCCGAGCACGGTGGGCGTCGAGCTCGGCGGCGCCTCGCGCGTTCGTTCGCACCATCACGCGCTCCTGCACCGCATGCAGCCGGGTGGCGTGTCCACCGAAGAGCTCCTCGATCGCGTCGCGTACGCCGCGAAGGTCGGCGCGCGCTCGATCTACCTGCTCGGCGGCGAGCCCGCGGAGCACGAGGGATTCTCGCGCGTGCTCCGCGCCGCGAAGGCGACCGGCGCGTGGGTGTCGATGCAGACGCTCGGGCACGCATTCGCGCGCGAAGGCTTCGCAGAAGAAGCACGCCAGGCCGGGCTCGACGGCGCGGTGATCGTGGTGATCGCGTTCGACGCCGCGATCCACGACGCGCTCCACGAGCCGCACGAACCGAGCGCCCACGCCGCGTTCCTCGCCGGCTACGAGGCGCTGCGCGCGTCGACGATCGAGCTCGCCGCGCGGGTGCTCGTCGACGAACGCTCGATCGAGGTGCTTCCCGCGACGCTCGCGCGGCTGCGTACGGACGGCGTGAAGATCGACGAGGTCTGCGTGACCGATCCGTCCCTCGAAGACGCGGTGCGCGCGCACGGTTTCGAGCCCGTGCCCGCACGTCCGTGAGCCGTCGTCGGGCGTTCGTCAGCGCGACGGTTCGTTCGCGACGTTCCCGCGCGGAGGCTCGTTGGCGCTTCCCACGTTCGCGCTTCCCACGTTCGCGCTTCCCACGTTCGGCGCCGCGTTCTCGGCCGCGCTCGCGCCCTCCGTGTTCGGCGCCGCGTTCTCGCTCTCGCCGCTCTCGCCTTCGTTCGGCGGCGCGCTCCCTTCGGGCGCGCTCGACCCCTCCGACGGTGTCGCCGCACCGTTCTCCTGCAGCGCGGCCGGCGTCTCGCCCGCCGCCTCGCTCGCCGCCGCCTCCTGCTCCGCCGCCTGGATCGCCTCGATGGTCGGCGCGTCGAGCGCCACCCACGGCGCGTAGGTGACCGTCTCGGTGCCGGCCTCTCCGAGCCCTTGCCCCGCGGCCGACAGACCCGGCGCGAGCCGCTCGAGCGCCGCTTCGAGCCAGCGCTCGAACTGCGCGTTCATCGTCGGCGACACCACGTGCGCAGCGCCCGGCTCCTCCACCCACTCCACCTCGTAGCCGAGGCCACGAAGCCGCTCCACGAGCTGCCGCGTCGGCTCGATGCGCACCACCGGATCGGCGTCGCCGTGGATCGCGCGGATCGGCACGCGCCGCACCGGCGGCACCTCGTCCGGCACCAGCGGCGGCGGCAACCAACCCGCGATCGGCAGCGCCACGTCGACGTGCTCGGGGTGCAGCATCGCGAGCGAGTACGTGAGCATCGCGCCCTGCGAGAAGCCCGCCACGATCACCTTGCCTTGCGAGGGCCTCACGGTGCGAAAGTGCGCGATCACCTGCGCGAGCTGACCGGCGCGCCGACGTAGCGTGTCCGCCATCACGTCGGCGCGATTCTCCGTCACGCTCAGCGGCAACCACGTGAAGCCGCTCCCGAGCGGCTTGGGCGCGCGCGGAAGGATCAGCCGCATCGGGGTCGGCGCGCCCGCGAACGGACCGCCCGGCACGCGTGGGCGATCGCCGCGTCCGTGCAGCATCACCACGAGCGGCAGCTCCGCGTCGAAGGGCACGTGGCCCAGCACCACCTCGAGCACGTAGAGCCCCGCCACACGGTGCTCGCGCGCCTGCACGCCTTCGACGCCGTCGGGCAGCGGCTCACCTGCTTGTTCGGGATCGGCGGCTTCGGTGAGCGGCGGCGCGCCCGGCGCGCGTGGAGGCGCGACGGGAGACGCGGCCCCGATCAGCACGCTCTCGAGCGGCACGTCGCGCGAGACGGGCCAACCGACCTCCACGACCGGACGCGGTCGCGGAGAAGGACGCTCGGTCGCACGACTTCCACACGCGAGCAACGACACGAACAACCACGACGCGAAGCGCACGCGTGCAGCCTACCGTGCGTGGTCCGCAGCGTCGAAGTCGATGCGTACGGAGATCGCCGACGCGCGATCGTCCTCCGGCGCGATCACGCACGATCGCTCGCACGATCGTACGCGCGCACGAGCACGGGATCACGAGCGCGCGATCACTCCAAACGCTCGACCGTGAAGCCCGCCTCACGCAGCTTCGCGAGCAGACCTTCGTTCCCGAGCACGTGCGCCACGTCGAGCGCGAAGAACGCCGTGCCCTGCTCGATCTCGCGCCGCATCTTCGTCAGCCACTCCGCGCGCCGTCGCGCGAGCGTGCGCACCAGCGCGGGCGCCAAACGACGCACCTCCGGGTCGTCGAGGAGCTGCGAGATCTGGAGCTCGTCGCCGTCGAGGTACGCCTGCCGCATCGCGGTCAGGCGGTGATCGGTGCCTTGCCGATCGTCGACCATCCGCGTCCCGAGCGCGACGAACTGCGAGTCGGGCACGGTGCCGAGCAACTGCAGATCCGCGACCACGGTGTCGAACGACTGCAGCTCGCGCCCACGCTCGATCACGTAGCGCACGAACGTCGTCTCCATCGGCTCGGGCGCGTCCTGCTCGAGGCCTTCGCGCCGCGCGCGCTCCAGCGCCATCACGGAGTAGAAGGGCCGCGCGCCGCGGAGCTGCTCCACCGGCGTCACGAGCCGCAGCTCCTCCGTCAGCGCGTGCCACACGCGCGCAGGGAAGAGATCCGCCGCGCTGCCCCGTCGCAGTTGGAGCGCGCGCTGCACCGCCTCGGGCTCTGGCGTGGTCGGATCGAGCGCGACGTACACCACCCGCGCCTGATCGAGGAGATCGAGCCGATGGGCGGGGAAGGCCTGGTCGAACGACACGCCGCTCGTGAGCGTCGCGAAGATCAGCGAAGGCGGGGCGCCCTCCGCGCTCCGAACCGCGTAGAGGAAGGGCTCCCGCACCGCCTCGACCGGCCGCGGCGGGGGCGTCACCTCGGCGCCTTCGGTGGGCTCGGGCGGGGGAGGCGGCGGCGGCTCGTCGCTCGCCTCGTACACCGGCACGGGGTGAGACGGAGACGCGCACGCGGCGAGGAGCGCGAGCGCGAACCAGCGAAACGACGGCTTCATGGGCGCGACGATCGCCAAGCGCCGGGGCGCACGCAAGATCCTCGTGCGAACGGCCTCCGCGCCGCGCCGATTCGCGAGCGCTCGCGAGCGCGGGTCATCCCGTGGTGCCGCGAGCGTGGGTCATCCGGCGGTGCGATCGAGCGCGGGTCAGCCCGCGGTGTGGTTTGCGCGGGTCAACCCGCGGTGCCGAAGAGCCGGTCCGGCAGCGGGGTCAGCGACGCGTAGTTCTTCGCGAAGTCGTCCTGATGGTGCACGTGGTGCTTCTTCGTCAGGAAGTTGATCGGACCGCCGAAGGGCAACACCAGCCCCGAATGAATCACGATGTTCAGGTTCGAATAGACGAAGAACACGATTTGAAACGTGATCACGTGGATCGGACCGACCGCGACGATGCACGCGAAGAGCAGGCCGAGCCCGAGCAGGAGCTCGATCGGATGTTGGAAGAAGCTCTCGAGCGTCGAGGGGTTTCGGGCGCGGTGATGCACGCCGTGCACGAAGCGCATCGCCTTCTTGTGGTGGAGCGCGCGGTGCAGGAAGTAGTAGAGGAAGTCGTAGAGCATCAGGATGCCGACGCTCTGCAGCGCGATCGTCCACCACGGCGTGGGAGCTTCGTGGAAGAGGCGATCGAAGAAGAAGTACGTCGGCGCGATCACGGCGACGAGCGAGAGCGTCGAGATGATCGCCATCGTGCGCAGCCGCTCCGCGCGCTCGACCTTGATCGCGGGCCGCGCGCTGATGCGCCGATGGGCGAAGCGCGGCGAGTGGTACGCCCACGCGAGCACCGCGAGCAGGATCGTGTTGACCGCGAGGGTCGCCCCGACGAGCGCGTAGAAGCCGATCATCGCCGCGGACCTTAGGCCGCGTTCCGCGCGATCGGCAGCCGTTTCGTGTGGAACCTCAGGGACGGAGCACGAAGCGTCACGTGCGCCGGCCGAAGCGACGTCGGTGAACGGTCGTGGGCCCACCTCGAGCCGTTCGACCGGGCGCGCCAACCGCGCGTGCACGTGGCCACCGAGCGACGAGGTCGTTCGGTACGGCGAACCGCAGAAGTTCGTGACCAGGTGCGAAGAGGCGCTCGTCCAGCAAGGCGCGACGAAGGAGCGGGCTGTCGGCCCGTGACGGAGGACCGACGCCGCTGGTCACGAACTTCCTGTTCGCCGTACTCAGATCCCGAAACGTTTCCGGAGCGCCAAGGCCGGCAGGACGCCGACCTCGCGTCCTTCTTCGCGACCACGCCGCAGGAGCACCATCGTCGGCACGCTCTCGACGAGGAAGCGCCGCGCGAGGTTCGGGCGGTGATCCACGTCCACCCGCACCACCACGAGGTGCCCCGCACGCTCCGACGCGAGCTTCTCGAGCTCGATGCCCAGCAGGCTCGACGGACCGCTCCAGGCCGCCCCGAGCCACACGAGCACCGGCACCGGCGACGTCGCCATCGCGTCGAGCACCGACTCCGCTTCCAGCGGGAGCACCCGCGTGACCGGCGTCAGCGGCTGCTGGCACTTCGCGCAGCGCGAGCGATCCGCGAGCCGGGCCGCCGGCACTCGGTTCTTCGCCGCGCACGCGAGACACGTCACCACCAGGCGCACGTCGCTCGCCCCGAGCGTGGCGGTGCTCGACGACGGCGGCGGCGGGGGCGCGGACGAGAAGCGCGTCGGGCGCGTGTCGTCCTCATCGCGTGCCGAGCGCGGCGGCGGCGGCACGATCGGCTTCGGCTCGAACGTGCTCCCGCTCGCGGCGCTCGCGGACGTCGCTTTCGCCTCCTCGGCCTTCGCGGGCGTCGACGTCGCAGCCTTCGCGGGCGTCGACTTCGCGTCCGCCTTCGCGGCCGTCGCCGGCGCGTTCGCCTTCGCGTCGCGCTCCCTCGCGGGCGTCTTCGGGTCGGTGACCCGCAGCTCCGCCTTCGGATCACGCATCCGAGGCGTCACGATCTCCACCCGACGCTTCGACGCGTCGCCCTCGGCGCGTTTCTCCGTCTTGCCGATCCAGAAGAACTTCTTCATCACGTCACCGGCTGCCGTTCCCTCGCCAGGCCTTCGCGCGCTCGATCACGCCTCTCGCACGCGCGAGGAACGGCTCGTTCGCGCGCGACGCGAGCGGCGCGAACGCGCGCTCCAGCGTCCCGAGCTCTTCGGAAGACAGCCCGATCGTCGCCGCGCGCACGTTCTGGCCGGCTTGCGCGGCAGAGCTCGCGCCCGCGATCGCCGCCGTCACGCCAGGCTGGTGGAGCACCCACGCGAGCGCGATCTGACCGCGCGTCGCGTCGTGTGACTGCGCGATCGGATCGACGACCTCCGCCAGCGCCTGCGCGACGAGCCCGCGGCTGCGGGTCGAGAAGAGCGGCATGCCCGCGCGCCAATCGCTCGGCGGATACGTGCGATCCGGCCCATGCGCGCCCGTGAGTAGACCCTGCCCGAGAGGTGAGTACGCGAGGAAGCCCGCGCCCACCGTCTGCGCGGCCTCGAGCGACGGACGCGCGCCGAGCTCGAGCAAGCTCAGCGAGCTCTGCAAGCTCGCGAGCGGGATCGGACCGAGCGCGCGCGCCGCCTCCACGACGTCCTCGGGCGAGAAGTTCGACACCCCGATCGCGCCCACCCGTCCCGCACGATGGAGATCGGCGAGCGCACCCATCGTCTCCGCGATCGGCACGTGCGGATCGCGGTGGTGAACCTGCACGAGCGCGAGGCGTTCGAGCCCGAGCCGCTCGCAGCTCGTCTCCACGTCGCGGATCACGCTCTCGGGTCGGCTGTCGCGTCGCACGACGAGCTCGCGATCACCGACGCGCGCGGCGAAGAGCACGTCGCCCCGAGCGTCCTCCCAGCGGAGGCCGACCTTCGTGTAGACCTCGGGGCGCTCGTCCGTGCGCAGCTCCGCGAGCAAACGCCCGACCGCGCGCTCGGAGCTCCCGAAGCCGTAGAGCGGCGCGGTGTCGATCGCACGCAGACCTTCCGCGACGCAGGCCCGCAGCAGCGCGACGTCCTCGTCGAGGGAGCGCACGGAGAAGCCCATCGCGCCGAGCACGACGGCGGACGGCTCGAGCGCAGTCGCGCCCAAGCGTTGACGAGGTAGGCCCACGGAGCACCTGTTTTGACCGCGGTCGGCGTCCTCGTCCAGGGAACCTGTCGCGTCGAAACGGAAACGTTCACGCGAATCGATCCGCATCTCGTCGGATCCACGAATGTTTTCGCCGACGCTGTGAACCGTCGTCACGCTCGCCAGGTCAGGCTTCTACCCCAAACGAAGGAGGAACTCCTGCGAGCGGCGCTGGCGCACCACGGATTTCTACTTCGTTCGAACGAGGCACACGCGTTCAGTCGCGTGCTCGAGCGACGCCTGGGGGTCGGCGGAATGGCCGAGACCTTCGTGGCGCGTCGTGGCGCGACGCGTCAGCACGTCTGCGTCAAACGTGTGCTGCCGGCGTTCTCGAGCGACCGCGAGTTCGTGCAGCAGTTCGAGCGCGAAGCGCGCCTCGCGGGCCGTCTGCGTCACAGCAACGTGGTCGGTGTGGTGGACTTCGGTGCGGTCGAAGGCGAGCTCTTCCTCGCGCTCGAGCTCGTGGAGGGCGTCGATCTCCGCGCGCTGCTGACGAGCCAACCGCAGCGGCGTCTGCGCGAGGACGTCGCCGCGCTGATCGCGCTCGATCTCGCGTACGCGCTCGAGTACGCGCACGGCGAGCAGGTCGTGCACCGCGACGTGACGCCCTCGAACGTGCTGCTCAGCGTGCGCGGCGAGGTGAAGCTCGCGGACTTCGGCGTCGCCAAGGCGCTCACCACCTCGACGCTGCCGACGGCGAGCGGGTTCTTGAAAGGCAAGGTGCCGTACATGGCGCCCGAGCAGATGAAGGGCGGCGCGATCGACGGCCGCACCGACGTCTTCAGCTTGGGTGTGACGCTCTTCGAGATGCTCGCCGGACGTCGACCCTTCGTGGGCGCGCACGATGTCGAGGTGATGATGCGGGTTCTCGCAGGCGAGCGGCCGCGGCTGTCCGAGCTGGCGCCCGGCACCTCGCTCGAGCCGCTGATCGACGCGACGCTCGCCACCGATCACGCGCGCCGCCCGACCACCAGCGACCTCGTCCAAACGCTCGCGCCGCTCGTGGGCGTGGGAGCGCGTCCAGAGCTGGCGCGGCTGGTACGTGCGGCGTTCGGCGCCGACGTTCCCGAAGGCGAGCGCGACACCGCCTTCGCGCCCGCGCTGGTCGCGGTGCCGCGCGCAGACGATTCGGGATCGCGCTTGCCGAACGGACCCGGCGGAGCGGTCGTGCCGAGCACCGTCGTCAGCCGTGGCGTCCCCGCGACCCAGTCGGCGGGGTCAGGCGCCGACCTGCAGGCGACCGCGCCGCAGCGACCGCTCGCCCTCGACGTCGGCGCCACGCCGCTCGCTGCCACCGCCGCCGCGCGCCCGGGTCTGCTCGTCGGCGTCACGGACGCGGCGGGCCACCCTTCCGCCAGCGCCGTCGTGGGCAGCGCTGCGGTCGTCGGCAGCGCCGCCGTCGCGCTCGCACCCGGCGTGGTCGAGCCCGACCCGGCGAGCAGCTCGGGCGTGCAGCCGCGCGCGGAGCGCTTCACCGACGACCCACCAGCTCGGCCGACGGATCCGACCGCCCCGCTCCGCGCGCCCGCGATCGCGGAGCCGCCGCCCACCCTGCCGACCTCGACGCCGTCGCGCACGGTGATCGTCGGCCTCACGATCTTCGTCGGGCTCGGCGCGATCGCGGCGTTCTTCCTGTTCCGTGGATCGAGCGAGGCCTCCAGCGTGGCGGTGACGACGCCGCTCGCGGTGGAGACGCGCCCGAACCCGACGTCGATCGGTCCGACGCCGACGTCGATGGATCCGGGACTGAATCCAGGGGATCCGGTCCTGGATCCGGTTGAGAATCCGGCATTGAATCCGACCGCGATGGCGACCTCGGTCACGCCCGCCGAAGCTCCTCGGATGACCGAGCGGCCCACGATGACCGAAGCGAGGGTCGAACCACGTCCGGAGGAGAACGTCACGATGGAGCCCGTCACGATGGAGCCCGTCGTCACGATGGAGCCCGTCGTCACGATGGAGCCCGTCGTCGCGATGGAGCCCTCCACGCCCGACGAACCGACCTCGGAGCGACGTGGTCGCGTGCGCGTGAGCCTCGTGCCTTGGGGCGAGGTGTGGATCGGCGAGCGCTACATGGGTCGCGCGCCGGTCGACCTCGACCTCCCCGTCGGCACCCACACGATCCGCATCGGCATGGGCGGCCGCCCCATCCGCAGCGAACGCATCCGCGTCGGCGAAGGCCGCCGCGAGCTGGAGTTCGTGTTCGCGGAAGAGTGAGGTTCCTCGAGGGCCGTCCACGGAGGTACCCGATTCCGCGAGCGCGCTTGCCGGGAACGACGTTTGTCGGCGCTTGCTGGAGACGACGTTCGTCTCTATCTCCACCGCATGGTTCGGGTCGCCGTGTCTCTGACCTTGCTCCTGATGTCCGCGTGCGGGGCGAGCTTCGACACCTACCGAGCCGCCAAGCGCCTGGCCCCGCACGATCTGCGGTGCGAAACCATCTCTCAGGCGAATACCCCGCACGACACGGACTTCGCGTTCGAAGGGTGCGGCCGTTTCGTCGCGTACAACTGCGTGCGGTCGACGGGCGGACCCGCGCAGTGCTTCGTGAGAGAGCGGGGAGACGGCACGGCGTGGGCCGGGGCGAGCCGCTAGCCGCTCAGAACACGAAGGCCGCGCAGAGCGGAGGTGCGCACACTCCCGCGTCGAAGGGCGAGCGGCAGACGAGGCCGGGCTCACACGAGTCGTCGAGGAAACACGCTTCGCCGACGCCGGGGCGCTCGGTGCAGCGGAAGGTCGTCGCGGTCTCGTCGGGCACGCACGCGCCGTTCGGGCCGCACTCGTTGCCCGCGCGGCAGACCTCGCCGGTCGGGAAGTACGTGCGGCAGCGGTTCTCGGAGAAGTCGCAGAAGGTGCCCGCCTCGCAGGTGTCGTCGAGCATGCACGGCTCGCCGTCGCCGACGCGCGGGCGGCACACGCTGCGCTCGCCCTCGACCGCGCAGCCGAGCCCTTCCGCGCAGCGCACGTCGCCCACCGCGCAGTCGTCGCCCTCGTTCGGGATCGGACCGCAGAAACGATCGCGGCACGCGAGACCCTCCGCGCAGACGAAGGGCCCGAAGGTCCCGAGCGCACACGGCTCGCCGCTCGTCGGGAAGGGCTGGCAGGTGTTCTCGTCGGGGCCCGGCGCGAACGCGCACGCGAGGCCCTCCGCGCAGGCCACGCCGTTGCCGCACGGAGCGCCTTCCGCGGGAGCCGCGACGCACGTGCCCTCCGCACAATACTCGCCTGCGACGCAGCCGTCGTCGCTCGTGCAGCTCGCGCCGGGAGCGAGGGGCTCACACGCGCGACGTGTCGCGGCCAGACACTGCAGATCGCCCATGCACGCGTCGGGTCCGCTGCAGCTCGCGCCCGAGCCGTCGAGCACGAGAGCACGACAGGTTCCTTCGTCGCCGCACACCTCGCCGTCCGGGCAGTCGCCGACGCTCCCACACGCGTTGCCGCTCGTCGGCGTCGCGCACGTCGCGCTGGAGCCACACCGCGCGCCCTCCGCGCACAACCCCTCCACGCATTCGCCGCTCGACGGCAACGAGCGATCGAGCCCCCGCGGCCACGCGAGCGGGCAACGCACCGCGAAGAGATCGGGCTCCGGCATGCGGCAGTCGTCGAGGGCCTCGCCCAACGCGGGGAAGCAGCTCTCCGGCACCGACGGCGCAGGCTCGATCGGCTGGCCCTCGAAGCCGTCGAGCTGTCCGCGGCACGCACGCTCGACGCGAGCGCGGCAGGTCGCGGCGTCGCCGAACTCCGGCACGGGCGCGCACCCACACGCTCCGAGCGCGGCCTCGCAGTAGCGGCTCGCGAGCTCCGGACACCACGCGTCGGCGAGGTCCTGGAAGCTGCCGCTCGCGTCGAGCGTGGCGTCGCGACCACCCCCGTCGACGTCGCCACCGTCGATCGGCGGGGCATCGTCGTCGCCACAGCCGAGCACGAGCACACCGAGCAGGACGAGCCAGCGGGAGGTCATGGCGCGGGTGTAGCAGGTCGCCGTGGGCCGATCGCGGGCCGATGCGACCCGGTCGCGCGCGAAGCCGCCCGCTACGAGCGCGCCCTGGGACCAACCCGTCGGATCCGCAGGGTCGTGTGCGACATCTCGGTCTGCGGCGACGGAGCCGCCTTCTTGCGCCGTCCCCAGAAGGAAGCGCCCCGCTCGAGACGAGCGCGCCGATTTTTTGACCCGCGAGCGGGGATCCGTAGCGTGCGAAGGCGGAGGAAGCCTACTTGGGCGCACCCCGAACTACCTCGGCACACGGGAACCTGGCAGCACCGCGCACGCGGAGCGCGAAGGCGTCCGTCGACTCGCGCATCTCGGATCGACCCGAGACGGGCGGGCGTCGACGCGAGGTCCTCGGCCTCGTGACCGGTGCGGCCACCCTGCTCGCGGGGCTCTCGCTGTGGTCGTACGACGCACGCGCGAGCGAGAACCTCGTCGGTCCCTTCGGCGTCGGGCTCGCGAGCCTGCTCGCGACCGCGCTCGGACTGCTCGCGTGGGCGGTGCCCGTCGAGCTCGGCCTCGCCACCGCACGTCTCTTCCGTGGACGACCCGCGATCCTCGGGCCCGCCACGGCGGTCTCGACCCTCGTGATCGTGCTCGTCGGCTGCGCGCTCTTGCAGCTCGCGCTCGGCGGCGATCCGGAGGCGCTCGATCCAGCAGCGCGCACCGGCAGCCTCGTGTTCGGCGCGCACCTGCCGGGCGGCGTGCTCGGCGAAGTGCTCGGCGAGGTCACCCGCGCGATCCTCGGCACCGCGGGCGCGTACGTCGTGACGATCACGGTGCTCCTCGTGATGCTCGTGTTGCGCACGCACCTGTCGATCGCGGCCGCGATCGCGCGGGCCAGCGCGGCCGCGAAGGAGAGCGCGACGCGCACCCGCGACGGCGCGACCGCGCTCGCGAGCGCGTGGCGCGAAGCCCGTGAGCTGGAGCGCGCGGAGCGAGCGGCGCGCGAAGAACGCGAGGCGCCGCGCATCGTGGACGGCACGCTCGACGAGGGGCTCGACGACGACGACGCGCTCGACGAAGACGACGAGCTCGTCGACGAGCGCACCCACGCGCTCGCGGAGGACGACGACGCGACCGACGAGGAGCCCCTCGACGACGACGCGGACGACGACGACGCCGTGCTCGACGACGACGCCGAGGACGACGTGCTCGACGCGTCCGAGGATTCGCTCGACGACGTCACGGACGACGACGCCGAAGAAGCCGAAGACTCCGAAAGTGACGACGAGGACACGGGGCCCGAGCCGGCGGCCGCCGCACCCGCCAAGAAATCCGCGGCTGACCCCGCCGACTCGGGCAAGAAGTCGCGCGCGAAGAAGGACGACGGACCGCGCATCATCGCGCCGGTCGAGCGCGTCGAGCCGCCCGTCGCCGCGGCAGTGAACCCCGCGCCGAAGAAGAGCGAGCCGCCCAGCAAGCGGAAGGGCTACGAGCTGCCCTCGATCGACCTGCTCGAACGCAACGAAGGCGAGCGCATCAAGATCGACCCCGCGCTCCTGCGCGACAACGCCAAGCGCCTGGTCGAGAAGCTCGAGAGCTACGGCGTGAAGGGCCGCGTGGACGAGATCCACCCGGGCCCGGTCGTCACGATGTACGAGCTCGAGCCCAAGGCCGGCACGAAGATCTCGAAGATCGCCGCGCTCGAAAACGACCTCGCGCTCGCGCTCGCCGCGCAGAAGGTCCGCATCGTCGCGCCGATCCCCGGAAAGGCGCGGGTCGGCATCGAGCTGCCGAACGACGATCGGCAGACCGTGTACCTGCGCGAGATCCTCGAAGACCCGCGCTGGGAGCAGCAGAAGGGCCCGCTCCCGATGGCGCTCGGCAAGGACATCGCCGGGCAGCCCGTCTACTCGGATCTCTCGAAGATGCCGCACTTGCTCGTCGCCGGCGCGACCGGCGCGGGCAAGTCGGTGGGCATCAACGTCATGCTCGCGTCGCTGCTCTACAAGCGCAGCCCCGAGGACGTGAAGATGCTGATGATCGACCCGAAGGTGGTCGAGCTCGCGGTCTTCGACGGCATCCCGCACATGCTCCTGCCGGTCGTGACCGACATGCAGAAGGCCGCGCTCGCGCTGCGCTGGGCGGTCGACGAGATGGAGCGCCGCTACCAATGCTTCGCGGACGCGGGCGCGCGCAACATCGAGACCTACAACCGCCGCGTCGAGAAGGTCTTCGCGGGGGAGCTCGCGCCGGAGAAGCTCTTCCCCAGCAAGGCCAACAAGATCCGCGGGCTCGACCACGAAGGCGAAGAGGTCTGGAGCGAAGCGACCGAAGGCGAGAGCCTCGACGCGTCCCGCGACGCCCTGATGGAGCAGGTGAAGAAACTGCCTTACATCGTGGTGGTCGTCGACGAGTTCGCCGATTTGATGATGGTGTCTGCGAAGGACGTCGAGGCCTGCATCGCGCGCCTCGCGCAGAAGGCCCGCGCGGCCGGCATCCACGTGATCCTCGCCACGCAGCGCCCCTCGGTCGACGTGATCACCGGCATGATCAAAGCGAACTTCCCCGCGCGCATGGCCTTCAAGGTCAGCCAGCGCGAGGACAGCAAGACCATCCTCGGGCGCATCGGCGCGCAGAACTTGCTCGGGCGCGGGGACATGCTCCTGCTTCCGCCCGGCACGAGCGATCTCAAGCGCGTGCACTGCGCCTACGTGAGCGAAGAAGAGGTCGCCGCGATCTGCGACCACGTGCGCGCGCAGGGCAAGCCCGTCTACGACGAGTCGATCCTTCAGCCGCGCGACGAGGGTGAGGTCCCGGGCGTGGGCGGCAACAGCGACGACCCACTCTACGACAAGGCGGTCGCGGTGGTCGCGCAGGCCGGCTACTGCTCGATCAGCCACCTCCAGCGCCAGCTCGGCGTCGGCTACAACAAGGCCGCCAAGCTCGTGGAGCAGATGGAAGCCGAAGGCGTGGTCGGCCCCGCTACGAAGAAGGCAGGCGGCCGCCGCGACGTGCTCATCGCGCCGATCTGATCGTCCGCGCACCACGACATGCGGCACATCGAGGTGTGGCGAGAGCACCTCGCTGTGCCACGCGCTCGGGAGGTCGGACAGAACGCCTCGACCACACGCGCTCGCCGTCGACACCCATGAAGATCCCCGCGAATCCACGGGGTCGCGGGTCGGATCGAGCCCACCCGCGACCCACGAACGAGCGCCGAGCTCGGGCGCTTCGCCTCACACGGCGGCGTGGCTCGCGAGCTGCAAAGAGTCGACTCGCTGCAAAGAGTCGACTCGCCGCAAAGAGTCGACTCGCTGCAAAGAGTCGACTCGCTGCAAAGAGCCGACTCGATGCAACGCGTCGACTCGCTGCAAAGAGTCGACTCGCTGCAACGCGTCGACTCGCTGCAACGCGTCGACTCGCTGCAACGCGTCGACTCGCTGCAAAGAGCCGACTCCGCGTGCGCGGGCTCCGCGTGCGCCCTTCCCTCGAAAGGCCTCCCATGAAGACCCGACTTCCCTTGCTTCTCGCCCTCGCCCTCGGTTCGACCTCGCTCGGCGGGGCCGGCTGCTCCCTCGAAGGGCTCGAGTGCGTGTTCGAAGACATCTTCGCCGGTGTCGCGCGCGGCCTCGCGGGCGAGCCCGTGCCGAACCTCCAGTTCGTCGACCCCTACGAAGGAACCGTCGGCATCGTGCTGGCGTGCGAGACCGACCCCTGCGTGCTCGAGCCGGACATGCTCTACCCGAGCACGTTCTTCGACGCCGAGCGCGACGTGCGCTTCGGCAACCGCGGCGCGCTGCCGTTCCGCGAGATTCAATCGCTCGATCCGCTCGTGGCGACGGTCCTGTGGGCGCCCAACGACGAGCCCGAGGACGGCCTGAGCACCGAGGTCGACCGCTGCGCGGACGCGATGATGGTCGCGAACGCGCCCGGCACCGCGCGCTTCGACTTCCTCGACAAGAAGGGCCGCCGCATCGGGCGCGTGGAGGTGGAGATCGTCGCGCCGATGTCGGAGCTGCCGACCGAGTGAGCGCGTCCCTCGTGTGATCGCGGGCGAGACCGCGATCGTCCATCCACGCTGCCCTTGCGCCGGCGTGATGGTCCGCGTGCGGCGCGGGGAAGACCTCGCCCGCGCGTGGACTTGCCCACGCCCAAAGGCTCGGACGCCGGACGACGCTCGCACGACGTCGGGTCGCTCGACCTGGCGGCCGGCTTCGAATGACGTCAGCTTCGCGCCCGTGAACGCGAACGTCCGAGCCATCGTCTTCGATCTCGACGGCACCCTCGTCGACTCGCTCGAGGATCTCGCCGTCGCGATGAACGACGTGCTTCGCGAGGCGGGCCAGCCCGAGCACCCGATCGACGCGTACCGACACTTCATCGGCTGGGGCGCCGCCGATCTCGTGCGCCGCGCCGCGCCGGACGGAGATCACGCCGCGCTCCTCGAGGGGTTTCGTCGCCGCTACCACCGCGAAGGTCTCGATCGTCCGCGGCTGACCCCGCGGACCAGCGACGAAGGCGCCTCGCGCCCCTACGACGGGATCCCGGAGCTCCTGCGCGAGCTCGTCGCGCGACGCGTCCCGCTCGCGGTGCTCTCCAACAAACCCCATCCCGCGACCGTCGCGGTGGTCGCGCGCTTCTTTCCCGAGATCCCCTTCGTGGCGGTCGTCGGCGCGCGGGACGGCGTCCCGCACAAGCCCGATCCGACGGCCGCGCTGGAGATCGCGGAAGCCCTCGGCGTGCCCGGGTCGGCGTGCGCGTTCGTGGGCGACACCGAGGTCGACGTGCAGACCGCCCTCAACGCGCGCATGACCCCGATCGGCGTGGCCTGGGGTTTCCGCGCCGCGTCGCTCGCGGACGCGGGCGCGGTACGGGTGATCGCGGAGCCACGCGAGCTGCTCGACGTGATCGGCTGAGAGCGTGCACCCTCACAAGAAACGACGCAGCCACGTCCGCCGCAGCGCGAACACGATCGCCATCGTGAGCGGGAACGAGATCGCGACGCGCAGCCAGCGCTCGTCGTACACACCGAGGTCGATCATCACCGGCTTGGTGAGCGAGCGGTGCACGTCGAGGTGGAGCACGTACACGCCGAGCATCAGCGGCACGAGGTGCGGCGTGAGCCGATCGATCACGTTCGGGAGCCACATCGCGCCGACCAGGAGCGCGAGCCCACCGACGTAGCGTACGAAGAGCGCGCTCGCTTCGGGACGCAGCACCGAGACCGCGAGACCGATCGTGACGAAGAGCGTGAAGCCCGCCGTGGTGCCGAGGCGCGCGCGCGTCAGATCGCCGAACGCGACGCACCGTCCGACGCCGTAGCCGAGCGCGATCGTCGGCACGCTGAAGAGCCATTGCTCGAAGGGCCATCCGCGCACCGGCAGCGACGCGGGCCAGATCGCGAGCGCCGCGAGCGCGAACGCGATCATCGGCGCGGTGGCGTCGTTCCGAGCCTGGCTTCGCGCCTGGCCCCGCTGGACGAGGTGCGCGAGCAGACCCGCGCCGACCACGAAGGGCAGGAACCAGAGGTGGATCTGCGGCCCGTAGAGCAGCATCTCCGGCTCGACCCACCCGAGCAGCGGGCGGTCGTAGCGCCACGCGTCGAGCACACGCAGGCCGAAGAGCACCGCCGACCAGAAGAGCCAGGGCGTGACGATGCGGTCGAGGCGGCTGCGGACGAAGCGGGGTGTGGGCGGCGCGTCGGGCTTCGAGACGCCGAGCGCGATCGCGAGCACGAGGAAGAGCGGCAACCCGAAGCCGTAGAGCGCGTGGTCGCCGGTGAGGTGGATCGCGACGGTGTCGACGGCCGCGATCACGCGGAGCTGATCCCAACGCGCGAGGTGCAGGCGCGCTGGGACCACGGAGGGTCCGGGGATCACTTCGTCGTCGACAGCCTCGGCGCGCACGGCGGCCCAAAGCTCCCACTGGGGTCGGAGGTGCGCCAGGCGCTCGTGAGGTGGTGTCCGAGATCCTCGGCGACCCCCCGATTCGCGCACCGAATTACCGAGCAGTCACGAATGCTTGCCGATCGCGACGAGCTCACCGCCGAAGCAAGAGCGAACGCGGTACGCGCCTTGCGATGACGTTCCGACGGGAGCCGCCGCTGATGACTCACGACCTCACGTCCCCCTCGCGCATCCCCACCTCGAGCCCCGATTCGTGCACCGCGTCGAGCCCGCGGCGGAGCCTTCGCGACGACGAGCGAGGTCTGAGCACGGTCGAGTACATCATCATCCTCGTGCTCATCGCGGTGATCGCGATCACCGCCTGGAAGCAGTTCGGCGAAGCGGTCGAGTTCCACGTGCGCGACTCGACCACGCAGGTGAACAACCTCGGGCTCTGAGCGTCGCGCCACGGACCCGCGGTCTGCCTCGAACGCGCACACTCGAACGCGCACACTCGAACGCGCACACTCGAACGCGCACACTCGAACGCGCACACTCGAACGCGCACACTCGAACGCGCACACTCGAACGCGTACGAGGCGGCGATCGAACGGGGCCGTCGAACGCGCCGCGGCAAGCCTCGAATCGTGCGCCGAGCCGAACGCGTTCGACGACCGATTCGAGCGCGGGCTCAGTCCTCGCCGTCGCCGAGCAGCCCGCCGATCTGCGCGCCCATCCCGCTCGCGAGGCGACGCACGCTCGCGAGGTGATGGAGCAAGAGATCGCGGTTGTCGCCGACCGCGAGGTTGAGCATCTCGAGCGCGCCGATGCGATCCTCGGGCGTGAAAGGCGGCTCTTCGACGCGCTCCATGGAGAGCTTCTCCGGCGCGTAGGCCATGTGCTCGGCCTCGGTCTTCACGAGCGTGTAGTCGTCGCCGCGGCGCAGCTCGAAGGTCACGGTGCCGCTCACCGACGGCGCGACCCAACGCGTGAGCGCGTCCTTGAGCATCAGACCCTCGGGATCGAACCACTTGCCCTCGTAGAGCAGACGTCCGAGCCGGCGACCCATCGTGAAGTAGAGGTCGAGGGTGTTCTCGTTGTGGATCGCGGAGAGCAGGCGCTCGTACACGAGGTGCAGCAGCGCCATGCCGGGCGCCTCGTAGATCCCGCGGCTCTTGGCTTCGATCACGCGGTTCTCGATCTGATCGCTCATGCCGAGCCCGTGCCGCCCGCCGATGCGGTTGCACTCGAGGAAGAGCTCGAGCAGCGAGTCGAAGCGATTTCCGTTGATCGCGACCGGCACGCCGGACTCGAAGGTCACGCTGACTTCTTCGGGCGCGATCGCCACGTCGCTCTTCCAGAACGCGACGCCCATGATCGGATCGACGATGCGCATGCCCTTGTCGAGCAGCTCGAG
>JALOQC010000202.1 GCA_025453555.1 Myxococcota bacterium | reverse complement strand
TCCACCGCTTCTTCTTCGCGACCGAGCATGTGGTAGGTCTCGCCGCGCGACGCGAGCGCCCACGCGTAGTCGGGCTTCATCTCGATCGCCCGATCGAAGGCCGCGATCGCTTCGTGGAAACGATCCATCAAGCGCAGCGTGTCGGCGCGGTGCGCGACCGACCAACTGTCCTGCGGGTCACGCTGCAAGAGACGCTCGAAGTCGAGCAGCGCCTGCTCGTAGCGACGAAGCTCGACCAGCGTCTCCGCGCGACGCCCGATCGCGAACGGGTTCGTCGGATCGAACGCGATCGCGCGATCGAGATCTTCGAGCGCCTTCTCGAAGCGACGCAGCTCGAAGAGCACCATGCCGCGGTTCGCGAGCGCCCACGCGTAGCGCGCGTCGAGGTGGATGGCCTGGCTCAGGTCCGCCCACGCCTCTTCGAGCCGACCGTGCGCACGCAGCGCCGCACCACGGCTCGCCCACGCCCACGCGTTCGTCGGCTCCAGCGCGAGCGCGCGCGACAGATCCGAGATCGCTTTGCCGTAGTCGCTGCGAAGCCGGTGGACCTCGCCGCGTTGCGCGAGCGCCCACGGGTAATCCGGCTGCAGATCGATCGCGCGATCGAAGTCCGCGATCGCGTCTTCTTTCCGGTCGAGCATCGCCTTGCTCTTGCCGCGCGACGCGAGCACCCAGCTCACGTCCTTCTCGAGCTCGAGCGCGCGATCGAAGTCCGCGAGCGCCTCCTTGTGCATGCCCTTGAGCCGATGCGCCTCGCCCCGCGTCGCGAGCACGCCCGCGCGCTCGGGCTCCACGCGATGTGCGCGCGTGAGATCCGAGATCGCGTCGTCGTAGCGCCCCTCGTCGAGCAGCACCTCGCCGCGTCGGAAGAGCGCCCACGCGTAGTTCGGATCGATCGTGATCGCCGCGTCGAAGTCGACGAGCCCGAGCGCTCGATCCCCGAGCCGTGCGTGCGCGTCGCCCCGGCTCGCGAGCGCGAACGCGTACTTCGGATCGTTCGCGATCGCTTGGTTCAGCGTCTGCACCGCGTCGCGGTAGCGGCCGAGGCGGCGCAGCACCTCGCCCTTCTGGCCGAGCGCCTCGGTGCGGCGCGGCTCGAGCTCGAGCACCCGATCGAGATCCGCGAGGGCGGCGTCGTGGCGCCCATGCATCATGTGCTCTTTGGCGCGCTGCAGGAGCTTGTCGGCGGTGTCGTCCATGGGGCGCTTCGTACGTCCGTCAGGTCAGGACGTTCTTGATCGGCTGAGCCGGGGGCGGGAGCTCCGCGTCGCCGAGGCGTTGGCGGAGGTTGATCTCGATCGTGTTGCAGATGGCACCGAGCGGAAGGTCGTTCGGATCTTCGCCGAACGGCTCCTCGATCTCTTCGCCGACCGCGTCGAGGCCGAAGAAGGCGTAGCTGACGAGCATCACGACGACCGGCGTGAAGACGTTGAGGCCCGGGATGTCGACGAGCCCGAACGGCAACGTGAAGCAGTAGACCGCGACGATGCGGTGGAGGAGCACGTTGTAGCTGAAGGGGATCGGCGTCGCCTTGATGCGCTCGCAGCCCCCTTGGAGATCGATGAGCTGTCCGATCGACGCGTCGATCATCGGCACGTGCTGCGCGTGGATCCAGCCGCGCTCGTAGGCCGCGCGGACGTCGGCCGACAGACGCTGCAGGATCGCGACGGGGCGATTCTTCTCGCCCTTCAGCGCCTCGAGCTCCGCGGTCGCGAGAAACGGCTCGAGCTCCGCGAGACGATCTTGGCCCCGCAGGTGATGCCGCAGCGCGTGCACGTACGCGACCACGCGCCGCACCGTGCGGTGATGGAACGCGACCGCCTCCGCGTCCGCGCCGTCGGGATGCGCGGTCGTGCGGTACGACTCGGAGAGTCCGTCCGGGCCGACGTGCACGAGGAGCTGGCGCGTGAGGTTGCGCGAGGTGTTCACCACGCCGCCCCAGAGCTTGCGCGCCTCCCAGAAGCGGTCGTAGCTCGTGGTGTTGCGGAAGCCGAGGAAGATCGAGAGCGCGAGGCCGATCAGCGTGAAGGGCGTGACGGTGAGGTTCGTGGTGAACCAGCCGTACGCCTCGTGAGCGTAGGTCACGGCGCCCGCGACCGCGGTGGTCACGAGGATGCGCGGCCAGACGTTGGTGACCGCGGTGCCACGAAGGAGCAGGAGCGTGCGCAGCCAGCTGGTCTTGGCCAAGACGATCATCGGGCGCGGATGGTGCGACAAGCCCTCGGCGAAGCCAAGCGCGGGCCGGAGATCCCTCCCGGATCGAGGAGCGGCTCGGAACGAACGGGCGGGTGAGCGTGTGGGTCTTCGGCGGACCCAGAGACGCGCTCGGGTGGGCGCTGATATCCTTCGGCTCGTGAAGCGCCCGCACGTCTGGACCCTGACCGACGCCGACGAGCTCCGAGCGGACGATCTCGAGCGCTCGACGCGGAGCCTCGTCGCGGAAGAGGTCGGCGTGCACTTCCAGCCGATCGTGGACCTGCAGACGCAGCGCGTCTTCGCGCAGGAGGCGCTCGTTCGCTGTCGTCGACCTGGCTTCGAGCGCCCGGACGTGCTCATCGCACAAGCGGTTCAGGAGCGCGCGATGGGCTACCTCGGGCGCTTGATCCGCGAGGTCGCGCTGCCCGTCGACGAGCGCCAAGCGGTGTTCATCAACCTGCACCCGGACGAGCTGGAGAGTCGCTGGCTCGTGCGGCCGGACGATCCGCTCAACACGTACCCGGGCCCGCTCTTCCTCGAGATCACCGAGGCCGCCGCGATGGGCTACTTCGAGCTCTGCCGCGACGTGCTCGCGGAGCTGTGCAGCCGCACCGGCGCGCAGATCGTGGTGGACGATCTCGGCGCCGGTTACAGCAACCTCAAGCGCATCATCGACCTGCGTCCTTCCTTCGTGAAGCTCGACCGCGAGCTCACGCGCGGGCTCGACCTGCAACCGCGCCAACGCATCCTCGTCGCGAACGTCGTGCGCCTGTGCGTGGACCTCGGCGCGAAGGTCGTCGCGGAGGGCATCGAGACGCGCGAGGAGCTGCAAGCGGTCATCGACTGCGGCGTCCACTACGGCCAGGGCTACCTGCTCGCGCGCCCCGCGTATCCGCCACCGTCGGTGAGCTGGCCACGCTGAGCGGTCCGCCGCGTGATCGTGACCGCGTGATCGTGACCGCGTGATCGTGACCGCGTGATCGTGACCGCGATCGTGACCTCAGCCGGCCTTCGGCGCGGGCACCGACGCCGGACGCGGCGCTTCTTCCGTGCTCGCCTCCGCCGCCGGCTCGCTCGGTGCGTCCAGCTCGAAGAGCGCGCGCGTCGCCGCGATGAGCGCCGCGCCCTCCGGCTCGCCCGACGCACCCTTGAGCTGCGTCAGCGGGCCGTGCAGCAGCTTGTTCGCCATCGCGCTCGTCATGCGCTCGAGCGCTTGACGTTGTTTGTCGTCGAGCGGCCCGAGCCGCGGCAGCGTGCGCTCGAGCTCGCCGCGCAGCGCCTCTTCGATGCGCTTGCGGAGCGCGACGATGGTCGGCGTGAGCTCGAGGGAGCGACGCCAGACCTCGAACTCGCTCACCTCGATCTCGACGATTCGCTCGGCGGCGTCGGCCGATTTCCGGCGCGCGTCGAGGTTCTCCTGCGCGACCTTCTGCAGATCGTCGACGTCGTAGAGGAAGACGTTCTCCAGGTTGCCGACCCGCGGATCCACGTCGCGCGGCACCGCGATGTCGATCGCGAAGAGCGGGCGGTGTCGGCGCGCCTTCACCACGCCCTTCATCAGCTCGTGCGTGAGCACGTAGCTCGGGCTCGAGGTCGAGCAGATCACGACGTCGACCGACACCAGCTCCGCCGCGAGCTGCTCGTAGCCGATCGCGGTGCCGCCGAGATCCCGAGCGAGCGCGACCGCCTTCTCGGGCGAACGGTTCACCACCGCGAGGCGCGCGCCGCTGCCCGCGAGGCTGCGCCCGGCCGCCTCGCCCATCTCGCCCGCGCCGAGCAAGAGCACGCGACGCCCTTCGAGCTCGCCGAAGATCTTCTTCGCGAGCGAGGTCGCGATGCTCGACACGCTGACCGTGCCTTCCGCGATGCCGGTCTCGCTGCGCACGCGCTTGGCGACCGCGAAGGCGCGCGTGAAGCAGCGACCGAGCAAGGTGCCCACGGTGCCGGTGTCGGTGGCCGTCTCGTAGGCTTCCTTGAACTGCCCGAGGATCTGCGGTTCGCCGACCACCATCGAGTCGAGGCTCGCCGCGACGCGGAACGCATGGCGCACCGCGTCCGCTCCGCGGTGCACGTAGATCACGGGATCGACGTCCTCGCCGCCCGAGCGCGCCTTCAGGTGATCGCGCGCCGCCGCCGAAGCACGCGTCGGATCCGCCGCCACGCCGTAGAGCTCGACGCGGTTGCAGGTCGAGACCATCACCGCCTCTTCGAAGACCACGCCCGTCAACGCCCGCAGGATGTCCGGGAGCTGATCGCGCGGCGCGGCGAGACGTTCCCGCAGCGCGAGCGGCGCGGTGTGGTGCGAGAGACCGACGACGACGAGGTCGCTCACGCCGGACCTCCGGCGAGGTTCGCGTGCTCCTTCGACGGCGGCACGAGCGGGCGCGCAGGCAAGCGAGGCCGAAGGAGCGCGCAGGGCGGAAGGGAGGTCGACGTCACGTCATGCCTCCGTCACGCACGACGTAGCCGACCAACACGGCCGCCGCGCAGAGGAAACCCACGATGGTGCCGATCGCCGCGCGACGCCCGCGCCAGCCGGCCGCGAGCCGCAGCACGAGCACGCCGGCGAAGAGCACCCACGACGCGAGCCCGAACGCCTGCGGGCTCGTGACGAGCACGCCCTGCTGCACGCGCGTCGCCCAGAACGCGCCCGTGACGACGCCGATGGTCAGCAGCGGGAAGCCCACGCTCACTGCACGCAGGCTGAATCCGTCGAGCACGTCGAGGGGCGGCAGGCGCTCGAACACGCCCGAGAGCCGCTTCTGCCGCAGCATGCGCTCCTGGATCACGTAGGCGATGGCGGCGCCGAACGCGAGCGCGAAGGCCACGAGGCCGAGCACGTTGACCGCGATGTGGAAGGGCAAGAGCGCCGAGCGCGTGTCGTCGGAGACGTGCTCGACGCTGCGACCGAGGCCGGCGCCGAGGAAGAAGAAGAGCGCGACCGGCGTGATGAACGCGCCGAGGATCGCGATGCCCTTGCGGCGCAGGCCCGCCGCGAGGAACGCGCCGACGATGCCGAGTGAGAGGAACGTGAGCGTCTGGTGGACGCGGCTCATCGGCGGCCCGCCGCTCGTGTAGTCGACGCCGAGGTACGCCGCGTGGAGCACGACCGCGAGCAAGAGCGCGACGTGGGCGTGGCGACCGAAACCCTCCGTGCCGCGTACGAGCGTGACGAGGTAGAGCGCGCTGCTCAGCGCGTAGGCCACGGCCGCGGCGATGAAGAGGCTCGCGAGCACGACCTCACCGCCCGAGGAAGAAGCGCGCGACGCGGTCGAGGGTCTCTTGTCCGGTCGGCTCGTAGGAGGGCGGCGCGTCGCCGTGGAAGATCGGCTCGCCGAGGAACCCTTCGACCACCGTGTACGCCGAGTCGTTCAAGATGAGCGAGTCCGACACGTGCTCGCCCCCGAGCGCGGCGAGCGCGTCGACGTCGCGCACGGTGCCGATGAGGCCCGCCGCATCCCCGCCGCCCGCGATCTCCTCGAGGACGTGCACGGCGGTCTTGAGCTTGAAGCGGTGGCCGCCCGCGAGCGTGAGCACGTCGCCGTCGACCTGGACGTGACCGTCGGTCATCCAGAGGTCCAACGTTTCTTGCGACACGAAGAGGCGGTGCTCGGCCATGCGGGGACTCTGCGGAACGGCGCACGTTTCGTCGACGACGCGACGACGCGGGCGGGAAACGCGGAACAGGCTACCACGCCGACGCGATCGGCGCTGGGAGCGTCGACGGCTCGTTCCCTCCTTCTCGAAGGCCCGGGCTCGTCGGACGCCCTCGAGGCTCCGGACCAACGGAGTGCGAGCGACGAGGCGGGCGACGGGATCGGCCTCGGTTTCGTGGCGTCGGGGGTCGTGGCGTTGACAGGCCCCCCGACCTTCCATAGAGCAGACGGACCGTAACGCGGGCTCGGGTCCACGCGTCATTGGTGCACGCAGGCCCGCTCAGGGCGCAACGCGCGCGGTCCCGATCGGAGGAGCAGATGGCGATGGAGCAGGTGAACGACCTCAACTTCGACGAGTCGGTGGTGAAGGCCGACCAGCCGGTCCTCGTGGACTTCTCCGCGACGTGGTGTGGCCCCTGCAAACAGATCGAGCCGTTCGTGAAGCAGCTCGCGGACGAGTACGCGGGCCAGGTGAAGGTCGTGAAGGTCGACATCGACGAGAGCCCCGGCACCGCGGCGAAGTACGGCATCCGCGGCGTGCCCACGCTGAAGATGTTCAAGGGCGGTCAAGTGATCGCGGAGCAGGTCGGCGCAGCCCCGAAGGCGAAGCTGGCCGAGCTGATCAAGCGCGCGCTCTGATCGCGCGGATCCACCGGTCGGCGGGGTCAGCCGCCGACGGATCGCGACGACGGCGGGACCCCGAGTGGGTCCCGTTTCGTTTTCCGTCGTGCGTGTGGAGCGTCGAGGTTTGCGGACGTCGCCGTCGTCTCCGATCACCTCGCCGCTCACGTCGCCGACCACGACCACGACCACCACGTCGACGACCACGATCACGCGCGATCCGCTCGCGTCGACTCGTCGTCGTCGATTCCTCAGTCGCGCGGCTCCTTCCACTCGACCGCGTAGAGATCCTTCCGTCGATCGCCCCAGGTGCGCACGGTGCCGGTCCGCTCGGTGCGGCGAAGCAGCTCGAGGTCGAGCTCGTGCACGAGCATGGTCTCGACGTTCGGGGTCGCCTCCACCGCGACGCCGTCACGGTCGAAGGGGATGTCGGAGGGCGTGAGGATGCAGCTCTGGGCCCAATGGATGTCGGCCCCTTCGACCTCCGGCAGGTTGCCGCACGCGCCGCTGAGCACCGCGTAGACGTGGTTCTCGATGCAGCGCGCCTGCGCGCACGCCCGCACCCGCGTGTGGCCCGAGCGGATGTCGGTGTTGTATGGGACGAAGAAGATCCGCGCGCCCTTCTCTTTGGCGATTCGGCCGACCTCGGGGAACTCGGTGTCGTAGCAGATCGAGATCGCGATCTTCCCGCGGTCGGTGTCGAAGACCTCCACGCGGTCGCCGCCTTCGACGCCCCACCAGCGCTTCTCGCTCGGCGTCACGTGGATCTTGAGCTGCCGATCGACGCGTCCGTCGCGATGGAACAAATACGCGATGTTGAACAGCTTTCCGTCGACCATCGTGAGGTGCGTGCCCGCGAGCACGTTCACGTGGTAGCGGATCGCCAGCCGCCCGAAGTGCTCGACGTAGCGGTCGGTGAACTGGTGCAGGCGCCGCACGCCCTCGCCCGGACGGCCACCTCCGACCAGACCGAGGAGCTGGTTGGTGATGAGCTCCGGGAACACGAGGAAGTCGACGCGGTACTCGCTCGCAGTGTCCACGAAGAACTCGGTTTGTTTCGCGAAGTCTTCGAAGCTCGACACCGGGCGCATCTGGTATTGCACGCTCGCCACCCGCACCCGAGAGCGCGCGCGCGGTCGGCTCACCGGCACGTAGTCGGGGCAGATCCACTCGAGCAGCACCGCGTGGCCCTTCGACTCCGCGTCGTTCGGCAGATAACCGTCGAGCACGGTGCGGATCGCGAAGCCGTTCGCGAGCTGCGCGGTGAGCACCGGATCGACGAGCTCCTTGCGCACCACCTTCCGCACGTACTCGCGGGCATCCATCGCGCTCGCGTGCGCGGCGTAGCCCGGGATGCGACCCGCGATCACGATCTTGCGCAGCCCGAGCTGCTCCACGAGCTCCTTGCGCGCTTCGTAGAGCCGCCGCGCAAGCCGCATCCCGCGCGTGTCGGGCGAGACGCACATGTCGACGCCGTAGAGCACGTCGCCGCTCGGATCGTGGAGCGCCAACGTTCCGTCGGGGACGATCTCGTCGAACGAGTGCTCGTCCTCGTACTCCTTGGACGAGAGCACCAACGCGCTCGAGCTCGCGACGACCTCACCGTCGAGCTCGATGACGAGCTGCCCTTCGGGAAAGGTCGCGACGTGGTCCGCGAGCTGCGCGCGGCTCCAAGGCGCGAGGGTCGGAAAGCAGCGACGCTGCAGGGCTTGCACCGCGTCCACGTCGCCCTGCGTGAGCGGACGAAGCACCAGGCGGGCCTCGGAGAGATCGTCGAAATCGGCGTCGGACATCGATCGCTTCTACCGCCCGTGGGAGCCGCCGTCACGTGCGGGCGTGATCGAGGAGCACGAGCGTGGCCCCCGAGACGCCGGATCGGGGCCCTCTCCGACGCGGAGGCGACGATCCGCTCGATGGCGTCGCGGAACCGCGCGCGAAGTTCGGCGCGAGAACCGGGATTGACGCCTCCGATCGCGTGCCTAACGTCCGCGCTCCGATGCGCCTCCTGCACCGCCACGTCTGAGCCCTCCGGCTGCGACCCGCGACCCGTCGTCGTCGAACGATCCCGTTCGAACGGACGCTCGCGATCCGCGTAGCCCAACCCTCGACGTGGTGACGCGCGCCTCTGCGCGCAGAAGGGGGAGTCGTGTCGACGAAACGACTCTCACGCTCCGTTCTCGAAGGAGGACGGTGTCGGTTCAACGAGAAAGAACGCCGCTTCTCCGTGCGAAAGGATCGCGCGCAGGAGCGTCGGATGAAGTTCGAGCTCCTACGTGATCCGGAGGCCTGGGACGCGCTCGCGCTCCCCGTTCGAGACTCCGTCGGCAAGGCGTTCGACGACAAGCTCGGGCCGGTGGAGCGCTGGCTGCGCTCGAAGGTGGGGCGGCCGTGGGCGGACGTGCGCAGCGAGATCGCGAGCCGCTTCGACACGCGCTCGCTCGCGGGGCGGCACATCGTGTTCTGCCATCTGCTCCCGCGCACGGCCGGCAACGAGAACGAGCGTGACGGTTGGCGCGTGTTTCGACGCGGTTGGTTCCGCGTCGACGACGAAGGCGTGCTTCGGGTCTCGAGCACGCGGCTGGGTCCGGAACGCGTCCGGTGGACGGGGACGACGCTCGCGTGCTTCTCCGCGCGCGCGGAGGCGTTCGTCGGCAAGCGCAGCGTCGGTCGCGTCGACGCGCGCCTCTACTGGTTCGAGCGCACGCGCGAGCCGGAGGCGTCGGTCGACCCGATCCCTTGGCGCCGACACGTCGAGCTCTCGGAAGAAGAGCGTACGTTCTACTTCGCGCTCTGCGAACGCGAGCGGCTCGCGATCACCCTCGAACCGCACCCGACCACCGGCAAGCCGTGGCTCTCGCCGGAGGTGCGCCGCTGGCCTCCGCCGCCTCGACGTCGGTGAAGTCGGCGATCGAGCCCGCCCCGGGAGCGGGTCCTGCGGAACAAGGCGAACCGGATCCGTGAAGCCATCGGGCCCCGCGATGGCACGGAGCCGACGAACCGAGCCGAGGAGCGATGAAATCTGCGGACCGCGGGACGCGTAGCGGGGTCCATGGCGCTCGTCGGGGTGGTCGTCGTGCTCGTGCTCGGGGCGCTGATCCTCGGATCGCTCGAGCGTCGATACGGCGCGCCGAGCGCACGACCGGAGCGTGGGCTCGACGTCACGTACGCGTTCCTCGGGCCGCTGCTCGTGCGGCCGCTGACGCGCGGGGTGCTCTTCGTGGTGGCGGTCCTCGTGCTTGCCGCTCTGCACGGGACCTTCGATCGCGAGGCGCTCCGTGCCGCGTACGAAGCGCCGACCTGGCTCGACGGACTCCCTCGTTGGGCGCGGGTGACCGTCGTGCTCGTGGTCGCCGACGGCCTCGGCTACGTCGCGCATCGCCTCTTCCACCGCGGCGGCATGCTCTGGCGCGCGCACGCGATCCATCACTCGTCGGAGCACCTCGACTGGCTCGCGAGCTTCCGGGGTCATCCGCTCAACGAGCTGCTCGGCGGGCTCGCGCGCGTGGTGCCGCTCCTGCTCCTCGGCGCGCGTCCGGGGGAGCTCGCGTTCCTGCTGCCACTCCTGGCCGCCCACGGCTCGTTGCTTCACGCACGCGTCCCTTGGCGCTTCGGTTGTCTGCGCTTCGTGATCGCGAGCCCGGCGTTCCATCGCTGGCACCACGCGCTCGAGCGCGACTGCAACTACGCAGGCTTGTTCCCGATTTGGGATCTCCTCTTCGACACGTACCACCTGCCGCCCGAGCCGCCCGCCGCCACCGGCACCCGCGATCACGTGCCACGCGCGCTCTTCGCGCAGCTCGCGCATCCCTTCCGAAGACGCCCTCGCTGACGCTCGACGCCCGAGCCAACGCGCCGGGATGAGCGACCAGAGCGGCGAGACGTCGACCCGGCGTCACCGTCCCGGACCGCACGCGTGACGAAGGCCGTTTCGAGCGGGCACCCAAGGAAGGTATCGTGTGCGTCGTCCGTTCAGTTTCCTCGAGGGTCTGTCGCCAGCCCCTCCCCCACCGGGCGTGAAGCCCCGTGGGCCCCCACCCACGAGCCTACGCTCGCTATCGCGCTGCGCGCCGTCCGGTAGGGCGGCTTGCGGCAATCGGCCATCGTGCATGGATCCGCTCCGCCGCCTCGTCGCCACCGTTCGTCGTGCGCTCCTGCTGCGCGGCGCGCTGCGTTGGACGGCGCTGATCTCGTTCGCGCTCGGCGTGGCGGCGCTGGCGGTCGCGTGGTTCGCCCCGACCTGGCCGCGTTGGCCGAGCCTGACGCTGCTCGCGCTCGGGCCGCTGGTCGGGATCGTGCTCGCGCTGCGGCGCATGCCGCCCGAGGGCGACCTCGTGGTGTTCGTCGATCTGCGGCTCGGCGCGAACCAGGCGGTGCTCACCGCGTGGGAGGCCGCGCAGCGCAAGGAGTCGGGGCCCTTCGTGGAGCTCGCGCGTGCGCAGGCCGAGCCGAAGCTGCGCGACGCGAAGCGCCGCGACGTGCGACCGCGCGTGCTCGGGCGCGAGCTCTGGGGCATCCCGCTCGCGGCGGGGAGCTACGCAGCCGCGTTGCTCCTGCCGATCCCGCCGCCGCCGCGTCCGATCGCGGGTGGTGAGATCGTGCGGCTCACCGAAACCGAGGCGCTGCGGCCCCTCGAGCGCCTGCAGGAGTTTGCGCGCGACGAGGAGCAGCGTCGGCGGCTGGAGGAGCTCGCGCGGGAGGCGCGGGCACTGCGCGAGCGGCTCGAAGAGGGCATGGAGCAACGTGAGGCCCTCGACGCGATCGAGCGGCTGCGCGAAGAGGCCGAGCGCTCACGACGACCGGAGACGGCGGACGAGCGGCGCGCGCGCGACGCCGCGGTGGACGAGCTCGCGCAGGAGTCGGAGATGCAGCGGGCGCTCGCAGAGCGCGATCTGGAGTCCCTCGATCGTGCGGTGGAGCGCGCGGCGGCGCGACGCGAAGAGGCCGATCGCGAGCGCGCCCGCGAAGCGCTCGAGCGCGCGGCGGAGGCGGCGCGGGCGCAGGGCGACGAGGCGATGGCGGAGTCGCTGATGGAG
>JALOQC010000201.1 GCA_025453555.1 Myxococcota bacterium | reverse complement strand
CGCGTTGCAGACCACGAGGATCTTCGACTCGCCGCGGCGGTAGATGATGAGGTCGTCGAGGATCGTGCCCTGCGCGTTGCAGCAGACGGTGTACGCCGCTCGACCGACCGGCAGGGTCGAGATCGCGTTGGTGACGAGCGAGTCCACGAGCGCGACTGCGCCCGGGCCTTCGAGCTCGAGCTCCCCCATGTGCGAGACGTCGAAGAGCCCGCAGCGCTCGCGGACCGCTTGGTGCTCCTTGACGAGACCCTCGTATTGGACGGGCATCGACCAGCCCGCGAAGGGCACGAGGCGCGCGCCGAGCGACTCGTGGATCGCGTGGAGGGACGTGTGCTTCAACGGCTCGACGGGGGCGCTCGGTTCGCTCGGTTCGCTCACGGCGGCGGACGATACTGGCGGGCCCCCGCACTGTCGAGGCGTCCCGTCGCGTCCGACGAGAAGGACCACCCGTGGACGGACGTCCGCAGGTTCGAACGTCGAAGAGCGGTTCGGCGCGCCATCGCCCAGACGGCTGCGGTCGCGTTCGGACCGGTCCGCGCGAGCGAACCCGCGCCTCGTCGCACCGAGGAAGGGGCCCGATGCAAGACGCACTGATCCTTCGCCTCCACGGAGAGCCTCTCCGGGAATACCTCGTCACCGACCAGCCACTGCTCGTGGGGCGTGGCGCCGACTGCGACGTCGTGGTGCACGACCCCTCGGTGCCGGACGCGCTCTGTCGGATCGTGCGCTGGCGCGGCGCCCCCGCGGTCGACTTCCTCGATCACACCAAGCCGGTGCCGCTACCGCTCGGGGAGCCGCTCGGGCTCGGGCGACACCACTCGCTGGTGCGGGTGCGCAGCGAGCTGCCGCCGCTGCCCGCGAAAGGGAAGACCGAGCCGCTGACCCACACGAGCCTCGAGATCCCGCTCGCGCTCTTGATCGGCAACGGGCTCGAAGCGCGCCGCGTGCCGCTCGACGGTCGCACGCTCACGCTCGGCAGCGGCGCGGACGTCGATGTGGTGATCGCGGACCGGTTCGTCAGTCACCGACACTGTCGCCTGGAGCCGGTGCGTGGTGGGGTCGTCCTGCGAGACGTCGGATCGCGCAACGGCACGTGGGTGCAAGGCCAACGCGTGAGCGCGGTAGAGCTCGGCCCCGGCGGCGCGTTCCGCATCGGCCGCACGGATCTGCGCCTCGTGCCGCGCGGGCTGATCGGCGACGCCCGCGAGACGCTCGTCGCCGCGTCGCCCTCGATGCTGAAAGTGCTCGCGGAGGTCGAGCAGGTCGCGCGGCTCTCGTTGCCGGTCGTGGTCTACGGCGAGAGCGGCGCCGGCAAAGAAGGCATCGCTCGCGCGATCCACGCACGCAGCGTTCGACGCGAGCGTCCCTTCGTCGCGCTCAATGCGGGAGGTCTTCCCGCGGGCACCGTCGAGAGCGAGCTCTTCGGCCACGAGAAAGGCGCCTTCACCGGCGCGAGCGCGATGCATCGCGGGCTCTTCGAACAAGCGGAAGGAGGCACGCTCTTCCTCGACGAGATCGGCGAGCTGCCGCTCGAGCTCCAAGCACGACTGCTCCGGGTGCTCGAGACCTGGGAAGTGCGCCGGCTCGGCTCGGAGAGCGCGCGACGCGTCGACGTGCGTCTGGTGTGCGCGACCCACCGCGACCTGCGCGCGATGGTCGCAGAGGGTCGCTTTCGGCAAGACCTCTACTACCGCATCCATCAGCTCCCGATCGCGCTGCCGCCGCTCCGCTGTCGGCCCGAGGACGTCGAGCCGCTCGCGCGTCACTTCCTCACGTCGCACGAGAACGAGCTCGGGCCGCGCGAGCTCTCGCGCGAAGCGGTCGCGGTGCTCGTCGCGCAGAAGTGGCCCGGCAACGTGCGCGAGCTGCGCAACGTGGTGGTCGCGGCCGCCGCGCGCTGCATGGGCCGCGTGATCACCGACGACGACGTGCTCGACGCGCTGCGCCGCGCGGGGGTCGACAAGCCCGAGGTCCCGCTGGACGAAGTGGTCGAAGCGGTGCGTGCCCACTACGGCAACGTCGCGGCGGCCGCCCGCGCCCTCGGCATGCCGCGCAGCACGGTCCGCGATCGGGTGCGGCGTTGGGAGGAAGGCATCGCGTGAGCGAGGTCTTCACCAACGACGGCGCAGCTCGCGGACCGCGCGGCCACGCATCGCGAAGAGATCCTTGGCGACCCCGAACGCGCGGCCGAAGCTCGCGGATTTCGAGACGCCGGCGCGGCGCGGGCGACACGCCACCGTGACGGTGCGAACGGAGAGCCCCGCCGCGAGCACGCGGATCGGGAGCTCGAAGTTGAGGAAGAAGGTGTCGGGCGCGAGCTGATCGGGATCGAAGAGCGCGCGCCGGATCAGGTAGGGGCCGTCGCTCCTCAGCCGCACGCCGTGCACTGCGGTGATGAGCGCGCGCACCCCGAAGGAGAGCACGGTGCGCAGCGCGCCGTCGTCGCGGTGGTCGTAGACGCTGAGCACCACGTCCGCGCCTTCGCGCGCGTCCCAGAGCGTGCCCACCGCGTCGGGCGGAATCTGTCCGTCGGCGGGCAAGAAGGTGACCCACTCCGCACGCGCGGCGGAGAAGCCCGTCTTGAGTCCCGCGCCCATGCCGCGGTTGGACTCGTGGCGCAGCACGGTGCCGCGACGTCCTTCGAGCGCGCGCCGCGCCGCGTCTCCCGTCGCGTCGCGCGAGCCGTCGTCGACCACGATCAGCTCCGCGTCGATGCCGCGCGCGTCGAGCCATGCGAAGAGCTCGCCGAGCACGGGCCCGACGTTCTCTTCTTCGTCGTACGCGAGCATCACGATGGAGAGCGCGGGAGCGTCCATGCGGCGCGCCATACCTTCGCTGCAGCGCCGCGTCGAGCACGCCTGTCGAACGCGCTCAGTCGGACGCGCGCAGCCGCAACACCTTCGCGGGCACGCCGGCCACCACCGCGAACGCCGGCACGTCTTCGGTCACCACCGCACCCGCGCCCACCTGCGCGCCGCGCCCCACCCGGACGCCCGGCAGGAGGATCGCGCCGATGCCGACGTCCGCGTGGTCCTCGATCACCACCGGCGCGCGCTCGATCGGCGCGCGCACGATCGGCACCGAGAGGCCCGCCTCTCGGTGGGTGGAGGTCAGGATCTTCACCGCCGGGCCGACGCCGACGTCCTCGCCGATCGTGATGCCACCGGCCGAGTGGAAGAAACACTGTTGCCCGATCCACGTGCGGTCGCCGATGCGCATCACGCCGTCGTGGTAGCCCTTCAGGATGGCGCGGTGCCCCACGTAGACCTCGCGGCCGAGGTGCACGTTCTCGGGGTGGAAGATCAGCACCTCGGGCTCGATCACGCATCCCTCGCCGCACGACGCGAGCTGGTCGATCGTGAAGAGGCCGGTCCCGTGTGAGCGCGGAGGCATACGCCGACGGTAGCGCGCTCGAACGTGCGTCGGCGTGTGTCGCCCCACGCCCGAGCTCGAATCGACGTAGTGCCTCGCCTCTCCTCGCCTCCGCCTCGACTCCCTCCGGCGCCGTGGCATCGTCCGTGCCCCGTGAACGAGGTTCTCGACCTCCCCATCGCCGTCCTCGTCGCCTTCGTGGCGATGAACGCTTTCGCCGCGCTCGTGCAAGGCACGCTCGGCTTCGGCTTCGCGATCGTGTCGGTGCCCTTCCTCGTGCTCCTCGATCCGCGCCTCGCGCCGGTCCCGCAGTTGCTCGTGCAGGTCCCCCTCTGCGCGTACCTCTACTGGCGCGAGCGACGCGACGCGGAGTGGCGCGGCGTGATCTGGGTCACGGTCGGCGGCATCCCCGGCACGGTGCTCGGGGTGTGGCTGCTCGCGGTGGCGACCGGCGCCGCGCTCGACCTGCTGAACGGCGTGATCGTGCTCGGCGGTGTGGCCGCGCTCGCCTTCGGCCTGCGCCTGAAGCGCAACGTCGGCACGGAGTCCTTCGCCGGCGTGCTCAGCGGCATCTCGTCGACCGTCTCCGCCATGGGCGGCCCTCCCGTCGCGTTGCTCTACGAAGGCGCGCGTGGCCCCACGGTGCGCGCGACCCTCTCGCTCATCTTCCTCATCGGCGTGCTGCTCTCCGTCGTGGGTCGACTCTTCGCGGACGACGGGCTCCTGATGCGCGACGTCGCGCTCACCGTGCTCGCCTCTCCGCCGGTCGCGCTCGGACTGTGGGCCAGCCGCTTCCTCACCGGTCGCGTCGAGGGCCGCCCCATGCGCCTCGGCATCCTCGGGCTCTCCGCGCTCAGCGGTCTCGGGCTCGTCGGGCGCGCCATCGCGACCTGGTGAGGTGGCGCGCTGCGGTCGGCTGTCCGCACGATCGCGGTGACCGCCGACCCCGTTCTGGTCGCCCTCCCCGATCGCCGTGTCCGGATTCCCCGCGATTTCGGGGCGGTACGCTTCTTGTGTACGCTCTTCACGTGCACGCGCTCCGCCCCCTCCGGCTCCCCCTCCTGCTGGCGCTCTCGCTCGCGTGCTCGGGCTCCATCGACGGCCCCACCGGCGAGCCGCGCGACGACGACCCGCTGAACCCGATCGATCGGCTGCCGGAGTACGCGCCCGGCGGCCCGGTGCTCGCGCGGCTCACCGGCGATCAGTACCGGAACACCCTCGTCGATCTGCTCGGCTCTCCGTTGCCTTCCTTCGAGCTCGAGCCCGACACCGCGCCCTACCTCTTCTTCCACATCGGCGCCGCGAGCACGACGCTCTCCGAGCGCGGCACCCAGCTCTACGAAGAGGCCGCGCAGAAGGCCGTCGAAGCCGCGCTCGCGGATCCCGCGCGACGCGCGAGCGTGCTCGGCTGCGAGCCCACCGCGCCGGGCGACGCGTGCCTGCGCTCGGTGGTGGAGAGCTTCGGTCGCCGCGCCTTCCGCCGCCCGCTCTCGGAGGCCGAGATCACCCGCTGGCTCGACGCCTCCACCGAAGCCGCGGAAGGCGACGCGGGGCGCGCGACCCAGCTCCTGCTCTCCGCGATGCTGCAGGCGCCGAGCTTCCTCTACCGCGTCGAGGTCGGCGAGCTCGATCCCGCAAACGACGGGCGCCGCCGCTACACGAGCCACGAGATGGCCGCGCGGCTCTCGTACCTGCTCTGGAACACCACGCCGGACGCGGAGCTGCTGGCGGCCGCCGATCGCGACGAGCTCGTCACCGACGAGGGCGTCTTCGAGCACGCGGCGCGGCTCCTCGACGACGCCCGCGCCCGGCGCGCGACCCAGCAGTTCTTCGCGCAATACCTCGACCTCCGCCGCCTCGATCACGTCGAGCGCGACGTCACGCGTTACCCCGGCTGGACCGAGACCATGACGCGCTCGATGCGCAGCGAGATCGAGCTCGTGGTCGACGACCTCGTCTTCCGCCGCGACGCCGACGTCCGTGAGCTCTTCGGCGCGCCACGCACCTTCGTGAACGCGGAGCTGGCCGCTCTCTACGGCATCGACGCCCCGGGCGCCTCCGACGTCGCGTTCGTGCCCTACGAGTTCGACGCGTCGAGCCCCCGCGCCGGCGTGCTCACCACCGGCGCCTTCCTCGCCATGAACGCGCACCCCACCGAGACTTCGCCCACCCTGCGCGGCAAGTTCGTGCGCGAGCGCGTGCTCTGCCAGACGGTGCCGCCGCCGCCCGACAACGTGAACCTCGATTTGAGCGACCCGAGCGGGACCCCGAGAACCTTGCGAGAGCGGCTCGAGCAGCACCGCCGAAACCCGGAATGTGCGGCGTGCCACGCGGACATCGATCCACCGGGGATGCTCTTCGAGCACTTCGACAGCGTGGGCGTCTGGCGCGAAGAGGAGGCGGGCGGTCCGGTGGACTCGAGCGGAGACCTCGACGGCGTGCCGCTCGACGACGCGCGTGACCTCGCGATCGTGCTCGCGGAGGATCCGCGGGTTCCGGCGTGCATGGTGAAGCAGCTCTTCCGGCACGCGAGCGGACGCCTGGAGGTCGCGAGCGAAGCGCGCGCGCTGCGGGCGTTGACGGAGCACTTCGAAGCGAGCGGCTACCGGTTCCGTGAGCTGCTGCTGACCTTGGCCACGAGCGAGGCCTTCCGAACGGTCGCGCCCGTCGAGCCCATCGGTGCGGAGGTGGAGGAATGAGCGCCCCGAAGAAGCCGAAGGTCGGACGCGAGCTCGAGAAGGCCCGCTCCTTCCCCTGGGGCCCCGGCCTCAAACCCTTGAAACGACGCACGTTTCTGCGAGGCGCGGTCGGCGGTGCGGCGATCGGGCTCGTGCTCCCGACGCTGGACGCGATGCTCGGGCCCAGCGGCGCCCACGCGGACGGCACCACCGCGGGCCCCATCTTCGGCGTCTTCTTCTGGGCCAACGGGCTGCCGTGGCACGCGGGCATGGGCGGCGAGACGGCGGGCGTGACCTACCCCGACCTCTGGACTCCGGCCGCGACGGGCGCGGGCTTCGCGCCCAGCGAGCTGCTGATGCCGCTCTCGCGTCATCGCGTGAGCGTGGTGACGGGCCTCGAGCCCAAGACCGAGGTGCCGCCGAATCCACCCGGCCAGAGCGACGGCCACATGCGCGGCTTCATGGTCGCCATGACGGGCGACCGCATCCGCCCGGAGGGCTTCGATCACCCCTCGCACACCCTGACCGCGCTGCGCCCCACCCTGGACCAATACGTCGCGCGCCATCCCGAGTTCTACGGCGATCAGCCCTCCCGTTTCCGGAGCGTCCAGATCGGCATCTCCGAGGCCCGCTTCCACGACTACGGGCATTGGAACGCCATCAGCTACAACGGTCCCGACTCGCTCAATCTTCCGATCCTGCGGCCCACCCAGCTCCACGATCAGCTCTTCTCGGTGCCGGACGACCTCGTCGCGCTCGGCCGTCGCGCGCGCATGATGGACGCGGTGATGGACGACGCACGCGCGCTCCAGACCCAGCTCGGCGCGCGGGATCGGGCGCGCATCGACGAGCACCTCACGCACCTCTCCGAGATCCAACGCCGCCTCGATCTCGCGGCCGCGACCTGCGAGACGCCCGCGCGTCCCGTCGACTCCGGCGACGTCACCGCGAAGCTCGACGCGATGAGCGAGCTGCTGGCGGTCGCGCTGCGCTGCAACCTCACGCGCGTGTTCTCGCTGATGCTCACCTCGCCCGCGACGACCCACGTCTTCTCGAACCTCGGCGTCACGGACGGTCTCCACAAGACCTGCCACGACGGCCTCTGGGATCGCGTCCGCGTGACCCAGGCCCATCAGATGGAGCTCTTCGCGCGCTTCCTCGACGTGCTCGCGGGCACCACCGAGCCCACCGGCACCTCGCTCCTCGATCGATGCGCGATCTGGGGCACGAGCGAGTACTCCGAGGGCTGGAAGCACGGCACCTCCGAGATGCCGGTGGTGATCGCCGGAGGAGCGTGCGGCGGTCTGCGCACGGGCGTCCACGCGCGCGAGCCGCGCGGCAACCTCTGCAAGGCGCAGCTCACACTGCTCCGCTCGATCGGCCTCTCCGAGGCGTCGTGGGGCTGGAACGGCGGCGAGACGAGCGAGGTGTTCGGCGAGCTGCTCGGTTGACCACGTCGCGTGGCCGACCGCCTCGGATGAACGCGAGACGATCACCTCGCGAGACGATCACCTCGCGTGACGATCACCTCGCATGACGATCACCTCGCATGACGATCGCCTCGCGTGACGATCGCTTCGCGAGACGATCACCTCGCATGACGATCGCCTCGCACCACCTCGCGTACGCCTCCGCAAGCCGTGAGGCGTCACCACGTCGGCCAGAACACGCGCTCGCAGAGCGCCGGGATCGTCGTGCCGCCGGTGCAGCTCCGCGCGACGAGCCCGCGGTCGTCCGCCTCCGCACATCGCGACGCGACGTCTCCCTCCGCGGGCCGCATCTGCCAGAGGCCGCGGTACTCCACGAAGGGCTCGTCCGTTGGCCACGTGTAGAGCACCCGACCCGCGGCGAGCGTTTCGGTCACTGCCCCCGTCCAAACGCGACCCACCGTCGACAGGTAGCCCGCGTCGACCAGCGCCTGACGCTCGCCGAGCGAGTTGAGGCTGGCGAGCGACGCGCGGATGCCCTCGCAGAAGTCCGTCGCCGCCCCGAACGTGGGGTGCATCCCACCGCTGGCGTAGCAGCCGAGCTCGCCGACCGCCTCGAGCTCCTCGGGACACACCGGCGTACGGCTCGGGCACGGACCGTCGCGACAGAGCTCCATGCGCCACACGCCCTGGCTGCTCGGCGATCGGTCCGACGCGGGCACGCTGAAGAAGATCTCGCGCGTGGCGAACGACACCGAGAGCGAGTGTCCGCTCACGGGCGGAAGACCCGTCACGTCCCCGAACGGGACGTCGGTGGTGCCGCGCGTCGCGAGGACGACCGACGCGCCGCTGCTGAAGAGCAACGCACGCCCGTCGGGGGTCATGCGCGGAAAGCTGGCCGCCTCCGGGCTGGAGTCGCTGACGGCGAGCGATGCGACCCCAAACTCCGCGCCACGGCTCGCGCGCACGATGCGCCGGAGCTGCGTCCCGCTGACGAACACCACCTCGAGCCCGTCCGCGCGGATCGTGGGGTGGGTCCCGCTCGCGATCGTGCGCGCGTCTTCGAAGGCGACCTCCGGCGAGGACCGCTCGGTGAGCATGAGCTCGCCGCCGACCTGGACCACGAGCACGAGCTCGTCCGGCGTGATCGCGAAGGTGTAGACGAGCTCGTCCGTCGGCGACTCGAACACGCGCTGAGGCTCCAGACCGCCGAGCGCGAAGCGGGCTTCGGTCGCCGTCCGCTGGGCGAGGTAGACGCCGCTCCGCCCACCGCGGTCCGAGTAGGCGTAGTAGAGGCGGTTCGGATCCGCGGCGACGGCGGGGCTCCAATGATCGACCTCGCCGAGGTCCACGTCGAGCACGGGGTGCGGCGAACCGAAGCGCCAATCGCAGCCTTCGTCGATCGCGCCGTCGCCGTCCTCGTCGACCGCGCTGCCGGGCGTGGGCGTGCAGACCTCGGATGCGGAGCCAGCATCGTCGGCGTCCGGCGCGTCGGTCGTCGCGTCTTCGATCGCAGCGTCGTCGGCTCCACCGTCGACGTCTGCGTCCACCTCGCCGCCCGGTTCGTCGCGGCACACGCCGGCCAAACACGTCTGCCCCGCCGGACAACGCCCATCCGAGCAGAGGAACTGCGCGTCGTCGGGATCGACCGAGCACGCGATCAGGGAAAGCACCGAGAGCACGAGGGCCGCGATGCGCATCAGAAGCTCCTCTGGAAGTGGATCATCGCGGCCTGCTCGCGTGGACCCGCATCCCCCGAACGATCCGGCGTCGCCAGCCGCCACGAGACCGAGACCACGCCCGCCGCGGTGCCGACCGCGAGGAGCGACGCGCCGAGGATCGACAACGCGCGCCCGCGCGACGCGTCGCCCGAGACGTCGGACCAATCGCGTGTACCGGCCGGCGTGTCGTTCACGTCCGCGACTCGACGCGCGCCGATCGCGAGCATCACGGCGCCGCCGACGGCGAGAGCAGCGCCGGTGAGGCCGACCGCCCACGGCCCCGCGCGCGACGGACTCTCCGCGTCGAGCGGAGGGGACGGATCGGGGTCGGGGTCGGTCTCGACTGGTTCCGGGACCGAGCTCGCGATCAGACGCGCACGCGAGGCCGCGAGGCGTCGCTCGACCTCGTCACGCCGCGCGTCCTCGCCCGACGCGAGGTAGCGCTCGAACGCATCCACTGCGGCGGCGTCGTCGCGGAGGCGATCGGCGGTCAGGCCGATGTTGTAAAGCAACGCCGCGCGGCCGCTGAGCTCGTACGCACGGCGGAAGAGCCGCATCGCCTCCCCGTAGCGGGCCTCGGCGTACGCGTCCGATCCCTCGCGAAAAGCTTCGCGCGCTTCGGCTTCGGGATCGCCTTGCGCGGCCGGTGGGTCGGCATCCTCCACCGGCTCTGCGGCAGGCGCCTGGGCCTGCACCGCGAAGGGAGTGCTGATCATCGTGAGGCAGAGCGCGAGCCGATGCATCGGCTCGAAGATAGTCCGCGCTTGGGTACCCGCGGAAGAGCGGAGTCGTGCGAGACGCAGTCCGCATCGGCACGATTCCGCCACACCCTCGGGTCGGAGCGCGACTCACAGCCCATCGCCGAGCGCGTCGGGAAGGCGGTCGTGAGGTTCGTCGTCTGGGCCCTCGTCACTGGTGTCGTCCCTGGCGGTCGCGTCGTGGTCGGCGTCGACCCATCCGCGCGCGACGAAGGCCGCCGCGTCCGCCCAGCGCCGCGCGGCCGCCGGTCCGAGCACGAGGCCGTCGGCGGTCGTGCGCAACACCTCTGTCTGCGCGCGGGTGTCGGCGCCGCGGAAGCGCGCGAGGGCGGCGAGCTCCACCCCGAGGCGGAAGGCCGCCCCGACGTCGCCACTCCTTCGCACGTCCGCGAGCCGCGTGGCGCGCTCCGCTTGCTCGCGCTCGAAGAAGTCACGCGCGCGTGCGCCGGTGACGAGCACCCAACGCGCTCCTGGCACGACGCGCGCGGCGGTCGTGTCATCGGCGTCGGCGTTCGTGTCGTCACCCTCGGCATCACGGGCGTCGGCGACCGAGGCCGCGTCTTCGTTCACGCCGTCCTCGCGATCGATCGACCGCGATCGCGACGCCGCCGGAGCCTCGGGCAGCGGCGCGAACGGAAGCGCCACCGAGGGCGCGGTCTCCCACGCGAGCGACGCGAAGCGGACCTTCGCCACGACCTCCAGCCTTCCGTCACGCTCGAGATCCACCAACGCCTCGAGGCACGTGGATCCCCCGAGGCCCTCGAACGACGGGGTGACCTCCACCAGGCTCCCGTCCGGCAGCACGCGCGCGATGGCGAAGCATCGCCGCTCCGTCGCGGCATCCGTCGCGGCCGGGAGCAGCTCCACGAAGCCGTCGCGGTCGAGATCGGCGGGCGCGTCGATCAGGCCGACCTCCGAGCGCTCGAGCGACTCCGTCGGTGCCTCCACCGCGAGCACGAGCCCACGCTGCGTCACCACCCGCAGCGCGGTGCGTCCCTCGTCGCCGCGCATCGCGAGCCCGACCGCGTCCGGGGCGTCCACGCGGACCACCCGCACCCAGCCACGCCCCCGGAGCTGCGCTTCGATCGCGTCCGCCTCCGCGCGCGCGTCGAGCCCCACGCGGAGATGCCGCGCTTCGTCGAGGGGAGTCGCGGGTGCGCGACATCCGATCAGCACGAACGCCGCGACCCACACGGCATGGCGCGCGCACGCCACGCGGCGCTGGCTCCGATTGCCGGCCCGTGCCAAGCCGATCGCGTCGGGCGCCCGCGACGGGTCAGGCGACGAGTCACGCGGCGAGCGACACGACGACCGAGACGTCGTCCGAAACGAGGACCGAGGCACGATGACGATTCCTGCGAACGGGTTGTACCGCACCACGATTCCGCATCCGCTCGTCCCGAGCGAGCTTCCCGAAGGACGGCTCGTGTACGTGGGGCGCAAGAACGGCGAGGCCTTCGTGGTCGTGCCGCACTTCAACGAGAACAACCGCTGGTTCTGGCGCGAGCCCGTCACGCCGCTCACCGACGAGGTCTGGGCGCGCACGATGATCGCC
>JALOQC010000200.1 GCA_025453555.1 Myxococcota bacterium | reverse complement strand
TCCGTGACCGATACGGTGTCCGTGACCGAGACGGTGTCCGTGACCGAGACGGTGTCCGTGACCGAGACGGTGTCCGTGACCGAGACAGTGTCCGTGACGATTCCGTCTCCGTCTCCGTCTCCGTCTCCGTCTCCGTCTCCGTCTCCGTCTCCGTCTCCGTCTCCGTCGACTCCGACACCGTCACCGACTCCGACTCCGACTCGAAACCGAGACCGCCCGAGGCGTCACTCGCGCGCGAGGGCGTCGACCGAGGCGTCACTCGCGCGCGAGGGCGTCGAGCCAGGCGTCGATCACCCAATGGACGTGCACGCGGCGCTCGTCGAGACCGCGCTCGCCGAGCGGCTCTTTGCCCCACCACCCGCGGCCGAGGACGGGGCCGTAGGTGAAGTAGTTGATCACGAGCGCCGAGAGGCTGAGGTGGAAGTGGCGCATCGCGAGCGAGCCGGTCTTCGGGAGCACGCCTTCGAGGGCGCGCGTCGTGATCGCGAGGACCTCGATCAGGTGTCCGCGCACCAGCTCCACGTGGGGCCCGCTCGTCGCGATCTGCTCTTGGACCACGCGGGCGTAGGCGTGGTGGGTCTCCATGAAGTCGAGGTACGCGTCGATCATGCGGTGCAGGCGCGCGCGCACGTCGCCCTCGGTGGAGAGCGCCGCCGTGAGCGCGTCGGCGTGGCGGCGGTAGTAGCGACCGAGCACCTCCTCGAAGAGCGCGTCGGTGCTCGGCCAGTAGTAGAAGACGAGCGCCTTGCGGACCCCGGCGCGCTCCGCGATCGCGCGGGCGCTCAGTGCGCGGGTGCCGCCTTCCGCGAGGAGCGACTCGGTCGCGTCGAGGAGCGCGAGCGCGGTCGCGTTGCGGACCGGCGCGTCGAGGTCCTCGGAGGGCTGTCGCTTCTCGGGTATTGACCGCACGGTCAACACCGTGTACAGATTTGACCGCGAGGTCAAGACAGATGGTTCGTGCGTATCTCGGGACGGGGCTGATCGGCGAGGGCTTGGCGCTCGCGGCGCTCGGACGTGGGGAGCGCGTGCGCGCGTGGAACCGCACCGCCGACAAGACGCGCTCGATCGTCGCCGCGGGAGGCGAGGCGCTCGCGACGCCGGAAGAAGCCGTCGCCGGCGTGACGATCGTGCACCTCGCGCTCACCGCGGACGCCGCGGTCGACGCGCTCCTCGATCGCATCGCGGATCACGTCGGGGACGCGATCGTGGTGGACCACAGCACGACCTCGCCCGAGGGAGCGCGCGCCCGCGTCGACTCGATGAAGGCACGCGGCGTGCGCTTCCTGCATTGCCCGGTGTTCATGTCGCCCGCCGCGTGCCGGGCCGCGCAGGGCGTGATGCTCGCGTCCGGGCCGCGCGAGGTGTTCGACGCCGCGGCGCCGTGGCTCTCCGAGACCACCGGCGTGTTGCTCTTCGCGGGCGAGGAAGGACACCGCGCGGCGACGCTCAAGCTCGCGGGCAACGGAATGATCCTCGCGATGATCGGCGGGCTCGCGGACGTCTTCACGATGGCGACGGCGCAGGGCGTGGACCCGAACGACGTGCTCGGGCTCTTCCAGGACTTCGACCTGCGCAACGTGCTTCGCGCACGCGGCGCGAAGATGGCGGCCGGCGACTACGGCACCGCGTGGACGCTCGCGATGGCGCGAAAAGATCAGGGATTGATGGTGGACGCGGCGCAGGGGCGCGCGCTCGCGGTGCTGCCGGCGATCGGCGCGCGCATGGACACGCTGATCGCGGAGGGCGAAGGCGAGAAGGATCTCGCGGTGCTGGCGCGCGACGTTCGGGGCACGGACGTGTGACGAGTGATGCGAGCGCGGGTGGCCCGAGCTCGTGGGGTGTCGGTTCGAAGCAGTGTCGGTTCGAAGCAGTGTCGGTTCGAAGCAGTGTCGGTTCGAAGCAGGGGTGACGCGATGTACGACTTGGTGATTCGAGGTGGCACGATCGTCGACGGCACGGGGCGCGAGCGCTTCGCGGGCGACGTGGCGGTGAAGGACGGGCGCATCGTCGCGGTCGGAAAGGTCGACGGCGCCGCGACGCGCACGATCGACGCGCACGGCGCGATCGTCACGCCGGGCTTCACCGACATCCACACACACTACGACGGACAGATCTCGTGGGACGAGGAGCTCGCGCCCTCGTCGATCCACGGCGTGACCACCGCCGTGCTCGGGAGCTGCGGGGTCGGCTTCGCGCCCGTGCGACCGAACGATCACAAGACGCTCATCGAGCTGATGGAGGGCGTGGAGGACATCCCGGGCTCCGCGCTCGCCGAGGGCATCACGTGGGGCTGGGAGAGCTTCGGCGAGTACATGTCGACCCTCGATCGCATGCCGCACGCGATCGACTTCCTCTGCCAGGTGCCGCACGACGCGCTGCGCGTGTACGTGATGGGCGAGCGCGCGGTGGCGGACGAGGTCGCGACCGAAGCGGACATCGCGGCGATGCGCGCGCTGCTGCGCGGCGCGCTGCAGGAGGGTGCGGTCGGGTTCTCGACCGGGCGTTCCGACAACCACCGCTCGGTGCACGGCGCCGCCACGCCCGCGAGCGAGTCGACGCTGCAAGAGCTCGTCGGGCTCGGTCGCGCGTTCGAGGGGCTCTCGCACGGCGTGATCCAGGCGGTGTCGGACTTCGACATGAACCAGTTCCCGAAGGGGGAGCGCGGTCGCTTCGACCAAGAGTTCGATCTGTTGATCCAGATGGCGCGGGCCGCGAAGCGACCGATGTCGATCTCGACCATGCAGCGCGATCATTCGCCGAATCAATGGCGATGGATCCTCGAAGGCGCGCAGAAGGCGTGCGACGAGGGGCTCACGGTGCGCTGCCAGGTCGGGGCACGCGCGATCGGGGTGATGCTCGGACTGCAGGCGACCTTCCAGCCCTTCATGGGCTTCCCGTCCTACAAGGCGATCGCGCACCTGCCGCTCGCGGAGCGGGTCGCGAAGATGCGCGATCCGGAGCTGAAGAAACGCATCCTCGCGGAGAAGAGCGATCCCGTGAGCGGCGACGGAACGCCGATCCCGCCGCTGGCCGATCACTTCCTGCAGAACCTGAACCTGGTCGCGATGCGGCTCTTCCGGCTCGGCGAGGACCCGCGCTACGAGCCGAACGTGAAGGAGTGCTTCGCGGCGGAGGCGATGCGGCGCGGGGAGCCCGTGCTGAGCGTGATCTACGACGCGCTGCTCGAGCAGGACGGCGAGGCCCTGCTCTACTTCCCGCTCTACAACTACACCGGCATGAACCTCGACGTGGTGCACGAGATGCTCGCGCATCCGCTCGCGCTGCCGGGGTTGTCGGACGGCGGCGCGCACGTGGGCACCGTGTGTGACGCGAGCTTCCCCACGTTCCTGATGACGCATTGGGCCCGCGACCGCGAGAAGCGCTTCGCGCTCGAGAAGATGGTGAAGATGCAGGCGCACGACACCTCGCGCTTCGTGGGGCTCACGGACCGCGGGACGATCGAGGTCGGGATGAAGGCCGATCTGAACGTGATCGACTTCGACCACCTGCGTCTCTTGCACCCGAAGATGCAGCGCGATCTGCCGGCTGGCGGGCAGCGGCTGATGCAGCGGGCGGAGGGGTACGTGGCGACGATCGCCAGCGGCGTGGTGATCGCGGAGGGCGGCAGGCTAACGGGCGCGCGTCCCGGACGTCTGGTGCGGGCGGGCCACTGAACGGTAGGCTCGTCGCGGGCTCGTTTCGTACGGGCCCGTGCGGACGGAGCGAATGCGCGGGCGCTTCGCTCCGTCCACCCGCCTCGACTTCGTCTTCGGCGACGCTCCCTCGAGCGGTCGGAGGTGCCGAAGCCCCATCGTCTCCGGAGGATCTGCGATGAGTACGCCGCGATTGGACACGTCCGAGCCGAAGCGATCGACGGGGCGGTCTGCGACGAGATCGCGGCCTCGTCCCACGCGAAGGACCGCCGTCGCCACTGCGCTGGCGGCCGCGTTGCTCTTGCTCGCGCCACCGAGCGCGCCGGCCCAGGACACGGGCCAGACCGTGCTGGGTCCCGGGCTCTACGTGTTCCAGACCCGCATCGATCACGCGACGTGCGGCGATGGCGAGCGCACCGGCTTCGTGTCCTCGTACTTCGCGGCGGTGGACGGCATCCCCGGCAGTCGGACCATGAGCATGAACCTGCTCAACTCGAGCTTCTGGCCGACCTGGGAGCTCACGGTGTCTTCGTCGAACGCGGTGATCGGCGACGCGCGCATGCGAGGCCAGACCGGACCGAGCGCGGGCGAGTCGCACTTCGAGCTCGCGCCCGACGGGCGGCGCTTCACGGGGCGCGGCACGCGAAGCTACGACGCGACGGTGAACGGCCAGCGGCAGCGCTGCCGGATCAGCTACGAGGCGTTGCTGCGCAAGCTCGACACCTGAGCGCGGGTCAGCGCTGGAACGACTGCGCGGGCTTGAAGGCGGCGGGTTCGCCCTCGAGCTGCCGATCGAGCCAGCGACGGCGTTGCGTGCGTGCCACACGATCGGCGAGCTCGTCGAGACGGGAGGAGCGGCGTCGCAGCGTCTCGGCCGCGAACACGAAGGGCGCGCGCGCCACCGGGTGGAGCGCCCACACGCCCGCGGGTGGGAGCCCGAAGCGACGGTAGAGGTGCGGCGGCAGGAAGAAACGCGTGTAGCCGCGGTGCACGCCGTGCTCGAAGGCATCCGCGACACGACGCGACCACGGGCGCTCCGGATCGTCGCTCGGCGTGAAGGCCTCGACGTACGACTGACAAAGCCGCTTGCCGTCGTCGCCCGACCGCTCGGCGTTCTTCAGAAGGGTCACGAACGCGAGCTGCATCGCCTCGCGCACGTCGGCGGGGAACCAGCGCGGTCGCACACCCATCAGGTGCCCGACGTAGCGCCAGAAGTGCATCGCGTCCTCGATCTCGTCGCGGCTCGTGCGGTAGCCCATCGCGTGCAGCGCGACGCCGGGCGCGACGCTGCCGGATCGGCACGCCCCACGCGGCGAGGTCCCACTCCGGATGCTGGAGCAGGCGACGCCGCACGAAGACGTGCATGATGCGGACGCGCAGCGCGGCCGCGCGACCCGGAGCGCCATGCGCGAGCCCGCCCGGCTCCGAGACGTCGATCCAGAACGACGCCGTCTCGAGGAAACGATGGCGCGTGCTGGCGCCGGCGTACGCACCGGTGAGCGCGAGCGGTTTCGCGACCGAGCTCTCGGTGTAGGCCGCGAGCGTGATCGCGCCGGCGAACCGAAAGACCGCGGTGCCCCAGCGTCGGAACACCTTCGCGCCGCGATCGACCCGCGCGCGATCGACCCACGCAGGATCGCGGTCGAGGTCCGCGAAGAGCGCGCGCAGCGAAGGCGGAGCGTCGTCGATCGCGTCGACGCCTTCGGTCAGCGCGCGATCGAGCATCGCGCGGCCGACGTCGTAGCCGCGCGCGAGGTAGACCTCGTCGACGAAGGCCTCCGCGAGCGGATCCGCGTCGTAGTACATCGCCGCGATCGTCTTCACGACGTCGTCGGAGGGCGCGGGGTCGAAGCCGAGCACGCGCGTGGCGAGCGCGCGGACCCGACGCACGGTGGGCGCGTGGATGCGTGACCAGTAGAGGAACTCCGCGGGCTGCACGCACGCAGCGTATCGAAGGTCACGAGTCGGTCGAGGTGAGCGTTCTCGCGTCGACCGACCGCCACTCACGCGTAGGGATCGAAGCCCGCGTCGGGGCCTTCGCCGCACGGGGTTCCGTCCGGCTCGAAGCACTCCGGGGTGCCGGCATCGGGCGAGGTCGGACAGTGCACGAGCCCGGCCTCGTCGACCACGCACTCCGGGGTTCCGGCGTCGGGGTCCGTGGGGCACACGGTGAAGCCCTCCTCGTCCAGGAAACATTCCGGGATCCCCGCGTCCTCCGGGACGGGACAAACCGTGAATCCGCCGTCGTCGAGGAAACACTCCGGAGTCCCGGCGTCGATCGGCTGCGGACAGAACGTGAACCCTCCGTCGTCGACGAAACATTCGGGGACGCCCGCGTCGAAGGGCGTCGGCTCGCAGAGGGCGGGGTCGTAACACTCGATGCCGCCCCCGTCGCCCAAGGGGCGTGAGGGATTCGTCCCGAGCACGGGTTTCTGCGTCTCTTCTTCGAAGCACCCCGCGAGCGCTCCGAGACAGAGGATGGTGATCCAGGTTCGCATCGAGCTCCTCCTGCGACGACGTCGTCGGTCGCCAAGGAGAGGGCCGCGTGGGACGAGAATCGGCTCACCGAGGTTCGTCGTTCCATGAATGAACGAATGAATGACGCCGTTCGACGGCGACACGAGCAGCTTCGTCGGCCGCGCACCCGGCCGACCGAGAAGCATCGTGAGCCGCGGCCCCCGTCGGAGATCGGACACGAGCAGCCGCCCGGTGAGCCGATCTCCGGCCCTCGCGGCCCTCACCTTCATGACGTCGTTCGTCGCTCGCGCGCCGCTGCCGGCGGAGATCGCGCGCCTCCCCCGTCCGAGCACGCCGGACGCGGTCCTCGTCGCGCGGGCGCTCGGCGGCGATCGCTGGGCCGAAGAGGCGATCTATCGGCGCCACGTGCACCGCGTGACCGCCGTCGCGGCGCGCCTGCTGCGACGGAGCGCGGACGTGGACGACGTGGTGCAGGACACCTTCGTCGAAGCGCTGCGCGACCTCGGCAAGCTGCGCGAACCGGAGCGGCTCGGGTCGTGGCTCGTGCGCATCTCCGTGCACCGCGTGCACAAGATCTTCCGGCGCCGACGGCTGCTGCGCTGGATCGGTCTCGAGCGGATGGACACGAACGACGAGCCGCTCGTCGCGCAAGCGCGGAGCGACGCGGGGCACGAGGCGCGCGCGGAGCTCGCGCTGCTCGATCGCGCGCTCGACGCGCTCGAGTGGGACACGCGGACCGCGTGGGTTCTCGTGGTGCTGGAGGGATACGCGCTCGCGGAGGCGGCCGAGCTCGCGGGCTGCTCGCTCGCGACGATCAAGCGTCGTGTCGCGCGGGCGGAGGCGGCGATCGCGCTCCGCTTCGAGGAGGTTCGCGATGTTTGATCTCGAGCGAGCCCGAGACGCCCTCCGGCCCGAAGCGGAAGAGGCGCGCGTGCAGCGGGTGTGGACGGCGGTGGCGCGACGACGTCGAACGCCACGAGTTCCGATCGGTCGGTGGACGTTCGCAATCGCCGCGATCACAACGTGCGCGATCGCTGCGATCGCGTGGACCACGTTCGAGCTCGCGCCGGAGCGCACGAAGCACGTGGCCTCCTCCGCGGAGCCGCCCGCGCTGCGGCTCGCGAACGATGCGCCGCTGCCCGCGCGACTTCGTGGCGACGTGCGGCTGTCGGACGCGTCGCGGGTGGTGGTCGAGGAGAGTGCGCGGCTCGACGTGCTCGCGAACGACACGCGGGCGCTCGGGCTCGCGCTGCGACGTGGCCGCGCGCGCTTCGAGGTGACGCCCGGCGGACCGCGGAGCTGGAACGTCGACGCCGGCGCGGTGAGCGTGCAGGTGGTCGGAACGGTCTTCGAGGTGGCGCGCTCGCGCGAGGGCGTCGCAGTGAGCGTGGAGCATGGCGCCGTGTTGGTGCGCGGCGCGTCCGTCCCCGATCGCGTGCAGCGGCTCGAAGCGGGCCAGCGGCTCTTCGTCCCGAGCGAGACGACGTCGGCGCCGTCCGCGCCGCCTACCGCGGACGGGTCGGAGACGAACGAAGGCCACGTCGCCGAGACGGACGACGCACCGGCACGCGAGATGCCGTGGCGCGCGGAGCTCGCGCAGCGCCGCTACGACCGGGCGTTCGAGGCGCTCGGCGCGGACGGTCACGCCCGCGAGACCCGACGCGCGCGCGACGTGGCGGACCTGTGGGAGCTCGCGGACGTCGCGCGTTTCTCGGGCCATCCGAGCGAAGCGGCGGTACCGCTGAGGCGGCTGGTGGCGGAGCACCCGAACGATCCGCGCGCCGCGCTCGCGGCGTACACGCTCGGGCGGCTCGAGCTCGATGCGCTCGGGGCTCCGCACGCGGCGGCCGAGAGCTTCGCGCGCAGCGAGGCGCTCGGACTGCCCGAAGCGCTTCGTGAGGCCGCGGCGGCGTCGCACGTCGAAGCGTTGGGCCGCGCGGGACGACGCGACGACGCGCGCGTGGCCGCCGAGCGCTACGTGCTCCGACACCCCGAGGGCGCGCGGCGCGCGCAGGTCGAGCGATGGCTCGCGCCGTGAACGACGCGAGGTACGTGCGCCGCACCGGCGGGGCCGCGCTCGTCGTGCTCGTCCTGGTCGGGGCGTTGGCCGTCGATGGGTCGAGCGCGCACGCGCAGGCTCCGGATCCATCGGCGACGTCGAGCGATTCGCCGATCGCGTGCTCGGTGGCCATCGAGTGTGCGGCGTGGACCGACCTCGTCGAGCTGCACGCCGCGCTCCGTGGAGAAGCGCTGCACGGCGCGGCGCTCGCGCTCGACAATTGCGAAGACGGGCGCGCACGGCTCGTCGCTCGCTGGTCCGACGGCGCGCGGGAGCGACGCGTGGATCTCGCGGACGTCCCGCACCGCGCGCGGGCCCGTACGGTGGCGCTCCTCTTCGCGGATCTGGCGGGCCTCGGCCCCGAGCTGGCGGCGCACGCGGACACGACACGACCGACGCCCTCGTCCGAGCCTCCCTCGTCGCCGTCTTCACGACTCGCGCCGCCGCGGTCCCCCGCGCCGTCGACGAGCTCCGATTCCGGTTCGAGATCGCTGGTGCAGTCTGCCGAAGAGTCGGGCTCGATCACTGTCGCTGGATCCGACTCCGACTCCGTCACCGATTCCTCCACTGACTCCGACTCCGACTCCGACTCCGACTCCGTCACCGATTCCTCCACTGACTCCGACACCGACCCCGACTCCGACGCCGTCACTGACTCCGACTCCGTCACTGACTCCGACGCCGTCACTGACTCCGACGCCGTCACTGACTCCGACGCCGTCACCGACCCCGACTCCGATCCCGCGATCCCCAGCGCCCGCGACACCGCCGTCCACGCCGAGCTCGACTTCGGCGCCCGCGTCTTCGTCGTGCGCGACGCGCCTCTCGTGCCGAGCGGCACCCTCGCGCTCCGCTGGCGCTGGCTCGTGGTCGGGGCCGAGCTGATGGGCGTGCGCCGCGACGAGCGCCAAGGTCGGGTCGGCGCAATGGCTGCGCTCGGACGGCTCGGCGTCCGCACGCCGACGCGCGTGCGCGGCTGGACCCTTTCGGGAGAGCTCGTGGCCGAGCTCGGGCTCGCGCGCGTGCAAGGACGTCCGACGGGCGACGCCATCGGCGCGGTCGAACGTTCGACCGCGATCGGTGCGAGCCTCGGGCTTCGGCTCGCGCGCCGCTTCGGTCCGCTTCGACTCGGGCTCGTGGCCGAGCTCGGGCTCCTGCGCGGACTGGTCGGCCTGACGGTGGACGACTTCGGCGGGACTCGCGAGGTCGCGGGCGTCGATGGCCCCTCGCTGCGTTTCGCGATCAGCGTCGCCACCCCCTGAGCCGTGCGCGAGAACCGTGCGCGAGAACCGTGCGCGAGAACCGTGCGCGAGAACCGTGCGCGAGAACCGTGCGCGAGACCGTGCGCGAGAACCGTGCGCGACCGTGCGCGAGAACCGTGCGCGAGAACCGTGCGCGAGAACCGTGCGCGTGAGCCGATCGCGAGCGCACGCGGCCCTCTTCCACGTGCACCGCTCCGTCCTCCTCGCCACGCTCGCGCTCACCGCCTGCACCGAAGAAGGCTTCTCGCACGAGCTGCCGGCCGAGGTCGCCACGCCCGCCGAGCTCTTCGCGCTCGGCCAAGCGCTCTTCTTCGACCGCGAGCTCAGCGGCAACCGCAACGTCGCCTGCGCGACCTGCCACGTCCCTTTCCTCACCACCACCGAGCCACTCCCGCTCTCCATCGGCGAGGGCGGGCTCGGCGTCGGCCCGACGCGTGTGCGCGGCGAAGGCGCGATTCTTCCGCGCCACACCAGCGATCTCTTCCACCGCGGCGAGCCGCGATCGTTGCTCTGGGACGGTCGCGTGGAGCGGCTCGACGACGGCTCGATCCGCGCGCCGGTTCGGGTGCCGCGTCGGCTCGACGATCTGCTCGCGGTCCAAGCGCTGCTACCGCTGCTCGATCGTGCGGAGATGCGCGGCCAGCGCGGCGACGTCGCGATCGACGGTCGACCGAACGAGCTCGCGGAGGTGCCCGACGACCGACCAGAGGAAGTGTGGGCGCGCCTGGTCGAGCGCGTGGTCGCGATCCCGGACTACGCGCACCGGTTGTCGATCGTCTTCCCCGACGAGCGCCCCGACATCACGCACCTCGTGCGCGCGATCGCGCACTTCGTCCGCGCGATCTGGACCCCTCGCCGGAGCCGCTTCGACGCGTTCTCGGAGGGTCTCGGCGAGCTCACGGAGGCGGAGCTGCGTGGGCAGACGCTCTTCTTCGGCGACGCGGGCTGCGCGCGCTGTCACGAAGGGTCGCTCTTCACCGACGAACGCTTCCACGCGATCGCGGTGCCGGTGATCGGGCCCGGCTTCGACGGCGTGCCCGACGAAGGGCGCGCGCGCGTGACGGGCGATCCACGCGATCGCTTCCGCTTTCGGACGCCGAGTCTGCGCAACGTCGCGCTCATGCCGCCCTACATGCACGACGGAGCGTTCGCGACGCTCGAGGCCGCGGTGCGTCATCACCTCGATCCGGAGGCGTCGTTGCGCGACTACGACGCGAGCGCGCTGCCGGAGTCCCTGCGCGCGACGTGGCGACCGGATCTGAACGGCGCGCTGCTCGCGCAGCTCGACGATCCACGCCCGACGCGTCCGCTCGACGAGTCGGACGTCGCCGATCTGATCGCGTTCCTGCACGCGCTCACGGACTCGACCGAGCTGACGAAGGGACCCGACCACGGCGTGCCCACGAGCGTCCCGAGCGGGCTGCCGGTCGACGTGTGGCCGGGCGGGCCACATCCGATGCGGTGAGCCGTGCTCGAGACCACACGGCGTCGGCCACGATCGCGGCCTCCACGCGATCACGCGCGGCGCGGGTCACGAGCTCGCGCGAGACACGATCACGCCGGACGGTGGAAGGGCCCCGTGACCTCGTACGTGATGCCGCGACCACCGAAGCCGCGCTGCGAGCTGAAGTAGAGGCGCGTGCCCGAAGGATCGAACGCCGGCCCCGTGATCTCGGAGTCGTCCTGTCCCGTCACCTGCAGGATCGGGCGCGGTGTTCCGTCGGGGAGGATCGCGACGATCTGCATCGAGCCGCCATCCTCGGCGACGAGCACGTCGCCACAGCAGGTCACGGTGAGGTTGTCGACGCCGCGCAGCGGTGCGGGGTCGTAGTCGGCCGCGTCGTAGAGGATCTCGATCTGCGAGCTCGCGATCTCGTAGGCCCACACGCGGTTGTCGCCCTTCGTGCTGAAGTAGACGACGCCGTCGTGGTACCAGATGCCTTCGCCGCCGCGGAACACGGTGCTCGACGGAACTTGGCGGCGCGTCTGCGTGTCGCCCGTGAACTGCGGGTCGGGCACCTCCGCCCAGGTCACACCGCCGCCGTCTGCGACCACCGCGACCTCGAGACGCCCCGCCGCGAGGTTCGGGTGACCCGCGGGCGTGAGCGCGGCGGGGACGAAGCGGTAGAAGCGTCCGTCCGACTCGTCCTCGGTGAGGTAGACGTGCGCGTTGACGGGATCGATCGCGGCCGCTTCGTGCTTGAAGACACCGAGCGCCGGACGCACCAGCGCGGGGCGCTCGCCCCACGGATCGCACTCGAACACGCGACCGCGCGCCGCCTCTTCGCAGGTGAGCCACGAGCCCCACGGGGTCTGACCGCCCGCGCAGTTGATCGAGGTGTTCTGACAGATCGGGTATGCGTCGACGATCTCGCCGGTGGACGAGAAGCGGATCGCGCCGACGCCGCCGACGAGCGGGACCTCGCTGTTGCTGACGTAGATCCAACCGCCGTCGTCGAGGGCGTAGACCGCGCCGCCGTCCGGGCTCGAGTGCCACTCGTAGCTCGACGGCGCGACGATCTCGCGCGTGCGCGCGACGATGCGCGAGGTGAAGCCTTCGGGCAGCCGGATGCCGTTCTCGTCGGGATCGCCGAGGGGGCCGATGTCCGCGACGAGCGAGACGAGCGGCAACGGCGCCGGCATGTCGCGGGGCTCGAAGATCGAGTCGTCGACGCCCGCGTCGAAGCCCGCATCGCGCATGCGGCCCGCGTCGAGGCCCGCGTCGTCCATGCCTGCGTCGCTCCCGCCGTCCATCGGGGCCGCGGAGTCGTCGCCGCAGCCGGGCAACGTGCGGGTGAGGAACGCGGACGCGAGGCCCGCGAGGCCACCGCGGAGGACGGAGCGGCGCGGGACATGAGGGAAGCGGTACGTCATGGCGCGCGCATCATGCCACGATCCGCGCCTCGGTCGTTCAGGAGGCGTCCCGAGCGCGGCGCACGCCACGTGAACGCTCGGGTCCGACGGGGTCTCGCGACGGCGCACTGAAGGACGGCTCGACCCGTACCGCTCAGCCCGCCGCGGCGAGCTTCTGTCGGCCGCGGTGCACGAGCACACGCAGGTGCTCGCGCGTCACCCCGATCGCCGGCGCGGCTTCGTCGCGATCGGCGTCCTCGAAGACCACGAGCTCGAGCGCACGCGCTTCCTTGGGAGCGAGGTGATGCCACGCGCGCTCCACCGCGACGAGCGCCTCGCGCGCCTCGAGACGTTCGTGGGTGCGCGGCTCGTGCGCGGGCTCGGAGAGCAAGCTCGCGACGCGCCGGTCGCGACGACGGTGGTCGATCACCTTCCGGCGCAAGATGCCGAAGAGGTAGCCCGCGAACGAGCCGGTGCCGGCGTGGTGACCTCGCACGGCCGCCGCCCACGTGGCCTGCACGGCGTCCTCCGCGTCGACCGGACGCAGGCGGCGGCGCGCGTACGCGAGCAGCTCGGGGTGCCATCGACGGACGGTCTCTCGATCGATCCGGACGACGGGCGTGGAGTCGCCGGAGGCGAGCAACGGAACGGCGGCGAAGGATGACGTCTGTCTCACGATGGCTCCGTGGGCCGGCTGCGCCGCGGCGTTGCAAACGATCGACGAGGTCGTGCGTTCGGGTGACACGTTCGGTCTGGCGTTCGAGCACGATGACGTGCGGGATCGCGGCATCGCTTCCGATGCCGACGTCGCCGACCTCGTGCCACGCTGCACGCGTGCCGGACGCCTCCGCGACGTTCACGGTCGATGGGCCGCTCGATCTGCGCCTGACGCTGCGGCTCCTGCGGGTGGGGCCGCTCGATCCGACGATGGTCGTCCACGAGGACGAGGCGTGGATCGCCGTGCACCCGAGCGCCGGACCGAGCGCGCTCCACGTGCGTCGCGTCGAGACGCACGACGCGGGTGCGGGCAAGGGGAGTGCCCGCGCGGGAGGTGCGAAAGAAGCGACCGTGCACCGCGTGACCGAAACGAACGCGATCGAAACGAACGCGATCGAAACGAACGCGATCGAAACGAATGCGATCGAAACGAATGCGATCGAAACGAACGCGATCGAAACGAGTGTGATCGAGGCCCGCGCGTTCGGTCCCGCGGCGGCCTGGCTCGTCGAGCAAGCCCCACGCTTCGTGGGCGCGAGCTACGCACCGCGCGCCTTCGGTCACCCCGCGCTCGACGAAGCGGCCGCGCTCCGTCGTGGGCTTCGTCCGTGCGTCGCGCCCGTGTTGGTCGACGTGATCGTGCGCTACGTCGCACAACAACGTGTGACCTTCGTGGACGCGGCGTCGGCGTACCGACAGCTCGTGCTCCGCTTCGGGGCGAAGGTCTCGGGCACCCCGGAGGGCCTTCGCGCGCCGCCGAGCGCGCGTCAGCTCGCGAGCCTGCCGTACTACGAGCTGCATCCCTTCGGGCTCGAGCGCCGACGCGCAGAGACGATCGTGTCCGTGGCGAAGCGCGCGACGCGGATCGAGGCGCTGCGCGACGCGCCCTTCGACGAGGTCCGCACGAAGCTCGCGCTCTTTCGCGGGGTCGGCCCGTGGACACGCGAGATGGTCCTCGCGACCGCGCTGGGCGACTTCGACGCGGTGCCGCTCGGCGACTACCACCTGCCGCACCTCGTGGCGTGGACGCTCACCGGCACCGAGCGCGATCGCGCCCGGCCCGGTCCCGATCCGGACGCCGATCGCCGCATGCTCGAGCTGCTCGCGCCCTTCGCGGGACAACGCTTTCGTGCGCTCCAGATGCTCGATGCGTTCCAGCACACCACGGGCGGACCGTTTCGTCCGGAGCCACGCCGCGGCCCGCGCCATCCGCGGATGCCGTGGGTGCGGCGTTCGGATCGCTGAGCACGTCGATCAGTCCGACGCGTCGAGCACGATCACGCTCGGAACCTCCGCGCCGCGATGGCGTCCGAGCAACACACGCGCGGTTCGAAGCGGGATCGTTCGAGGCGAAGCGGACGTGTGAGTCCGCGGAGCGGAACGATCCCGCGAAACCATCGGGCCGCGCATGAGCGCGGAGCCGATGAGGTCCGCGCGACGACACCCGCGGAGGCAGACATGGCGACGATCGAGACCGGCAGCACGCACGGACGCAAGAAGGTCGACCACGAGATCCCGCTCGTGCCCTTCGTGGATCTCCTGCTCTGTTGTCTGATGTTCCTGCTCGTCACCGCGGTGTGGGCGCAGCTCGGCTCCCTCGGGGCGAGCACGCCGGGCGGACAGGACGGCCCGAGCGCTGCGGAGCGACGCGAGCTCGTGCTCACGCTCTCGAACGACGGGCTCGTCGTGGCCTCGACCCTCGGCGACGAGGCGCGTGTGTCGGTGGACTCGAACGTGCTCGACGTCGACGCGCTGACGCAGGCGCTCGCGCGACACCGCGTCGAGGACGGAGGCGCGGTGCCGGTGCGGCTGCTCCCCGACGACGACGTCGACGCCGCGCTGGTGGTCGCGACGATGGACACCCTGCGCGGCGCCGGCTTCGCGGAGATCGGATTCCCCGGCGCGGGCGGGTGATCCACCCCGAGCTTCAAGTCTTCTTCGTGCGACGCTTCGGCGGCGCCAGGTGCTTGGCTTCGAGCTCCGCGAGCCATTGATCGGCCCACTTCTGCATGTCGGGGTCGCGTGTCTTCACCCCGCGATCCACGAGAAAACGAAAGACCCGGGTGAAGCCCTTCTTGTCGCGGACCTGCGAGAAGCGCTCGATCCGCTGGTACATCTCGTCCACCAGCGTGAAGCCTTCCTGCGCGTTCGAGAGGTCGACGCCGCGCGCCTCGAAGTACTCGAGGAGCTCGAGCTCGTCGTCGAGCGCGTGAAAGCTGATCAGCGGACACACCACGGTGTCGCCCCGAGCGTCGCGAACCGTCGGATCGGCGCCACGCGCGACCAGCCGCTCCACCAACGTCCGGCGATCGGGCGCGCCGCGTCGTCGAACCGCGTGGTGGAGCGGCGTGCTCCCTTCGACGTCGCGCACGTTCGGGTCGAGGGTGGGCGCGTCGAGGACCGCGAGCGCCACCTCGATCGGGACGTTGCGGTGCATCGCCGCGTGGAGCGCCGACACCCCGCTCAACCTGGAGCTTCCGTACTTCGTCGACCCGAGGTCCACCGCGCACGGGTTCGCGCCCTGCACCAACAGAGCCTTCACGTCGTCGAGGACGCCCGCCGTCACCGCCCGCAGGAGCTCGGCGTCGAGCGGCGCGAGCGGTTCGGCGGTCTGCGCCAGCAGCCACGTGCGAACGTCGCCGCTCGCCAGGTCCTGTGGTTTGTTCCCGCTCGCATCGACCGCGTCGATCTGCGCGCCGCGATCGACGAGGAGCTCCACCATCTTCTGACTCGAGTGGTAGGTCGACTCGGCGGCCGCGTGGAGCGGTGTGCGGCCTGCTGCGTCGCGTACGTCGACGTTCAGCCCCGCGTCGAGCAGCGCCCTCGCGAGCTCGACGCCCGCGCCTTGAGCCGCCGCCAGATGCAGCGCGGTCCGCCCGTCGTCGTCGGTCGCGCCGACGTCGGCGCCGAGTCGGATCATGGTCTCCGCCGCGGCGGTGAAGAGCGAGCATTCGTGCGCCAACACCATGAGCGGCGTGCGACCTCCCTGCCGCGCGCCGAGGCTCGCGCCCTGGGACACCATCGTCTCCACGACCCCCGCCAGCGCGTCGAAGCCCGCGCCACGGACCGCCTTGAAGAGCCGCGTGTCCTTCTCGTCCTGCGGGAGCTCCTCGAAGGGCACGTGCTTCACCGACACTCCGCGCGACGCGAGGAACGCGAGCATCTCGGGGTGGTCCTTCTCCTTCGCGCGTTCGATCGCCTTCTCGGTCAGCTTCGCGCCGCGATCCAAGAGCAGCTCCACCACCGGGACTTGGCTCGCTCCGACCGCGCGCTGAAGGATGCTGAACCCGAAGAAGTCGACGACGTCGGGATCCCCACCGCCGTCGAGGTACTTCTTCACGGCCTTCACGTTTCCCGCCATCGCGGCCGCGACGACCTTCTGAACCTGCTTGTCGAACGTCATGACTCTCCTCGGGTCGTACGAACGCCACGTACGAGTGGATGTTTCGGGTCTTTCGACTCGCCCCGCCAGACCCGGCCCCCTCGGCCGATTCGGCGACGCGCGTGTCACGTTCACGCGCTCGCGCCGAGCGCCTCCACGTCGCGCACGAGCTCGGAGAAGCGCACCGGCCCGAGCTCCGCGAAGCTCGCGAGCCCGCGCAACGCGACGTCACCGAGCGTCTGCGCCTCCGCCTCTTCGCCGGCGGGCGAGAAGCCCGGCTCGAAGGCCAACGCCGCTCCGATCCGCGACGACGCCGCGGCCTTCGCCCCGGTTCGCGCGAACGTCTTCTCGATCGTGGTGATCCACGAGTCGACCCACGGCGACCAGCCACGCGCGCGCATCCCACGCAGCGCTCCGGGCGGAACCTTTCGACCCGAGAAGCGCGTCAGCGTCGTCCCGCGCGCTTCGGCGTCCGTGGGCGTCGCCACCGGACGCGCGAGCTGCGCGAACGGTTGCAGCAGCTCGTAGTCCGCCAGCACCGTGCTCCAGCGCGTCCGCGTGAGCTCGTCGAGGTGCGCCGCGTGCGGGAGCAGCACCTGCGCGCCTTCCGGCACGACGAAGCGATCGTCGTCGATCGTCGCGAGCGAGCCGTCCTCCGCCACGCGGAAGGTCGCGCCGGGCGTTCCGTCGTCGTTCGCGACGGCCCAGATCAACCGCCGCGTGAGGTGGAGCATCCACGGGTGCGCGACGAAGTGTTCGAGGAAGACGTCGCGCGCGATCGTACGCTCCATGCACATCGCCCGCTCGAGCCGGGCGATCTGCAGCGACGCGGTCGTGCGCGCGTCCTTCTTCAACGCCGAGAAGCGCGCCGCGGCGGCCTTCGCGAGCGCGGCGTCGTCGGTCTTGCTCGGCTTGGGCAAGCTCGACAGCACCTTGCCGCTCGCGTCGCGCACGATCGGCGCGAGTTGCTCGTCGAACGACACCACGAACGCGCGTGCCCCGAAGTCGAGCCGGAGCGCGCCCTCCTCGTCGAGGCCGAGCCGCGGAACCAGTCGATCCGCGAGCTCGTCGGGCGACAGACCCCGCGCCTCCGCGATGCGCGCGATGCGCTCCGCGGCGGCCGCCCGGAACGCGGGGAACTTCGATCTCTCCGCCAAGAGGTGGATGTGCACGAGCGCGGTCTCGCTCCCGATCGCGAGCAACGCGTCGAGCGCCGCTTGGGCCCGCGCGCTCGCCTTCTGACCCGGCCAGTCCTTCGCGAGCGCGGCGAGCTTTCGCGCGCACGCGTCGTCGCCGAGGAAGCCGACCGCTTGCATGCACCAGGTCTGCTTCGGATCGGCGCCCGCCGCGAGCCAGGCCTCGAAGAGCGCCCACACGAACGCCGCCGCGGAATCACGGTCGAGCGACTCGCGCGCTTCGGTCACGGCGGGATGCACTTCGTCCGCGTTCGACGCCGCGAGCCGCACGAGCAGCGCCTCGGTGGCCTTCGCGTCGAGCGTCACGCCGCCGCGCGTCGACGGAGGGAGACCTCGGACCCACTTCGGCAGCGTCGGCAGCTTCGCCTTCGGCGCCGCGAGCGGATCGAGATCGAGGATCGCGCGCACCGCGTCGAGCTCCCCGATCGCGGCCGCGTCCTCCAGCATCGCCGCGCGGTGTCCCTGCGACGCGAGGTAACGCAGCGCGCGCTCCGCGTCGTCGCGCGTCGTCTCGTCGTTTCGCAGATCGAACGCGGAAGCCCACGCGTGCCGCGGGTGACGCAGCATCCACGCGCGCCCGATCGCCTTGTGCTTCTTGCCCGAGAACGCCGCGATCATCGCGGGGGCGAGCGAGACCGCGCCGAAGGGCATCGCCCACGGCGCGCTCTCTTCGAAGGCTTCGTCGAGCGCGACCTCCAGCAGCGGAAGCAGCGTCTCGCCACCGGCCGCCAGCGCGAAGCCGAGCGTGTAGCGGCAGTCGTAGCTGGCGATCGAGAAGCCGAGCGTGACCAGGCGCGGATGGAGCGTGAGCTTCGCGAGCGCGCAGTCGCGGATCGTCGACGGGATCGCCCAGCGCTCGCGGTGCGCGATCCACGCCTCGAGCGTGTCGGCCGAGAGCGCGCGGAGCGAGGCTCCGTCCCAGGTCACCGCGTCGTCGGCGGGCGCGTGCGAGAGCGCGGCCTCCGACTCGTGCTCGCGCCACACGATCTCCACCGGCACCGCGAGGCGCGTCGGGCGCGCCTTCGGACGCGTCGTGACCGGCGGCTCGTAGACGCTCGGAACCGCGCGCACGTCGACGTCCGCGCGCGCGCTCGCGATCGTGAGCGGCGTGACGCCCTCGAGCTTCGTGAGGAGCGACGCATCTCCGGCCACGCGACCGATCCGTGCCACGCGCTCGGCCTGAAAAGTCGCCGCGAGCGCGAGCGCGCGTGTGCCCCAGCCGTGGCCGGCGGCGTGCTCGCGGTAGAGTGTCGTGAGCGCGTCGTCGGAGTCGAGGTGCGCGAGCAAGAAGCACCAGCGCCCGTTGTAGTTGTCGTCGTCGTCGAAGGGCGACGCCGGCTTCATCTTCGCGAGCACCTTCGCGACCTTCTCGCCTTCGAGATCGAGGATCGACGCGAGATACATCCGCCGCCCGCCCGCGAAGAACTCGTGGCGAACCTTCGGGTTCGTGTCGAGGAAGCGCTGAAAGCCCGGCAGATCGACCATCGCGAGCCCGCCCGCGTTGACCTCGTCGTTGCCGAAGCCGCGCCCCTTGCAGTTCGAGAGCGCGGTGCTCGCGAGCGTGCGCTCTTCGTCGCCCGCGTTCGGCCCGAGCGGCAGCACGAAGCTCGCCGCCCACGCGAGATGCGCCGGCGTGCGGCCGACGTACGACTTCTTCTTCGCCTTCGCGAGCGCGGCCTCGTAGCCCGCGAGGATCTTCGCGCGCGCGTCCGCGTACGTCGCCTCGTCCGCGAGCGCGAGCAGCTCGCGCAGTCGCTCGAACGGACCTTGGCGCTGATAGGGCAGCTCGTCGTCCAGCCCGAGCAGGAGCCGCGCGCCCGCTTCGCCGAGCCCCACGCTCGCGACGAGGAAGTCCGTGATCCGATCGAAGGTCTCGTCCGCGTACGTGTGGAAGAGGATCGTGCCGCGGTAGCGCGCGAAACTGCGCTCCACGAGGTCGACGTCCGCCTCGACGTCGCCGACCCGCGGCGCGGGATCGAAGACGCGCTCCGCGAACGCACGCTCGACTCGATCGGGCGAGACGTACGCGGTCCAGAGGCCCGAGCGCGCGGCGGCGCTCTTGGATCGCTCGTGCTCGAGGATCGCGGCGTCGTTGGCGAGGAGCGCGCGGCGCAGCGCGGACCACGCGTCGTCGAGCGAAGGCAGCGCGCGGATTGGGATCGTGACGCCGCCACGGCGCGGAAACGTCGCGCGACGAAGCACGGGCGACCACCACACGCCGCGCACGTTCTCGGTCGGCAGCTCCTCCGCGATCCACGGATCGCCCGGTGGCGGCGAGGCGATCGGCGCCGCCCAGTGCGGCGGTGTCTTCACCTCGGACGCGTCCTCGACGATCGCCGCGCGCACCTCGAGCGGCTTGCCCTTCGCGTCGCAGCGCACGCCGTCCTTGGTGAAGAAACGTTTCTCGAACGTCGTGTGGTCCAGCTCCATGCGCCAGACCTTCTTCGTCGCCCAATAGTCGCCGAAGTACTCCGACGTCGGCTTGTGCGAGCGCTGCCACGCCTCGAGGCCGACGATCTTGCCGTGCTCGAAGGTGCCTTCGCGCGAGAGCTCCCCGTTCTCGTGGAAGCGGCGGAACTTCCCGTGCGGCACGCCGTGCACGAGATCGGTGCGACAGCAGAGCGTCCCGTCGGGGCGCCACCACGACACCTCGCCGTGCAGCTTGCCGCCCGCGTCCTTCGGGCCGAGCTCCCACTCCCCGCTCGACTCCGACCACCACGCCTCGGCCGGCACGCCGCGCGGTCGTCCATCGGCGCTCGCGGGTTCCGACGGCGCGCTCCCCGCGAGCACGTAGCCCTTCTTCGTCTTCTCCGCGACGAGCTTCGCGGCCGCCTTTTCGGCCGCCGCGGCGTCGTCGAACGACTTCTCCTCCGTACGTCCGTCGGTGCCGATCTTCCCGTAGGTGATCGTCAGCGCGGCGTCGCTCCGCTCGATCTCCCAGAACTTCGACGACTTCGCGTCGATCAGCTCGTAGCGCGCCATGGCTCTCCGTTCGTGTCGAGCTCGGCACGATGCACCAGCGCGAAGGCCGCTCGCTACGAAGAACGACGTGGACCGCGCCGGCTCACGCCGCGACGGCTCGTGATCAGCTCGCCGCGGGCTTCGTCGGCCGCGTCGCCCACCACGCCCACGCGATCAGCAAGCCCTGCACGGGCAGCCGCAGGTAGAGCGCGAAGCGCGGGATGTCCGCGAAGTCCTCCGGTCGCAGTGCCATCTGCAGGTTCGCGGGAAAGACCGCCACGAGCAGCAAGACGATCCCGAGCCCCGCCCACGGCCGCGCGCGCTTCGAGATCAGCGCGAGCCCGAGCGCGATCTCGATCACGCCCGAGATCGCGACCAGCGCTTCGTGCCACGGCAGGTAGGGCGGCATCATCCGCAGGTAGAAGCCGGGATCGCGGAAGTGATTGAGCCCCGCGAGCACGTAGAGGCGGGATCGCGGAAGTGATTGAGCCCCGCGAGCACGTAGAGGATCGCCATCAGGATCCACGACACCCGCTTCGCGCGCGGCTCTTCGACGTCGCTCATGCCGCAGCGGAGCACGCGACACGCCGCCCGTCACGCGCCCGGGCGCCCGCGGCCGAGACCCGCCGTGTCGCATGGCGCCGCCCATCACGCGCCAGCCCGTAAACCACCGTCGACGCACGCAGTTGACGCGTGCGCGGCGTGCTGCATGGATCCGTCCATGCTCCGCCACCTCGTCGACCCTCGAAAGCTCCGGATCCCCACCCCCGCCGAGGCGCTCCCCGGACGACGCGAGCCCGCCTTCGCGGTCCCCGACGTGCACTTCGTCAACGGCAACCCGCTGAAGGGACCCTGGCCGGCCGGGCACGAGCTCGCCCTCTTCGGCTTCGGCTGCTTCTGGGGCGCCGAACGCAAGATGTGGCAGACGAAGGGCGTGTACTCGACCCAGGTCGGCTACGCGGGCGGCCCCACTCCGAACCCGACCTACGAAGAGGTCTGCAGCGGACGCACCGGCCACAACGAGGTCGTGCGCGTGGTGTTCGATCCGAAGGTCGTGAGCTTCGCGGACCTCGTGCGCGTCTTCTTCGAGAGCCACGATCCGACGCAGGGCATGCGCCAGGGCAACGACGTGGGCACCCAGTATCGCAGCGGGATCTACACGTACGACGCCGCGCAGAAGCAGACCGCGGAGGCGATGCGCGCCGCCTACGACGCGAAGCTCCGCGCGTCCGGTTTCGACGCGATCACCACCGAGATCCTCGACGCGCCGACGTTCTACTTCGCCGAGTCCTACCACCAGCAGTACCTCGGGAAGAACCCGAACGGGTACTGCGGGCTCGGCGGCACGGGCGTCGGTTGCCCGACCGGAGTCGACGTCAGCGCGAGCTGAGCGCGACCTCCGTTCTTCGGAGAATCTCGCTCAGGCCGCGCCGTTCTCGTCGAGACTTTCGTTCTCGGAATCGTTCGAAATCGTACGCAACCGTTCGTACGCAATCGTTCGGCCGCGACCCGACCGCTCAATCCCAGAATCCGGGCGGAAGCGGCGACGCATCGGCCGAGAACGTGTCTCGAAGGTGCTTCGGCACGTACGTCGGATCGTCGTCGCGATAGCCCTCTTCGTGCTCGCCGATCACGAAGATCCCTCGGATGCGCATCGCGATCTCCTTCGACATCGCGAGGATCTCCTCGTGTAGGCCCGCGCCATTCGTCCAACCGCCGGTGAACCAGAGCCCGTTCTGCCCCTGCATCGCGCGTACGTACTTCTGCGCGACCATCGCGTCGACGGAGAGCGTGTTGTGCCGAAGGAACGTGACCGCCTCGATGCGATCGCTGCTCGGCAACGCGAACATCTTCGGGATCCCCGCGTCGTCCACCGCGCCGTAGGGCGTGAGCGTGACGTAGGGCGGCGCGTTCGAGTCTTCGCCGTGATGCTTCCGCTCGACGTACGTGATCGTGTACGGGCGCAAACTGCGCGTGCCGGGCGGGTAGACGAGGATGTTGTAGGTGCTCCAAGCCTTCGTGTCGGGCGGGAGCATCGCGACGTCGTCGTGCACGATGCCGATCGAGTCGAAGTACTCGAATTGACTGAGCAGCGTCGGCATCAAGGGCGGAAGCCCGAGCGCGATCACGCGCGAGACGGTGTCGGCATAGACGGCGCTGATCACGTGGTCGAAGGTCGAGCGGCCGCTCGGCGGTGTCGCACCCGAGAGCACGCGCCATCCGCGGGTCGGATCGAGGTACGCGGTGGGGGAGTCCCCGAGCCGCATCTCGACCCCGCGAGCCTGCAGGCAGCGCACGAGCTGCCGGATCCAGTCGCTCGCGCCGTTGACGAAGTAGTGCCGCGGAGAGGGTGCACCTTCGGCGGCCGACTTCTTCCGCGCGTCGGTGGTCTTCCCCGAGCCGATCCCCTCTTGGAGGTGGTAGTAGCTCATCACCGCGCGGATCGGCATCGAGCCCGGCGATCGATCGTTGACGTAGTACATCCCGTTGATGCGCGCGCGCAGGTTGTACTCGGCGAAGTCGAACGAGTAGCCCTGGTCGGCGATGAACTCGTCGACGCTCATGTTCGCGTACTTCGGATCGTGCAGGACCTGGTACGCGACCGCTTGGAAGCGATCCCAATCGAGCGCGATGTTCTTCAGCCACGGCTTGTCCGGGTGGAGCTCCCAGTGCGCCATCTCTTCGTCGGTGTACGTGCGCGCGCCCTTCGTCACCCCGCGCGGCGTGCTCCACGTCGTGGTGTCGATCAGCGGCGCGTGCGGAACGGGATAACCGTCCAGCGCGAGCTGCTTGAGCACCTCCATGAAGATCAGGTACCGCTCGGTGTTGAAGTCGTTGACCCCGAGATCGGCGAACGGCTCCACGTAGGGCTGCAGGCCGAGGTACGCGCTCTGACAGTTGCCGCCGAGCCGCGAGCTCACGTCGAAGACCGTGCAGCGGAAGACGGTGTTCCCGTCCACCGAGGTCCGCCCGTGCAGGAAGTACGCGGCGCTGAGCCCCGCTGCTCCTCCCCCGAGGATCGCCACGTGTTTCTCGACCGGCATGCGTTTCACCCCTCTCGCCCGCGCCCACACGGCGAGCGGGCGGACGCTACCAGGAGCCCGATCCTTCAATCGAGAATTTTATCGAATCAGTGTCGAAATCGCTCGGACCCGTCTCCCCCAATTGGGGGAGATCGACCGCGACGCCACGCGGCAGGGTGCTCGAACGATGGTGAGCTCGTCGGCCACCACGTCCGACGCGCTCCTAGAGCACGATCCAGGAGCGGCGGAAGGGTTCCCGTTGCGGTCGACGATCGAGTGTGATCGAGTGCGTCCATGGCAGCGAACCTCTCGATGGATCTCAAGCAGCGCATCGTTCGGAGCGTGAAGGACGAAGGGCTCTCGCAGGCAGACACGGCTCGACGATTTGCGGTGTCGGAGAGCACGGTGAGCCGTCTTGTTCAGGCCCTCCGGGAGCGAGGGACGGTCGCGCCAGTGGAGTTCGTGCACGGGCCAAAGCCGCGGCTCATGGAGGAGCACTTCGAGTGGCTGCGAGCGCGAACAGCTGAGTCGCCGTTCCTGAGCACCTACGAACTGACGCCGCTGTTCAACGAGGAGTTTCCCGAGGTCGCGGTGCATCGTTCGACGATCCTGCGTGCGCTGCACCAGCTCGGGCTCTCGTTCAAAAAAAAACCGCGCTCGCCGCGGCGCGGTTCACGAAGGAGCTGACCTCCGCTCGAAACGCGTTCTTCTGGAACATCCAGCGGACCGTCGACGCCAAGGATGCGATCTTCATCGACGAAACGGGGTGCCATCCAGGTATGGGACCGCGCCGCGGTTGGGCACCGCTCGGAGCAAGGCTCCTCGGAGCGGAGAGCGCGTACTCCAGCGGCGAGCACGTATCGATGATCGCGGCCATGGACGTCCGAGGCATTCGTCGACACGCCCTCGTGGACGGCGGCGTGAAGGGCACCGACTTCCTCGCCTTCATCCGCGACGTGCTCGGACCGTCGCTGCGGCCAGGCAAGGTCGTCGTCATGGACAACCTCCGGCTGCACAAGAACCCCGAGGTCCGGCTCTTCCTCGAGCAACGTCGATGCCGCATCGTCTTCGTCCCGCCGTATAGCCCCGATACGAATCCCATCGAGATGGCGTTCGCGAAGATCAAGCACCTCGTGCGAAAGGCCGAGGCGAAGACCCGAGCGACTCTTCGCGATGCGTTCGACGCCGCCTGCGCGGCCGTTTCGACGCCGCCTGCGCGGCCGTGACCCGGCGGGATGCGCGGAACTACATCAACCACGCCAACTACTGGTGACTTCCGCCGCACGTGATCCGTGCTCTAACGCGAGCGCGTCGCCGGGCTCGTGGATCCAGAAGCGCTCGATCACGCCGCCGAGGCGGAGGTCCATGAACCGGCCGTAATCCTTCCCACCCGCGAGGTCGATGTCCCCGAACGACACCGCCTCGTAGGGGAAAGCGCGCGGCTCGGCGCCGGCTCGGTGCACGACGACGGCGTCCTCGTGGAAGTCGATCCGGTCGCCCCGCGCGAGCTCGAACGAGCCGATCGACTCGCCCGTCCCCGCGCGCCACGACGCGCGATGGCGAAGCCGGTAGGGGACCTGCTCACGGACGAAGATGGGCAGGGGGACTCTCATGCGTTCACCGGATCTCGTTGAGCGAAGCGCCGCAGTGGGGGCAGCGACGAACGACGGCGTGCGCACCCGAGCCCCCGCGAGAAGTAGGCGCCCCACGAACTGTTCGTTGCACCGCGGACACCCTCATGTACGTCCCAAGGACCAGGACGAAGGCGACGGGAAGCGCGAAGGTGGTCACGGCCGTCGTGCGCGGGCCGACGAACCAAGCGGCCACCATCACCGCGAGCCCGACGGCCGAGCCTCGGACGAGGATTCGTCGCTGGTGGGCAAGCGTCGCGGCTTCGACCTCGGTGAGCGCGGAGGTCGTTCGAGTCATGCGAGGAACGCGCTGAGGTCCGCGTTGCAGGCTGGGCACGTCATGCTGCGTCGGGCTTCGAGGGCTCGCCACAGATAGACCGACGCGACGTCGTGATCGCAGCGCGGACAGCGGAGGTAGTGACAGAGCAGCAAGACCACGAAGAGAGGGAGCGCGAGGGTGACGACCTCCGCGATACGCACGCCGACGAACCACGAGGTGACCATCACGAGCAGCCCGAGCACCGAGCCGCGCGTCGCGCCGTGACGCCGGCGCTGGAGTCGAGCCATCTGGTCGGGTGTCAGGGATCGAGCCTCCATCGATGCGGCCTTCCGTTGCGGTCGAATCGGCAAACGCGCGTGGGAAACCTCGAACGCGTGCAGACCTAGTGCCCGTGACTCAAATGAAAAGGCGTCGAAAGGACTCCGGCGCCCAACTCGGGCACGCGACGCGATCGACGACGAAGAGGGCGCTCCGCCCATCCGTACATCGTACGCGCGCGACGGCGTCGCCGAACCACCGGGGTCGCATCGGACCCAGGCGTTCGAACGCCCAGACGTCGATGCGGGCGACGTCGTCGGAGCGAATCTCGAGTCGGGCGAACGGGCGACGGACCGACAGCGAAACTCGTCGAGTTGAACGGTCGTTCGAAGCTGATTGACGGCGTAGAGCACAACGCCGAGGGAAATCGCGGTCCAGAAGCACGCGGCCACCGCGATGGCGAGAGGCACCTCGCTGGAGAACCACGCGTGGAGCGCGAGCCCCGACGGCCCGAGGAGGACCGTGCCCGCCAGACCGAAGGCGACGGCCGGCTTCGCGGAGGAGAGGCGGACGACCCGCATGGCATCGTCACTGGAGCTCTCGTTCACATCGGTCGTGCCTTCCATCGCTGAGCTCAGCGGAGAGTGGGCACCCCATGCGCCAAACACCTCATTTCGAGCCGTAAGCCCGCAGCGAACGCAAGCGCTGCATCATCGGACACGGAAAGCACGACCTCACTCCGCCACTCCGGCGACAACCGACGTTGGACGAGCTCGCTGAAGAGCACGCCGAGCACGAGTACGCCCTCTCCGCCTCGTTGCGCCCGAAGCGTGACCTCCCCCGCATCAGCAGGCGTGAACGAGAACGCGGTCCCCTCACGCACCAGAAGCTCGAGGGCGTCGCAGAGCTCCGGCACCTCGGGGGCGTAGCCAGCGTCCAAGTAGAGAGCCCCATACGAGGGATCGCTCCCCACGATCAGCTTGTCGGGACTCCGCCAGCGTCCGACCGTCACCTGGTACTCGACCCACTCGTCGTGGCCAGGTTCGGTGGGTGGGTAGAGATCGAGTCGGAGGAATAGCGACTGATCGAAGGTGTTGAGGACCATTGGAGCATCTGAGTAGGAGACTGTCTGGAGGCAGTATCTCTCGTTCCCGCCGCGTTCCCGCCGTGTCTGGCGGCTACGGTTCAGCCTCTTTGCGCCGGTCGATCAGGTCTATCTCGAGCAGGACCGACCCAGCATCAACTGCTGCACGCACTTTGAGCAGTTCGAGCGTGGAGTAGGCTTCGCCGCTCCATACCTCCCTGCCTCCCTTCGCGGGTCCAAAGACGGATCCGCGCTTGAGGCCTTTCGTCGTGACGACGGTGTCGATCACTCGCTCGACGAGCTGTGAGGCAGACACTCCGGCGAGTGTCCAGGCACCACTCCGCATGTGCTGGCTGGGGACATGCCTCTCCCGCAACGGTACGATCGAGGTCGTCCCGCACTCGAACTGCAGCTCGCCCAGCAGAACGGCCGAACCATCGAACCGAGCGCGCGGAAGCATCGTGGGATCGTGCATGTGAACAATCAGATTCCCGGAGTCGTGTACGAGAACGAGCGTCTGCTCCCCACGTTCGAGCACGACCGGGTCCGCTTCCGGTTTGGGTCGGCGGAAGCCGGCCGCCACGGCCCGGTCCACCAACGCCCCCGCGAGCGTCCGCGCGTTCGGGCCGACGAGGACGACGTGACTGCGCTCGCCGCTAGAGGAGGGTCCCTCGACGCGGTACTCGGGGGGCACCTCGAACTCGAACCCAAGGATCTGCATGACATCCCTTTCGACTACTGGAACACGGGGAGTTGCGAACCACCCACGAAGCCGGGGAATCGCACAGGCCTGAAGCTCCCCATGGGAAGTCCTGCGTTCGGCGCGAAGGCGGCTGCTGGCCGGAAGTGTCCCGATGCGTTCGTCCACTCGATGACCTGCCCGTTTTGTAGCGTGATCTCGCCAGCGTAGGTGACGCGGCCTCCGCCAGAAAGCGCAGCGTGTCCCCGTCCGACGATCACCTGGCCCTCTCGGACCACGAAGTCGAAGCTCCCTCCTGCCAGTTCGCCTCCGAGGGTGTATCCGCTCGGGCCTTTGCTCAGCGTTCCGGCCACCGCTCCAGCAGCGTCGTCACCCAGGTTGCCGAACGTGGGAAGCGCGCGGCCTCCGCTCGGTGCGGCACCCGATGCGCCTGCCGAGGCGACAAATGTGATCGCGGTGTGAACGATTCCCGCAACGAGCCCTAGGTCGTAGCTGTTCGAGCATGGGTTGACGGCGCTCTGAACTCCCGTCAGTTCGCGAAGGTCAGCGGTGAGTCCGCCGGAGATGAAGTCTCCGAATCCGGCGAAGAAGTCGCTCGTATTCTGTAGCCAACCGTCGTGCGATGTGTCGACGTAGTCGTACCACATCTTTCTTCTTCCGTCGGGATCGACGTGTCCGATCGGATCTCCATCGACATACGCGTACAGATTCGGATCTCCGCCCGCGATCAGGCTCGGATCCTTCGCCAGCCACCTTCCGAGCGCCGCGTCATAGTCCCGCGCTCCGTACCGCACGAGCCCCGTCTGCGGGTCGTAGTGCCCGGCCGCGTAGC
>JALOQC010000618.1 GCA_025453555.1 Myxococcota bacterium | reverse complement strand
TACGCGGCCGATCAGATCCGCGCGGGCCGCGCGGACGTCGCGGTGGCGGGCGCGAGCGAGGTGATCGAGAAGCTGCAGTTCGCGGGCTTCGCGCGGCTCGGCGCGATCACCCCGGACGTGTGTCGTCCCTTCGATCAGCAGCGACGCGGCCTGATGGTGGGCGAAGGCGCGGGCATCCTGATCCTCGAGAGCGAGGAGTCGGTGGTGCGCCGCGGCGCGACGGTGCTCGCGGAGATCGGCGGCTACGGGCTGGCGTGCGACGCGCACCACATCACGCGCCCGCACCCCGAAGGCGAAGGCAGCACGACCGCGATGCGGATGGCGATCGCGTCGTCGGGGCTGCGGCCGGAGGACGTCGACTTCGTCAACGCGCACGGCACGGGCACCTCGGCGAACGACAAGATCGAGGCGCTCGTGCTGGCCGAGATCTTCGGCGCGCGGCAGCCGATCCTCACCAGCAACAAGAGCATCCTCGGTCACTGCATGGGCGCGGCGAGCGCGATCGAGGCGGTGAGCTGCGTCCTCAGCCTGCAGACCGGCATCGTGCCGCCGACCATCCACTACGAGCACCCCGACCCGGAGTGCGCGGTGAACCTCGTCGCCAACGAGGCGCGCTCGGCGAAGATCGACGTCGTGGTGAACAACTCGGCCGCGTTCGGAGGCTACGACGCGGTGCTCACGCTCGCGCGCGAAGGCGTGCTCCCTCCGCCGAGCGATCCCTGGGCTTCTTCGGAACGAGCGACATCGGAAGGGGCCGCGGCCTGATGCGTCTCGCGATCACCGGGTACGGCGTCGCGAGCCCCTTCGGGGTCGGTCGCGCGTCGTGGGAGGCCGCGCTCGCGAAGGGCGAGGCCGCGCGAGCGCTCGCGTTTCGTGGGCGATCCGAGGTGCTCGAGGGTGAGCTCGGAGAGCACGCGCGCACCGCGGAGGTCTGGGGCTTCGATCCGAACGAGCACCTCGGCGACAAAGGACACCGCGCGTTCGATCGGCTGACCAAGCTGCTCATCGCGGCCGCGAAGCCGGCGCTCGCGGACAGCGGGCTCAAGCGTGACGGCGCCTTCGTCGAAGGGGGCCCCGACGCGTCGTCGATAGGGATCTGCAGCGCGACCGCGTACGGATCGCTCGACGCGATCACGGAGCTGAACCGCGTCGCGGAGCTCGAAGATCCCCGTTACATCAACCCGCAGCGTTTCCCGAACACCGTGATCAACGCCGCGGCCGGGTACGTGAGCATCTGGGAAGACCTGCGCGCGCCGAACGTCACGGTCGTGGACGGGAACTGCAGCGCGCTCGACGCGGTGCTCGCGGCGGCGACGCACCTCGCGCACCGTCGCGCGAAGGCGTTCCTGGTCGGCGGCGGCGAGATCGTGAGCGAGCCGCTCTACCTCGCGCTGCGTCGGCTCGGTGTGCTGGCGGACGGGCGCACGGACGGGCGCACGGATGGGGGCGTCGAGATGGGCGAGGGCGCCTGCTACTTCGCGATGGAGCGCGTCGAGGACGCGAAGGCCCGCGGCGCGCGCGTGCTCGCGGAGGTGATCGGCTACGGGACCGCGTTCGAGCCGCCGCGCTCGGAGGCGCTCTTGGTGCACGCGTCGGCGGATGCGGTGGCGCGCGCGGTGCGCGACGCGCTGGCGGAAGCGAAGGTGGACCCGCGTGAGGTCGACGTGGTGGCGAGCTCGGCGGGCGGGCTCGGCGACGTCGACGGCGCGGAGGCGGCCGGCCTGCGCGCGGTGCTCGGCGACGTGCCGCAGGTGCCGGTGAAGCGCCTCACGGGCGAGACCTTCGGCGTGTCGGGGGCGTTCGCGCTCGCGCACGTGCTCGCGTGGTTCGGTGGCGCCCCGGTCGCGCCGAGTCCCTCGAACGGCGTGAATCCACCCGCGAAGGTCGGCACCGCGGTGATCACGAGCGTCGGCTTCTACGGCAACGCGAGCGCGATCGTCGTGCGCGCGGCCTGAAGCCGGGTCATCACTCCGCTCCGATCGTGCCGACCGAAGCCTCGGTCCTCGACCGGGTCTCCGAGACGTCTCGGTCCCGAAGAACACCTCGTCGAGCGAAGCCTCGCTCGCGAGAAGAACCGCAAGAATCTCCTCAAGAATCTGCAGGGAGGCGCGACCTCCCGAAGCTGTCGAGGGTCCATGAGCTGGGCGAAGAAGAAGGCACAGGACGCGCTCACCCGCATCCGCGAGGCGCAGGCCAACCAGGTCTATCCGTACTTCCGGCCGTTCGAGAGCGGCGGTCTGCACACGACCATCGACGGCAAGCCGATCGTCAACTTCAGCTCGAACGACTACCTCGGGCTCACCACGCACCCGAAGGTGAAGGAGGCCGCGAAGGCTGCGGTCGACAAGTTCTCGTGTGGGCTCTCGAGCTCGCGCGTGCAGGCGACCACGATCGCGCACGTGGAGCTCGAAGAGCGGCTCGCCGCGTGGTTCGGCTACGAGAAGTGCCTGATCTTCACGACCGGCTACCAAGCCATGGTCGGCACGATCATGTCGCTGGCCGACAAGGACACCACCATCGTCCTCGACAACCTCAGCCACGCCTGCATCCTCGACGGCACCTTCCTCGCCGCGGGCGTGCCCCGCAACGGCTCGGAGATTCGGTTCTTCAACCACAACAGCGCGCGTTCGCTGCGCCGCTGCCTCTCGACGCGCGAGCGCGAGAACGCGCTGGTCTGCATCGAGGGCATCTACAGCCTCGACGGAGACGAAGCGACGATCCTCGAGCTGCTCGAGGCGGTGGAAGAAGATCCGAAGGCGGTGTTGCTGGTCGACGACGCACACGGCACCGGAACGCTCGGCACGCACGGCAAGGGCATCCACGAGAAGTACGGCATCGAGAGCCGCGTGCCGATGATCGTGAGCACCTTCTCGAAGAGCTTCGGCGGCATCGGCGGCTTGCTGCTCGCGGACGCGGACGTGGTCGATCACGTCAAGCACGCGGCGCGATCGTTCGTGTTCAGCGCGAGCCTGCCGGTGCCGGTGATCGCAGCCGCGAGCACCATCCTCGACATGCTCGAGGCAGACGGCCCGGCGCTCGTCGCGGAGCTGCACGAGAAGGCGGCGTACATGCGCAAGTCGCTCACGCAGATCGGCTTCGATCTCGGGCTCTCGAACACGCACATCATGCC
>JALOQC010000199.1 GCA_025453555.1 Myxococcota bacterium | reverse complement strand
GCCGCGTGCCAAATCGAGCTCGTAATACGAACCGGGATCGAAGCTCGGAGCGCTCATGCGTCCTCCGGTGTAGAGGTTTCCCGTCGATCGTGTCAATTCATCGGCTCGGTCCGCCGATGTTCCGTCGCTCTGCCCCCACCTGCGCTCGGTCGGCCTCGCCCGCCGACCCGCGCCGCGCGCTCGTTCGACGTTTCGCGCTCGGTGTGCGTGGCCTGCTCGGCGTGCTGGTCCTCGGCATCGTCGAGCCATCGCTCGCGCAGCCGACCTCGATGGCGCCCGCCGCGCGCGACGACGAGCGGACGGACGACGAACGTCCGAGCGCGGCGGAGGCGCATCCGGGCTCGTTCCCGGGGGTCGCGGAGTGGGCGGAGGCCTTCGTGCAGGCGACCGCGCGCCATTGGGGCGGTCGTGTCACGTCGCGCCCCGCGCCGAGTGCGCGGCCGACGAGCGCACAGTTCGTGGAAGGCGTCGGTGTTCGCGTGCACGGCGGCGAATCGGTGCCGGAAACGCGTTTGATCGAAGCGCTCGCGGCGCTCGAAGCGACCCGCGCGCGGCTCGAGCTCGAAGGCTGGCCGAGCCCGCTCCCGGACGCGGGGCTCGGGGGAGACGACGCGTTCGATCTCTACCTCGCGCCGACGGACGAGCTCGCGACCGCGCGCTCGGATGGACCCGCGAGCTGGAGCTTGCTCGACGCGGACGTGTCGCACGCGATCGTGGATCCCGCGCTCGGAGGCGAGGAGCTGGAGCTCGCGATCGTCGACGCATACGTGCAGGCGCTCACGCTGAACCTCGATCCGGCGGAGGCCACGACGTGGCGGCGGGCGACCGGCGCGTGGATGGCGTGGCAGCACCTCGGCGCCTTCGGGCCGAGCGACGCGATCGAGCAGCAGCAGCGAAACCCCGGGCGTGCGTGGGTGAACGACGAGCACGGGGACGGCGGCGCGCTCTTGCTCGCGCTCGTCTCCGCGCGACACGACGGAGGCACGGGGACCTTCGTGCGCGATCTCTGGCAGCTCACGCGGCAGCGCACCTGGGAAGGCACCGAGCTGCGCGCGTCGCCGGATCTCTGGGAGTGCCTCGACGTGGCCACCGAGCTCGCGGGGCTGCGGCTCTTGGATCTCGTCACCGATCTCTCGGTCGCGCGCTTCTTCCTCGGCGAGCGCGACGATCGGAGCGCGTTCCCATCCCTGCGCGGCCTCGGCCCGCTCGCGACGCCGCCGGTGACGTTTCAGGCCTCGCTCGCGCAGATGCCGGTGCACACGCGCCCGGGCGAAGAGCTCGCGACGCTCGGCTCCGGTTACGCGCTCGTGGACGTGCGCGGCGCGCCGCCCGCGAGTCGGCTGCGCGTGTGGCTGCGCGGCGAGTACGGGGTGCGGTGGGGGCTCGTCGCGTTGCGCCTCGACGCAGAAGGCCGCGAGCGGGGTCGCATCTCCGCGCCGCCGCGTCGGGGTGACCACCGCAGCTACGTGCCGGTCGAGCTGGAGCCCGACACCGCGACGGTGCTCGTGGTGGTCACGAACCTCTCGCACCGACTTCCGGACGCCGACGATCCGGATCCGAACGGTCGCGCGTGGCGGTTGATCTTGGATCTGGTGGAAGAAGGGGAAGAGGACGCGCCGACGGCGGAGTGATCTGCGGCGGAGTCGGCGTCGGTGACCGAGTGCCTTTGACACCTCCCCGCGCCTCTCTACACTCGCGCCTCGAACGCACGTCCCGTGCGGCGCGCGCTCGCTCCGAGCGCGATGGTTTTTCAGGCGACCCGGAAGTGTCGGGTCGCCGTCGCGCCGAGAGGCGCAGGAGGTCGCGATGGCCAAGCAGCTCAGCGAGTTCGTCCTCGACAAACGAATCCTCGAACGGAACCTGAAGAAGGGCCTGCTCACGCCCAAGGAGCTCGCCGATCACCTCGGCAAGCTCGCGGACGCGACGGACAAGGCCGAGGTCATCAAGGTCAACGTGCCTGGCGCGCCCGAAGGCGAGGCGTGATGAGCAAGGTGCCCACCGCGGAAGAGCGCGAGGCCGCCGAGCGCAAGGCCGACGAGCTCGAAGCGCGCCAAGCGCAGGTCGAAGCCCCGATCGACTTCGTGACCTTCGTGCTCAGCCTCGGGAGCACCGCGCTCATGCACCTCGGCGCGGCACCGCCGGAGCTCTTCGAGGGCGGGCAGATGCCCCCCGCGAACGTTCCGCTCGCCAAGCAGACGATCGATCTGCTCGCGATGCTCGAAGAGAAGACCGCGGGAAACCTGAGCGGCGAAGAAGAACAGCTCCTCACGCAGCTCCTCTACGACCTGCGCATGCGCTACGTCGGCGCGGTGAAGTGATCGTGCGGCCCGCGCACCTCGACGACTTCGAGGTGCGCGCCGCTCTCCCTTCCGCCGCTGCGCGACCGCGCGTTTCGTTCACCCCGTGTGGGTTCGATCCGGACTCGGCTCCGGCGTCGAGCCGTGATCCCCGCGTGCGCGGGGGGCGCCGCTGCGCCACGGTCCGGTCATGTCGCGCGCTCTGATCCTCGGCCTGGCCGGGTTCGGCCTCTTCGTGATCGTCGGGAGCACCGTCGCGGTCTTCGTCTTCGTGCGCAGCCTCGACGAAGAGGAGATGCGTGGCTTCGCGCAGGGCGTCGCGGAGGGGGTCGCGCGAGGCGTGGGAGGCGAGCCGATCGGTGCGGACGACCCGGACCGGTTCGCCAACGATCGACGCGCGCTCGGGCCCACCACGCTGCCTCACGTACCGGTCGACCGTTCGTTGCCGCAGGCGCCGCTCACGCCACACCTCGAGCTCGTCCGCTACGCCGCACCGCTCGGCCCCCAATGGGCGTACGCGACGCCGGTGCGCACGGACGCGCGACGACCTGCGGTGATCTACGTGGTGGGCGGCTTCGATTGGGGCATCGGCGACGTGTGGACGCCGCAACCGATCGAGAACGACCAGAGCGGCGCCGCGTTCCAGCGCGAGGAGCTCGTCGTGATGTACCCGAGCCTGCGCGGCTCGCACGACAACCCCGGTCGCAACGAGTGTTTCCTCGGCGAGGTCGACGACCTGCTCGCGGCCGGCGATCACCTCGCGCGACGGCCCGACGTCGATCCCGGGCGCATCTACCTCGTGGGGCACAGCACCGGCGGCACGCTCGCGATGCTCGTCGCCGCCGCGCGCCCACGCTTCGCCGGCATCTTCGCGTTCGGACCCCACAGCAACGCGGACTACGGCGACGACGATTGTTTCCCCGAGGGACTGCCCGAGCTCGAGCTGAAGGTTCGGTCGCCCGTGGACTACGTCGACGTGGTGCGCACGCCGACCTGGGTGATCGAAGGCGCGGTCGACGGGAACACGGCCGGGATCGACTGGATGAAGGAGTACGTCGGTGACGCACCGGTGCACTTCCTCGTCGTGCCGGAGCTCGATCACTTCTCCGTGCTGCGGCCGGGCACCGAGGTGCTCGCGGAGGCGATCGTGAACGGCCCGATCGTCGACGATCCGTGGACGGCCGAGACGGTGAGGGCCCGGTGGAACGCGCTCGTGGACGCCGCAGTCATCGAGCACGTGACGGTGGGCGAGCCGGAGTGAGCGGCCCCACCTCCGTTCACGACGACACGCGACACCGCCACCTGCGATACGCTCCGCCAGCGTGCCCTTTCCCGTCCCTCCTTCGCCGAAGCTGCTCGAGGAGCTCGAGATCCTCGTGCGTGCGCACCATCCGCTCGTCTTCTTCGAGACCGTCGAAGAGGACCGGGTGCGAACCGTGCTCGAGTACCTCGCCGATCGCGTGGGGCTGCGGCTCTTCGTCTGGAACCCGACCACGGGCCTGAACATGGTCGGCCCGGACGGCGGCCGCCCCGTGGGTACCGACAAACCCGATCAAGCGCTCGCGTTCATCGAACAATCGAACCTCGAGGCGCTCTTCTTTTTACCAGGTTTCCCGGCCTTCGAGGGGCCCGTGCAGATCGCGCGGGTCAAGGAGATCTACCGCAAGTTCTTCCGCCACCGCGGCATGTTGATCTTCTCGTCGCCCGCCTTCGAGCTCCCGGCCGAGCTCGAGCCGCTCTTCTCTCCGGTGGAGCTCCCGCCTGCGTCCCCCGAGGTCTACCATCGCTTCGTCTCCTCGATTCTCCAGGAGATCGGCAAGCAGGTCCCGATCCGCGTCGACCTCTCGAGCGACGACGTCGGTCAGCTCCTCTCGGCGTTGCACGGATTGACCTTCTTCGACGTCGAGAAATTGATCACACGCGCGGTGATCGAAGATGGTCGTTTGGATCGCGGAGATCTCCCGAAGGTCCTCGACGCGAAGCGCCGCATCGTGGAGCGCTCGGGGCTGCTCGAATACTTCCCGCACGAGCACCGCATGGCGGACGTGGCGGGCCTCGCGTCGCTCAAGGGTTGGCTGCGCAAACGACGCAGCGCCTTCGCGGAGCCGACGCGCGCGAAGGCCTTCGGGCTCACGCCGCCCAAGGGGCTCTTGCTGCTCGGGGTGCAGGGCTGCGGCAAGAGCCTCTGCGCGAAGGCGGTCGCGGCCGAGTGGAGCTTGCCGCTCGTGCGGCTCGATCCGGGCAACGGCACCTCGCAGCGCGTCTTCGGCACCTTCCTCGCGTGGCTCCAGGAGAAGAAGGAGAGCGTGTTCGTCATCGCGACCGCGAACGACATCTCGGATCTTCCGCCCGAGCTGCTTCGAAAGGGTCGCTTCGACGAGATCTTCTTCGTCGATCTGCCGGGCCGCGAGACGCGCGCGCGGATCTTCGAGGTCCACCTCACGCGGCGCGGGCGCGATCCGAAGCGCTTCGATGTGGACGCGCTCGCCGAAGCGACGGACGGCTTCAGCGGCGCGGAGATCGAACAAGCCGTCGTGAGCGCGCTCTACACCGCGTTCGAGGAGTCGCGCGACATCGACACCGAGAGCGTGCTCTCCGAAGTGCGCGCCACCCATCCGCTGAGCGAGACCATGCGCGAGCAGCTCCAGCAGCTCCGGAGCTGGGCCCTCGACCGCGCCGTCCCGGCGGAGTGAGCCGAGGTTCCACGTGGACGTGGTCGTGGACGGCGACGTGCGACGTCGACGACGCGACGCCGTCATCGAGGCCGAAGACACGACGGCTACGCCGGCGCCCGAACGACGTCGGACACCAGCGTTCGACGCGCGTCGATCAGAGCTGACCGGCTTGCGCCTTCTGCATGAGCTGCATCGCGAGCTGCAGCGCGCGCGAGTAGTCGCCGCTCATGCGGAGCTTGCCGCTCATGAAGAGCATCTGCGGGTTCAGCTCGCCCGAGCGCGCGGCCTCGAGGTCGTCGAACTTGATGGTCGCGGAGAACTTCGGCTGCGCGGGCGGCTGCGCGGCGTTGAGGCCGACGCGCACCGTGACGGTGCCGACGTCGGGCACGTCCTCCACGATCACGTGGAACTGCAGGCTGTCCGCGCCGAGCGCGTCCTGCAGGTTCTTCGACGCGGTGCCGACCGCGCGCTTGGCGGCCTTCTCTTCCTCGAGCTCGCCGGCCGCGTGGGCCTCGCCGAGCAGCATCCGCATCGCCTCACCGGGCGCGGCCACCGCGAGGCGGACCTTCGCGTCGTCGGGCTTGGTCTGCAGCACCTTCATCTGCCCGTTCTCGAGCTCGAGGTAGACCTCGCCTTCGCCCTCGACCTCGAGGAAGACCGCACCGGTCGCGCCCTCGACGTCTTGGAGCTTGGTCTTCGCGCGCGCGTCGCCGCCGGCGGCCTTGGAACGGAGCCGGTCGACGCCCTTGGCGAAGAGGCTCGGGAAGGTGTCCTTGAGGAAGGTGAGGGGCTCGGTGCTCATGGGTGCGCGAGGGTAGATCAAGCCGCGCGCGAGCACCACGCCCGCGGCGTCGCGAGCCGTCCTCGGTGTCGCCATGCAGGCGGAGCCCGCCCTCAAACGAGGCGGTCGAGCACGCGCGTGAGCCGAGCTTCGACGTCCGCCGCCACCGCGTCGAGCCCCGGGGGGCCCTCCGCAGCGAAGCGCTTCATGGGATCGACTGCGAGCGCGACGGTCTTTCCCTCGTCCGTCTCGTAGAGGACGACGTTGCACGGGAGCATCACGCCGACGTCGAGCGACACCCCGAGCGCGCCGTGCGCGAGCTTCGGATTGCACGCGCCGAAGATGCGGTAGCGGCGGAAGTCCACCTCGAGCTTCTTCTTCAGCGTCGCTTGGACGTCGATCTCGGTGAGCACCCCGAAGCCCTCCGACTGAAGCGCCGCCGGCAGCTTCTCGAGGGCGGCGTCGAAGGAGAGCGGGAGCTCGCGTCGGAGCGGTGCGTCGGACATGAGTCGAGCATGCGCGCACCGCCGTGCGTCGAGAAGGACGTGGCTCACGCCGCTCCGTTCGAGGCGTGAGGCCTCCATGCTGGCTGGCGACGTGGGTCGCGTCCTACGGACCAACGTGCGCGTCGGCTGCTTCGCACGCGAGTGCTATGGTCCGCGCGATCGGAGGCCGACGAGATGAGCGTGTTCGCCGCGATGGGTCATTACGACTATGGAGAGCTCCACTTCTTCCGCGACGCCGCCACGGGCTTGCGCGCGGTGGTCGCGATCCACGACACGCGCCTCGGGCCCGCGCTCGGGGGATGTCGCTACGCGCCGTATCCGAGCGAAGAAGAAGCGATCGTCGACGCGCTCCGCCTCGCGCGCGGCATGACCTACAAGGCGGCCATCGCGGGCATCCCCCACGGCGGCGGCAAGGCGGTGCTCATCCGCCCCGAGCGCGAGGTCGATCGCACCGCGCACTTCCGGGCCTTCGGGCGCTTCCTCGAGAACCTGCGCGGCCACTACGTCACCGCGGAGGACAGCGGCACCAGCGTCGAGGACATGGAGACGTTGCGCGGCGTCACCCAGCACGTGGTCGGCGTGAAGACCGAGCGCGGGGGCAGCGGGGATCCGAGCCCGTGGACGGCGCTCGGCGTGCGGCGCGGCATCGAGAGGCTCGCGGCGCACGTGCTCTCGCGCTCCGATCTCGACGGCCTCGTGGTCGCGGTGCAGGGGGTCGGGCACGTCGGTTACCACCTCTGCCGCGAGCTCGCGGAGCGTGGTGCGCGCCTCGTGGTCGCCGATCAGGATCCGCTCAAGGCCGAGCGCGCACAGCGCGACTTCGGCGCCGCGATCGTGCCGATGGAAGGCATCTTCGCGGTGGAATGCGACGTCTTCGCGCCGTGTGCGCTCGGCAGTGCGCTCAGCGACAAGACGATCCCGCGGTTGCGTTGCCGCATCGTCGCGGGCGCGGCGAACAACCAGCTCGCCTCGCCGCACAACGGCGACGATCTCTTCCAGCGCGGCATCGTCTATGCGCCCGACTACGCGATCAACGCGGGGGGGCTCATCAACGTCGCGGCGGAGCTCGAAGGCTACGACGCGGCGAAGGTGCGCACGCGCGTCGAGGCCCTCGGCGACCTGGTGGGCGAGATCGTGGAGCGCGCGAGCAAGTCGACGACGCCGACCCACCGCATCGCGGACACCATCGCGCAAGAGCGCCTCGCGAAGGTCAGCGAGCGCGCGTGAGCGTGGAAGACCAGAGCGCGCTTCGAAGCGAGCGCGTGCGTACGAGCGCGCGTTCGGCGACGAACGTGAGCTCGTACGTAGACTCGACGTCGCGTTCGGCACCGTGTTCGGCGCCACGTGTGCTTTCGGCGCCGAGCTCGGCGCCGCGCGTGCTTTCGGCGCCGAGCTCGGCGCCGCGCGTGCGTTCGGTGCTCCGTTCGTCGCGCGTGCGTTCGGCGCTCGTGCTCGCGTTCGTGTGCCTCGTCCTCGGTCTCGCGCAGCCCGCGAACGCCCAGGACGGCGACGGCGCGTACGAGCGCTGGGACTCCTACGTCACGGTCGAGCTCACGGCGGGCGCGCTGGCGAGCACGCGCGATGGGCAGTGGCGCATCGGTCCGGTGGCGGAGCTGCGCACGCGCATCCTCGACGCGGCGGGGCCCTTCGTCGCGTTTCAATGGGACGCGGCGGGCGAAGGCACCGTCGTGGCGGGCATCGAGCTGCGGCCGCTCTGGCCGGCGCTCTTCCTGCTCGACGCGTCGATCGGGAACGAGTGGCTCGATCTCTTCGTGCAGTCGCTCTCGGTCGAGCTCGGTGCGGCGTTTCTCCCGCTGGGCGCGGACGATCCGGGGCTCGCCTTCGCGTGGGGCGCCGCGATCGACCTGCCGTTCGTGCTCCCGTCGCGCGCTCCGGCGCCGCTGCACGGCGTGGGGCTGCGCTTGCAGCTCCGGCGCGTGCGCGTCGACGAACGCGCGCTCGAAGCCCCCGAGGCGGCCGACGCTTGGTCGATCGGTGCGACCCTGCGCGCGAGCTTCGGAGCGGGGCGCGGTCGAAGCGGCGGCGCGCGCTGGCGGTGACGGTATGCGGGAGAGGGCGGAGTTGACGTGCGTCGATCGCACGACGAGTCTCGCGCGCATGGGGGGGGCTCGACGGTGCTGGGTCGTGGCGTGCTTCGCGCTCGCGTGCGGTGGCGAGGCGCCCGCCACGCCGCGGACCGAGCAGCCTCGCGTGGAAACGCGTCAGGGCTCACCGAGCGAGACCGCGACGGAGACCGCGACGACGGAGACCTCGACGGAGACGACCGAGGCCTCGACGGCGACCGAGGCTGAGGCCCACGAAGCGCTCCCCGTGATCGAGCCGCTCGTGCAGGCGGAGATCACGCTCGACGAGGACGGCGTGCCGAGCCTGTCGGCCGCGCTCCGTGGCGCCACGCGGATCGGCGGAGGGCCGTGGGTCGAGACGGTCGAGGACGCGCTCGGCGCGGGATGGATCGACTGGGCACGGTCGGACGGTTTGGAGGCCGTCGTGACGTCCGAGCACCGCGGACGTGTCTTCGTGCTCGTCGCCGCGCCGAGCCCCGTGCGGGTGCGGCCGCGGACCGAACGACCGGTGTCGTTGTGGCTCGCGGAGGTGGAACGTCGCGTCGACCCCGAAGCCGTGAACGAAGCGGAGGACGAAGCGGAGGACGAAGCTGCGGGCGCAGCGGAGGACGCGCCGAGCGCCGCGCCCCCGAGCGCCGCGCCCCCGAGCGAAGCGACTCCGAGCGAAGCGACCCCGAGCGAAGCGACCCCGAGCGAAGCGACCCCGAGCGAAGCGACCCCGAGGACTGCGACGGTTCCGCTCCAGCATCGCCGCGTCGCGCTCGTCCGACTGCACGAGGCGGTCTGGCCGTCGAGCGCGCTCGGAGGGCGAGAAGGCTTCGCGTGCGGAGTGACGACGGAGCTGAGGGCACGTGACGTCGACGGCGACGGCGAGACCGAGGTCACGGTGGTCGCGGCGTTCATCCCGGTCACGGGCGAAGAAGCGTGCGGCGCGCTCGCCTACCTAGTCGGCGTCTCCGACTGGAACGTTCAGGCGACTTTCTCGCGCGAGTATTCGGTCGAGCGCTTCTCCGCCGGCGTCGAAGAGTACGAGCGTCGCGACGCGCGCTGGCGCTTCGAGGACGCCGACTCGGACGGTCACGCCGACCTGCGCGTGATCGAGACGTGGCGCCACGACTACGACGCGATGGGCGACGACGTCGGCGGCGGCGAGATCGTCGAGGCGAGCCACAGCGAAGGCCAGGATCGACGCGAGACGCTCTGTCCCTACGACGTCGCGCACGACACGTGGCGCTGTCCGGTCGAGGTCGGTCGAATCTGGTTCCTCGAAGCGGCCGAGCGTGACCGCGTCCTCGGCCGCAAGCCGTGGTGAGCGCGCGACCGAACGGAATCGCCACGACCGAGACGCTCAACGATCCGCGGTCGCGCCCGCAGCTCACGAAGCGTGGGTCACGCGCCGTGGATCGTCCGAAACGGCTCACGAAGCGTGGGTCACGCGGCCCGTTCGTCGCCGGGCGGCTCACGAACGAAGGTGCGTGAAGCGGGGACTCTCCGAGCTCACGCGCGGCGCGCATCGAGCCACGTCCGCAGCTCGGCGAGGCTCCGCGTGTTGAGCACGTCCTCCGGCGCGAGCCCCGCGCGCCGCGCGATCGCGATCCCGTGATCGAGGTGATCGAGCTCGTGCGTCGCGTGGGCGTCCGCGCCGATCGAGACCAGCACGCCCTTCGCCTTCGCCATCGCGAGGTGCTCGGCGCCGAGGTCGAGCCGATGCGGGCTGCCGTTGAGCTCGATCGCGCAGCCGCTCCGAGCGCACGCGTCCAGCAGCGCCTCGACGTCGAAGTCGTTCGGCGGGCGGGACAACAAGAGCCGCCCGGTCGGGTGCCCGACGATCGTGGTGCGAGGGTTCTGCGCCGCCGCGATCATGCGCGCGGTGGTGGCCGCGCGATCCTGACCGAAGCGTCGATGCACGCTCGCGACCACGATCGGCAAGCGCGCGAGCACCTCGTCCGGGTAGTCGAGGTTTCCGTCCTCCAGGATGTCGCTCTCCACGCCCGCGACCAGCGCGCAGCCGGGGGTGCCTTCGAGCGCCTCGATCGTGCGGCGCTGTTCGTCGAGCCGCGCGGCGTCGAGCCCGCGCGCGTAGAACGCGCTCACGCTGTGCTCGGTGATGCCCAGGTACTCGAGCCCTCGCTCGGTCGCCGCCGCGCGCATCGCCTCCAGCGTCGCGGAGCCGTCGGAGGCCACGGTGTGGTTGTGGAGCGCGCCGCGCAGATCGTCGCGCCGCACGAGCGGCGGTCGCGCCTGACCCTTCGCGACCAGCGGCACGCCGGGCTCGCGTCGCTCGGGCGGGGTCGGCAGCAGATCGAGCGCGTCGTAGACCGCGTCTTCGTCCACCGCGTCGATCGCCTCCAGGGTCATCCCGCGGGCCTCCGCGCGTTCGCGCAAGAGCGCGAGGTGCTCCAGGCTCGCGGTGCGCAGCAAAGCTTGGACGCCGACCTGCCGCGGCTCGGCCTCCACGAGCCGCACGCCCGACGGAGCCTCTTCGCTCACGCTCGTCACCACGACTTCGATCGGCAGCTCCACGAGCTCGAAGCCACGTCGGAGCCCGCCCGTCACGACGCCACCGCGTGCGACCCATGGCGTCACCAACGCGCGCGCCTGATCGCGCCGCCGCAGGTGCGCGCTCGCTTGCAGCGCGCGGATCTGCTCGAGCACCGAGGCCTGCGTCTTGTCGCCGAAGCCCTCCAGATGAACGAGGCGATTCTCCGCGCACGCGTGCTCGAGCTCGCCGAGCGAGGTGATCCCGAGCTCGCGGAAGAGCGCGCCGATCTTCTTCGGCCCGAGCCCCTTGATGCGACGCAGCTCGAAGAGCCCGGCGGGGACCTTCGCCTCGAGCACCTCCGCGATCTTCGGGCGAATCCCGTCGAGCAGGTCCGCCACGAGCTGCGCGGTCTTCGGGCCGATGCCCTTCACCTCCGCGAGCTTTCCGCTCTCGACCAGCTCGCGTGGATCCTCGTCGAGCGATCGCAACGCCCACACCGCGGCCCCGAGCGCGCGCGCACGTCGATCGCCCTCCAGCTCGGCCGCGAAGGCGAGGCGATCGAGCGCCTCCACGAGCTCACGTCGCTTCATGCGCGCTCCTGCGCGACGCGCGATGCGACGAAACACGAAGCCACGACGCGCGATGCGACGAAGCACGAAGCCACGACGCGCGAAGCAACGACGCGCGAAGCAACGACGCGCGAAGCCACGACGCGCGAAGCAACGACGCGCGAAGCAACGACGCGTGAAGCAACGACGCGCGAAGCAACGACGCGCGACGTGTCGTCGCATGCATCGAAGGGCCGCGTGCCCATCACGACGCGTCTCCCACGACCTCGGCCAGGCGCGCCGCGAGCCGATCGTGGGCGACCTCGACGAACGCCTGCGCGAGCTTCGGATCCGCCACGCTCTTCGCGAGCTCCGCCGCCCGCTTGCGTGCGAGCTCGCGCTGCGCCGGCGTGCCCGTCGACGCGAGCGCGATCGCCGCGCCGAGCCGCTGATCCGCCGGCGCGTCCGGATCTTCGAGCGCGGCTTCCACCCGCACGCGCGGGATCGTGGCCTGCCGATACCCTTCCTGGCCCTCGCGCACGAGCTCGGTGAGCTTCGCCTTCCACGTCGCGAGATCCTGTCCGCGCCGCGCGAGCAGCTCGAGCGCGGCCTGTGGCACGTCCGCGAACCACGCGGTCTCGACGCGCCGACGGATCGCGTCGCGGGTCGAGGCGGGCGTGTCGCCGAGATCGATCGTGTGCGTGCGCGACGTCGTCACGAGGCGCAGCACGCGTCCCTCCAAGACGACGTCTTTCAGCTCGCGGTAGCGCACGAAGTGTTTGACGCCGAACCACGCGATCCAGCGGACCCCGTCTGCGCCCACGTCGATGGGGCTCGGTTCGAGCTTGTCGCCGAGCGAAGCGCCGACGCCCAGCGCGAGCAGCGCGGTCGTGGCGAAGAGAAGAACCAGTTGGAGCTGCGATCGCGCACCCTCCACGAGGGAATAGACGACGATTCCGAGCATCATCGTCGCGATGATCTCGACCGTGGCCCGCGTCACCGCGCTGCCCGACTCGCGCCGGCTGAACTGCACGCGTCGCTGTCGTGGATCGAGGCCGGTGGCGGTGAGCAGCGCGTCTGCGTCCTCCGGGCCGTCGACCTCCACGTCGTAGCGGAGGTGCTCGGTCGAGAGCACCGCCACCGTACGTCCGCCGGCGACCTCCACGTGACCCGTCTCCAGCGCGTCGCGTCCGTGGAGCTCGGCCGGGTTGCCTTCGCGCGACACCCGCAACGCTTCGCGCGAGACACCGACCTCTCCTCGGAGGCGCCGTCTGCCCGACACGGCCAGCCACGCCGCGCCCGCGAGCAACGTCGCGCCCAACGCGGCGATCGCCATCGCGACTGGCTGTCCAGAACGATCTGTCCCGAGCATCTGGAGCACGAGGCTCGAGGCGAGCGCGGAGAGCCCGCCGTGGAAGAGGTGCGTCATCGCGCGCCGCCTCGTGCGACGGATGGCTTTCGACGCGAGCACTTCCACGGAAGGCATCGTGAGCGACGTCCCGCACGGCGTCCACCGCTGCGCGAGGTGCATGTGTCGGCGCGCGTCGTGGGGCTTGCGCGCGCCCGCACCGCCGGGCGAGAACGGCACGATGAGCAGCGCGGGGAAGAAGCTCGTGGCGACGCGCGAGCACCAGCTCGACGGCCTCGTGGGGCCCACGCACAACTACGCGGGGCTCTCGTTCGGCAACGTCGCTTCCCAGAAGCACGAAGGTCAGATCAGCCGCCCGCGCGACGCGCTCAAGGAAGGCCTCGCGAAGATGGCCGAGGTCACCGCGCTCGGCGTGCCGCAGCTCGTGCTTCCGCCGCTCGAGCGTCCGCGCCTCGACGTGCTGCGGGGCCTCGGCTTCGAAGGCGACGACGCGCGCGTGATCGGTCGCGCGCACGGCGAAGCGCCGCAGCTCCTCGCCGCCGTCTACAGCGCGAGCGCGATGTGGGCCGCCAACGCCGCCACGGTGTGTCCGAGCGCCGACGCGGCGGACGGTCGCGTGCACTTCACGGTGGCGAACCTCGCCTCGACCTTCCACCGCAGCCTCGAGCCGGTCGGCACCGAGCGGGCGTTGCGCGCGATCTTTCCGACCGAGCGCTTCGCGCACCACGGTCCGCTCCCCGCGACGCCTTTCTTCGGCGACGAAGGCGCGGCGAACCACACGCGCCTGCACGCCGACGCGCTCGGCACCGCGGGCTTGCAGGTGTTCGTCTACCAACGCAGCGCGCGCGGCGGACGCGCCCCCACGAAGTTCCCCGCGCGCCAGACGCGCGAAGCCTGCGAGGCCCTCGCGCGACGCCATCGTCTCGGCAGCGATCGTGTGCTCTTCCTCCAGCAGGATCCCGACGTGGTCGACCTCGGCGTCTTCCACAACGACGTGATCGCCGTCGGGCACGAGCGAATCTTCTTGTGGCACGAGCGCGCGTTCCTGGAGGGCGAAGCGGTCGATGCGATCGCGCGCCGCTTCGGCGCGCTCGGCGGCGATCTCCTCTCGTGGTGCGTACGCGAGGCCGAGCTCTCGGTCGAAGAAGCCGTGCGCTCGTACCTCTTCAACTCACAGCTCCTGAGCGGCCCCGACGGAGTCGTGCTCTTCGCGCCGCGCGAGGTCGAAGAGAGCCCGGCGGCGAAGGCGGTCGTCGATCGCCTGCTCGGAGAGGGGCTGCGCGCGGTGCGCTACCTCGACGTTCGCCAGAGCATGAGCAACGGCGGTGGCCCCGCGTGTCTGCGCCTGCGCGTGACGCTCACCGACGACGAATCGGCCGACGTGCTCCCGGGCGTGCGCTTCACGGACACGCTGCGCGCGTCGCTCGAAGCGTGGGCCGACACGCGTTACCGCGAAGAGCTTTGCCCTGCGGACCTCGCCGATCCGAAGCTCGCGATCGAAACGCGCGAAGCCCTCGACGAGCTCACGCAGATCCTCGGGCTCGGCGACGACTTCTACGCCTTCCAGCGCGCGTGAACGCAACGCGAGGAGCACGCGTCGCGTCGAGCCCTCCTGCCGGGCGATCGTGCGTCCCCGGCGATCTGCGAACTTCGCGCATCAGAGCCCCGGCGGCGCGCAGTATCCGAAGCCGAAGAACATCTGGCAGCGGTAGCCCTCCGCGCTCCGACACTCGGCGTCGGACGTGCAGCTCGTGGTGCAGAACATCCCGCTGATGCTCGAGCCACCGCCGCTCGACCCTGCGCTCACGCAGATCCCGCTCGTGCCGCACTGCCCATCGCCAGCGTCGGGATCGCACGCCTTCGAGCAGAACCCGCCCGGCCAGCTCACGCTTCCGAACGACTCCGTGAAGCACTCGGCGTCGCTCGGATCCGTGCACTCGGCGTCCGAGGCGCAGGGCGCACCGACCGAACGTCCGGCCGTCGCTCCGCCATCCGAACCTCCGGCATCCGAGGCGGAGGCGGCGTCGGTCGCACCGCCCGCATCGGCGCCACCCACTGGGCCTGGCCGCCGATCGTCGCCACAACTGCTGAGCCACACGCAGAGCCCGACGCGGAGCCCCCACCGGTGTCCGAACGAACGCATCCTTCGAGCCTCGCCTCGTCGTCGCGCGGAACGAAGTGCGCGCCCTCACCAGCGCATCGAGCGTAACCCGCGGTTTTTTGCCGCCCCGGCCGCGCGCCGATCGAACGGCTCGGTCCGAAACGAGAAGAGCCCGCGGCGCTCACCGCGGGCTCTTCGTCGGAAGCTCGGTCGCTCAGGAGCCGCCGGAGCGGCGGAACACCTGATAGAAGTACGTGCCGTCGCCCGCCTCGGCCGTGATGTCGACGCGGTAGCGACCCGCCTCGGTCGTGCAGTAGCGAACGTCCGGCATCGCGTCGCGCGACGCATCGCCCGAGAGCGCGTTGCCGTCCTTCGACAGCCGCACGCCGAGGTCGATCACGCCGTCGCCCCCGACGGTCACGATCGCGAAGCAGTAGTTCGCGGGCAGCTCGAGCGTGTGGTTCGCCGCCGCGCCCTGCCGGCGCAGACGACCGTCACCCGGCGCGAAGCTCGGGTCGGGCTCGTAGCCGTCGATGTTGAGGAGCTGCGTGACCTCCGCGAAGCGCACCCAGCTCAGCCCGCGCAGCCCGAAGGGCCCACGCGTGCCGCGCGGCCAACGGTACGCGTGGTAGAGGAACGCACCCGAGCCGGCCGTCATCTGCACCCGCATCTTGTAGGTGCCCGCGCGCTCGCTGCAGACGCGCACGATCGCGCGCGTGTCGTCGCGGTCGTCGCGGTCGAGCACCTGCCCGCGCGAGTCGAGCAAGAAGAGGTCGAGATCGCGCACCGTGGTGTCGCCGACCGCGATCACGGCGTAGCACTTGTCGGCCTCGAGCTCGATGTCGAGCTCGCGCGTCTGGCCCTCGGTCAGCGAGACCCGCTGACGATCGCCGAACGTCTCGTAGCCGCGCGCGCGCACGTCGCCGTCGAGCACCGCGAAGCGCTGCTCGAGACCACCGCCGCCTCCACCGCCGGTCGGCGTCTCGCCGATCACGGGCGTCACGGGGGTCGGCGTGACCGCCACGTTCTGCGGCGCGGTCTGCATGTAGCCCGCGATGAAGATCGGACCCTGACCGGCGTACATGTTCGCGCGGAGCTGGTAGAGCCCCGACGCGGGCGGGCAGAAGCGAACCACCGCGTGCTCAAGATGTAGAGGTCGGTGTCGCTCGCGCCCGGCCCACCGAGCGACGCGAACGCGTAGCAGGTGCCGGCCTGGAGGTTCAGCGGGCGCTCGAGATCTTGACCGCGCTCGCGCACCTCACCGAAGGGCTCGCCGACGCGGCGGAAACGATCCGACGCGAGCGTCTGATCGAGCGCCTGCAAGCGACCCTGGGTCTGCGGGTCGAGCCGCGCGGTCTGCACGGCCGGCGTCGCGGCCGCACCGTCGAGGAGCTGCGCGAGCTGCGGGTCGCCTTGCGGCGCGGTGGCGACCGAGTTCGCGATCGCGCGACCCATCGGGTCGATCACGAAGAGGTTCATCGTCGTGCCCTCGGCCGAGAGCGCGACCGGCACGAAGCACTGCCCCGCCTGCACGTCGATCGGGTACGCGACGACGAAGCCCGCCTGCATGTTGGCGTTGCGAATCGCCGGACCGACCGGCTCGAAGCCACGCTCCCGCAAGTGTCCGTCCACGCGGTTGAGGCGGTCACGCGGGCTGCCGGTGGCGACGGCGACGGGCGCGCCGCCACCGCCTTGCACCGTCCCACCGCCACCCACGATCGGGTTGGCCGCGTTTCCGCCGCCGACGGTGGTGACACTCGAGTTCTGCGAGGGATCGAGCACGACTCGGCGCGGCGAGGCGCAGCCGGCGAGCAACGCGGCGAGGAGCGAGACGCGAAGCAGAAGGTGCATCGAGGAGTTCCGGGGTGGAGGGGCGCGTGAGAAACGCGCCCGAGGTCGGCGGGCTTACACGCCCACCCAAAGAGCCGCCATGCGGCGTCGACCGGCGACGGACGGACTGCGCCCGCCGCCTCTTCAAAACCGGCGCTATCCAAGCACGGAGCCGCGGGCACCTGCAAACTCGCGCGTCGTTCTTCGGAGGGGGCTTCGGGGCCTGGCGGTCGTCGCGAGGCGGGCCGTGCCTCCGTACCGCTCCGCCCGAAGCGAGGTTCGAGGCGTCGCGCCGCGCGCGAAGCAACCGCCACGCACCACGCAACTCGCGCACGTCCCGGTCGACGACGCGCCACTTCGTCGAGGTGGCCCATGTCGCTCGTGCTCGTGTTCGTTCGTTCGTGTCTGCTCCTCTCTCTCGCGCTCCTCGCGGCCTCCGCGTCGGCTCAGCCCCCACGCACAGCGTCGGCGGGGCTCGAAACCCCCGCCCTCCGCCCGCCTCCACGCGAAGCCCCCGCGCCCACCCTCGAGTCGCGCGTCGACCGCCCGCTCGAGCCCTGGACCGCCCACGCGCTCACCGTCGATGCGGTCGGGATCGTCTTCGGCGCGTACGATCTGCGCATCGACCTCGGGCTCTCCCGCTTCGTCGGGGTCGCCCTGATGCCGGGCTGGCGCCGCCGCGACGGCCTGCACGGTCCGTCCTTCGGCGTCGCGCTCGAGGCGTGGCCGCTCGGGCGTGGCCTCGACGGCCTCGCGCTCGGGATCGAAGCCCAGGTCGCGTGGCTCCCCGCCGAACCCGATCGTGGCCTCTTCTCCGTGGCGGGCTACGCCGGCTACCGCCACGTCTGGCGCGGGATCGTGGCGGGCATCGGAGTCGGCGTGCGCCACGAGCGAGGGATCGGCGACGCTTCCCAGGGCCTCGCGCGCCGACTCTCTCCGCTGGTGTCGGTCTGGCTCGGTTGGGGCCTCGACGCCTGAGCTCGCGATCGACGCTCGCGCATCGACGACCACGCATCGACGACCTCGAGACGCTTCGACGCGCGCGCGTCGACCCATCGACGGTCGCGCTCGCTCATCCGACCTGAAGCAACCACACGAGTCCGGCCACGCTGAGCGCGAGCACCACCGCTGCGAGCACGTAGACCACGAGGTCCGCGCTCGATCGATGCTTCGTGGACGGAGCGCGCGAGTGGATCGGCGTCGCCACGGCCGCCCCCACGTCGGTCACCACCGCGCTCGGCTTCTTCTCGACCGGCTTCTTCGCGCTCTCGCTCTCGCTCTCCCTCTCGCTCTCGCTCTCGCTCTCGTTCTCCCTGGGGCTCGTCGGTGGCGGCTCCGGCTCGGTCGGCGCGACCAGCACCGGCTCGGGCAGCACGACCTCCGCTTCCGGCGCCGCCACCACCGCGTCGAGCTCGGCCGCCGCGGGATCCTCGAAGGCCATCACCGTCGCGCCGATCTGCAGCTCGTCGCGATCGCGAAGCCCCGCGTCGCGCGTCGGGCGTCCGTTCACGATCACGCCGTTCTTGCTGCCGAGATCCCGCACGCGAACCCCTCGGTGATCGCGGGTGATCGTCGCGTGCTCGCGAGATGCGTCCGCGTCGGGGAGCTGTAGATCGCAGCCCTCCCCGCGACCGATCACCACGCTCGACGGAGCGGGCGGCAACACGAGCTCCGCGCCTTCGGTCGCGCCGTTGAGCACCACGAGCCGCGGCGGCGAGAGCCGATCGCCCGAAGGATCCATGGCGTCGCGCAAGAGCTGCAGCGCGAGCGCGCGCGTGTCCTCGGCCGACACGCCGCTGGCCGCGATCCCGAGCTCGACGTGCAGCGTGAAGCCGCCGATCTCGATCACGTCGCCGTCCCGCAGCGGCTTCGCGCGTTGGGGCGCGATGCGCGCGCCGTTGACCTTCGTGCCGTTGGTGCTCGCCTCGTCGACGAGGGTCGCGCGCGGCCCTTCGAGCCGCAGCGTCGCGTGCGCGCCGCTCACCGCGGGATGAGGGAGCTGCACGTCCGCGCCCGCACGTCGACCGATCACGATCTTCGTCTGCTCGAGCTCGAAGCAGGCCTCCGTCGCGTCGGTGCGCCGCGTCCACGAGGATCGGACCCGCAGGCGAACACCCATCGGCGCCGAGCGTGGGAGGCGCTGCGGAGTGGGTCAAGGAAGCGCCGGGTCCACGGCGATCGCGACGCGCGCGGATCGACGTCGGGATCGTGACGCGCGGGGATCGCGACGCGTGCTCGATCACGACGCGCGCGGATCGCGACGCGCGGGGATCGCGACGCGCGGGGATCGCGACGCGCGGGGATCGCGACGCGCGGGGATCGCGACGCGTGGGGATCGCGACGCGCGCGGATCGCGACGCGTGGGGATCGCGACGGGCGCGGATCGACGTCGGGATCGCGACGCGCGGGGATCGCGACGCGTGCTCGATCACGACGCGCCGAAAAGTGGACCTGCTTCGACGCTGCCCGTTATCAGCGAGAGGTCCCGCTCGCTTCGTTCGACGCGGGGGTCGCCGGGCGATGGCGACGGAGGTCAGGGCGATGCAGCAAGCGATCGAACGCCGGAATCCGGAACAGGCACGAATTCCCCTCGAGGACGTCCTCGTGGAGCTCCGACCGGAGGGCTACGACGAAGCCTTCGAGGCGGACGCGGTCGACGTCGGGCTCGGTGGGCTCGCGATGCGCGCAGCGATCCTCCCGGACGTCGGCTCGCGCCTGCACTGCCGCTTCCAATCGCCACACGACGGACGCTGCGTCGACGCGAGCGCCGAGGTCGTGTGGGCGCGCGACGCGGGTCCGAGCGCGGGCGAGTTCGGCCTCGACCAAGGCGTGGTCTCGCTGAAGCTCGAAGGCGTCGGTCCGCGGCTCGACGCGGACGTCGTGCACCGCGCGGGCGACGTGCTCGTGGTCGAGCAAGGGCTGCCGTTCCTGCGGCTCGGTAAGGCGGTCGAAGAGGACGGCCGTGTCGGTCGCCTCGAGAGCGTCGATCTGCGCGTCGAAGGCGAGACGCCACGGCTGGTGCTCACGATCGGCTTCGATCGTGTGCGCGCGTCGGCTGCGGAAGAAGTCGGCGGAGACACGTTGATGGACGTCGCCTCGCCCGCGCGTGCCACCGACACGCCGATGGAGCCGCGGATCGTGATCCCGGACGACGCCGAGATCGTCGCGCGTCGCACGCGCGCCGAGGAGCCCGCGCGCAGCGCGCGTGTGGAGGAGCCTGCGCGCGAGGCTCGCACCCAGCGCGCCGAGCGTGAGATCGAGGCGCCGCGGGTCGAGCGCGACGTGCGTGAGGCGCGCGCCGAGCGCGAGCCGGACGAGGCCGAGCGTGCGGGTGAGGACGCGGAGGCCGAGGCGATCGCGCGCGCGGAGGCCCGTCGTGCCCGTCGTGCACGTCGCGACGCGGAGGCGCCGCAGGTCGTGCGCACCGAGAAGCGCAGCCGCGAGAGCGCGGCGACCGACGAAGCGTCCTCGGAGGAGCGCGCGGAGCTCGCGTCGAGCGAAGCCAGCGGTCTTCGAGGAGAC
>JALOQC010000198.1 GCA_025453555.1 Myxococcota bacterium | reverse complement strand
TCGCCGATCGGAGCTCGAAGCACCCCACGGGGTTGATGAGCGCGGCGTAGCGCGCGAGGGCGCCGAGGCCGACGCGGGGGTTGGGCGCCGTGCGCACCAAGAGCTCCGCGGTCTCGTAGGTGCCCTCCGGCGCCGCGAGCGCGAGCGCGAGCCCGAAGGGCGCGTCGTGTCGCAATGCCGCTTCGTCCATGAGCTCGCGTATGCGCGAGAGCGGCGCGGTGATGGTCCCGGACGCCGCGCGCTCGGGCAGGCCGCAGCTCGCCAAGAGCGCCGCGTGGTCCTGCGGGTGAGGACCGAGCAGATCCAAGACCACCGGACAGAGCCGGAAGATGAAGAGCGGATCGCCTCGCGACATCGCGGCCGGAGGATGACAAGTCGAACGCGCGCGTCCAACTCGCGGCGTCGCTTCGTCGTCGCGCGAGAGGCCGGGCGAGATGCGCGCGAAAGAGACGCACGGGGCCCGACGCGCCTCAGCGCGCCATCCGCTCACGCACCATCGCTTGGGCGATCCGCGTCGACGCCTCGTCCACGCGGTCGGCGGTGTCGTTCGGGTGATGGTAGTTCCGAGGCGCGTGCTGCTCCGGGTCGATGCAGGTGAGCGCGATCGCGCGAAAGCCTTCGACGAGGAAGGGCAGCGCATCGGTCGCCCCGGCCGGGACCGGATAGGGTCGTGGCTCGGGCTCCCCGACCGCACGCGCGGCGGAGCGCGCACTCGCAGCCAGCTCTTCGGGCATCGGCACCGGGAAGATCTCGCCCTCCTCGAGCAGGTGCAGCGTGCCGTTGGAGAGCGTGTCGAGGATCACGACGTCGGTGATCGACGGATCCCACCCACACGTGCGCGCGAGGTGCGCGGCGCCGCCCGTTCCCGCTTCTTCCGCGCCCGTGAACACCAACACGAGCTCGACGTCCGGCGGGACCGACGTCTCCTCGCCGACGACGATCTGAGCGGCACAACCGGAGAGGTTGTCCGCCGCGCCCGGGACGACTCGGTTTCGCAGGACCACGTCGGCGTTGAAGAAGAAGACCAACCCGATCGGAGCCGCGAGCACGACGAGCAGCCAGAGCGGTGGAACGAAGAGAGGCTGCGCCACCTCGAGCCCCATCAGAACCAGCACACACACGAAGGGCAGGAGAAGCTGCTTCTGGAGAAAGAAGAGCACGCGCGGCGGGGGCTTCGCGATCTGTCGGAGCACCGCGGGATGAAACATCAGCCCGGTGTAGGCGGAGTCGACGTGGGCCACGAGCACGACGCGGCGACGCAGCGACTCTCGGGCGGGCTTGACGAGGATGAGGTTCTGGGTGGCGACGCGAGGCCAGAGCAGGCGCAGCAGATGCCGCCGTCGCACCGCTTCGGAGTAGAAGCTCACCGCGACCACGAGGTGCCCCAACGCGCCAAGCCACGGGACGTAGAGCCCGACGGCAAGGAAGCCGAGCGCCAACCCGAAGTGCATCGCGAGCGAGCCGTAGATGTGGCGCGAGAAGCGGAAGGGCTGAACGGTCGCTTCGAAGCCGTGGGGCTTCAGTCGGTCGGCGATCGCGTCCTGGACCGCGCGTTCTTCGGGCGTTCCCGTGAGGCGCGTGGGCGCGAGCGAGGCGAGCCAGTGCAAGGTGGAGTGGACGTCGGACACGCCCGGAGACTGGTCCCGCCCCGAGAGCCGCGGGAGGGACACTTCACGACAACGTGGTGCTCGATCGCGCCACCTCCCCGCGAAGGCGCGCGGTGCGCTTCACTTGGGCATGCCTTGGTTCCGACGTTTCGACGGCGACGTGGTCCGCACGACGGGTACGCGCGCGATCATGCCCTTCCTGATTCCCACCCGCGCGGGAGCGACGGTGTTCTTCGAGCAGGAGCTCGACGTCACGCGAGCGCAGGCGTTCTGCGAGGCACGCCGCGCGACCGGGCAGAAGCTCACGATCTTCCACCTCTACACGTACTGCGTGGTGAAGGTTCTCGCTGAGCGACCTCGGCTCAATCGTTTCACGAGCGGTTCGAGCCTCTATCAACGCAAGGAGATCGAGCTGTCGTTCTCCGCGAAGAAGTCTCTCTCGGACGACGCCGCCATGGTGGCGATCAAACGCCGTTTCGACCCCTCGGCGGACTTCGCCTCGCACCTCGAGCGACTCGGCGGCGGGGTGAAGGAGGGGCGCTCGAACGAGAAGAACCAGACCGACAAGGAGCTCTCGATCCTGCTCCGTCTGCCGAGCTTCCTCCTGCGCGGGTTGATCGGCCTCGCGCGTTGGCTCGACGCGCGCAACCTGCTCCCCAAGGCGCTGATCGAGTCCGACCCGCTCTATTGCTCGGTCTTCGTCGCCAACCTGGGCTCGGTCGGCCTCGACGCGGTCTACCACCACCTCTACGAGTGGGGGAACTGTCCGATCTTCGCGGCGCTCGGTCGGGTGCGAGAGGTCGAGCGCGGCGGTGAGCTCCGCAAGGTCTGCACCGTGAAGTACGCGTTCGACGAGCGCATCGAAGACGGATTGTATTGCGCGCGCTCGCTCGAGCTCCTCCGTGAACGCCTGGAGGCTTGGCCCGACGACACCGACGGACCTGCCACCGCGGTGTCGTGAGCCCGGCTCGAGCGGCGTGGAACGAGCCGAGCTCTCACGTCCGCGCGCCCGCCGAGCTCACTGACAGCGGACGGGAAGGAATCCGGTGCCGGCCGAGGTCGTGTCGACGCGGCCGCCGACCGTCACGTCCGTTCCGGTCGCGAGCGGACGCGGCGACACCAGCTCTCCGAGCCCGTAGTTGACTGCGGCGGAGACGTCCATCGTGCCGCCACACGAATCCCCGAGAGCCGGATTCGAGATTCGGAACTGGAGCACGACCGGAGCGATCTCTCCGTTCGTGATGGGAAGTCGCTCGGGAGCACTCAGGACCGTCGGCGTGATCTCCTGGCCGAGCACGACCACGTTCGCACTCTGGACGCGGAACGGAAAGTGGGCCTCGGGCGGCTGCCCACCCTCGTACGTGCCCGCGCTCGCCACGCGCACGCTCACGTGAAGCGTTCCGACGGCGTCGCCGCTCGCCCGATCGAAAGCGATCTCTCCACCCGTGAGGATGCCTCCCGTCTGGACGTCGAAGGAGTGGAGCACTTCGCCCGTCGCAGCCCCTTCGGACGGTGCGGTCGGCGCGGTCGCGGCCGCGCCCGAGCTGCTGTCCGAGCAACCGGTGAAAACGACGAGAAGCAGAACGAGAACGAGAGCTGTTTGAGAGAACATCGGATACTCCGTCGCAGAACCATCGAAACGCTCGAGGACCTCGGGAGGGGATCTTCATTCCCCTCTTCTCGTCCGCGTCGGCGGGGTCAGCCGCCGACTTCTCCAGCCGATTCGACGTGACCTGGCACGTCGAAGAGCCGGAGCTCGCCAACGAGTCTGAGACGCGAAGTCGTCTCGCCCGATGCCGTCGCGGGAGCTCTCCGCGAGCTCCTCTCGAGCGGCGGGAAGATAGGAGGCTGCGGTCGGCCGTTCTAGGGACACTTCACGACAAGTTGGTGCTCGGACACGCCACGACGCCGACCGCGGAGGTGCAAAGGCTCGCCGTCGACTGCGCGCGTGAGGATCCGCCGCGAGCCTCAGGGGTCGTGTTTGCGGGACGAGGGCCGTCCGAGCGAGAGGTGGTGTAGCTTCGCGGGATGACGCGCGTGGCGATGTCGGTGCTCGTGGCGCTGGGGTTGGCGTGTGGGAGCTCGAACGAGCCGGCAGGGCCCACGTCGCCTACGACGAGTCCGACGGCGCCGGCCGAGAGCACGAGCGCGCAGGACACGCCTGCGCCGAGCGCCATCGCGGAGGTCGAGGCGCCGAACGCGCCGAGCGCACCGAACACGAACGCGCTCGCGGCGAGCCCGACGGCAGCGCCCGCGCGCCCGACGATCACGCCCGCGCAACGTCGCGAGCTGCGTGCGGCGATCCGCGAGGGGCGTGCGAAGACGCGCGCGAGAGACCACGTGGCCGCGCTGGCGGAGTTCCGGCGGGCGCTCGCGATCGACGGCACGAGCGCGCGGCTGCGCTGCGAAGCGGGGTTCGTCGCGTTCCGCGCGGGAGAGCTCGACGAAGCCGAGCGCTGGATCCAGCTCGCGCTCGGTCGGCTGCCGAACGATGCGCCCGACGCGCTGAAGGTCCCCGTCGCGATGTGTCTCTTCAACGCGGGGCTCGTGTACGAGGCGAAGGGCCGCAAGGCCGATGCGCGCGAGGTCTGGACCCGCTCGCTCGCGCTGCGGCCGAACGCGGCGGTGCAGCGCCGTCTCGAGGGGCTCGGCGCGGTGGAGGAGACGACGTCGGTCGCGCTGACGGGCTCGTTCGAGGCGATCGCGCGCCGGCTCCGCGACACGTATTGCGAGGAGGGCGGGGCCGGCTTCACGCGCGGAGATCTTCAGAGCTGCGACCAGATCGAAGAACGCATCCGCACGCCGACGGGCGCGACGAGCGGTGACTTCTCGACCGAGTCGGCGGGGTCAGCCGACTTCGAGGCGCGGCTGATCGAGCACTCGGTGATCGTACTCGGCGCGGACGTGAACGTGACGCTCGTGCTGAAGGCGGGCGCACGGGCGCGCGCGGTGCCGATCGCCTCGCTCTACAGCCCGGGCACGATGGGCATGAGCGCCGACTACGAAGTGCAGCGCTTCGAGCTCGTCGACGTGATCCCGGGCGGCGCGCCCGAGGCCGTGCTCCAAGCGCGTCGAACACAGAACGACGAGGACATGGGGGTCTGCGAGCGCAACGGTGGCGCCGAGCAGCAGGCATGGGTGTGTGGGCTCGTCGACGACGCGATCCGCTGCGCTGCGCTGCCGATCGAGGCGACGAGCTACTTCGAGCGCGACGAGGGGTGCTGCGAGGAGGGCGACGAGTGCGAGCCGCCGGTCTCGGAGGCCACGGGCTACCGCTACGCGCTCACGTTCGAGGGCGGCGACGCGGTGGTGACGCAGGCACCCGCCATGACCGGGTCGTCGTTCACGGAGGAGCCGCTCGAGGGTTGGATCGGTCGGCACGCGCTCGCGACGATGCTGCGTGAAGAGTCGAGTGACGGCGCGCTGGGGATGAGCTCGTCGTATTGAGCGCGCCTTCGACGAGCGGCCGGTACCACGTCAGTTGATCGGGCGCCGAACGTCGACGGCAGACCACCGCGGGCTCGCTTCGACATCGTTCAGACGTCGGGACCGGGTCGCGGCGGCGGCTCCTCCGTCTCGAAGAAGAAGCTCGTCATCGCTGGGTCATCAGCCGCAGGACGCTCGGACCGAAGACGAGGTTGAGCGCGACGGTGCCCATGAAGAGCGCCACGACGGTGCCCAGGATCCAGCGCGCGACCCTGCACGTGCTCGCCCGTGCGCGGCTGTACGTGAGCAGCTCGAACCCTCCGACGAGGGTGAGCAACATCCAGAGCAAGAGCGACATGCGCAGCGCGAGCGACGTCGAGTGGTCCCCGAGCGGTCGCAGGACCGGGATCGCGACGGGGGTGAGGAGCGCGGCGACGACCCAAGCGTCGACGCGGGGCGCGGTGGTCGAAGCCGGCGCGGGGTCGGCGGGGGCGGGGTCGCGAGGGGCGGGGTCGCGAGGGGCGGGGTCGCGAGGGACGGGGTCGCTAAGGACGGGGTCGCGAGGGACGGGGTCGCTAAGGACGGGGTCGCTAAGGACGGGGTCGCTAAGGACGGGGTCGCTAAGGGCGGGGTCGCGAGGGGCGCGAGGGGCGGGGGGCTCGGCGCTCGACATCGAGACGGCATCGTAGCGCACGATGCCGCGGCTCCGGGATGAGCGGTCCGATCGTCGCGGAGTCGTGTCGCTGCTCGGCCCTCGATCCTCGAACGAATGACCCTCGGGCTCGGGCGTTGGTCCGCCGTGCGACTCCTTCTCGTTCTCCTCTTCGCATGCGCCACCCGCGAGGCTCCTTCGCGTTCGCAGGCCTCCGCGCCCCCGGAGCCCCAACCGGAACGCCGCATCCGCGCTTCGTCGGCGCCACCACCCTGCAGCGACGCGCACGTCGACGACGGCGGCCATTGCTACGCGCCGCCGCCTGGACCACCACGCGGCACGCTGATCTTCGCGCACGGGCTCTTGTTCGGCGACGGAGAGCTCGACACGCGCGCGCGGGTGATCGAGCGCGCGCGTGCGAGCGGCTTCGGGGTGCTCGTGGTGCAGGGGGAGCGGGGACACTGCGATTGGGATCCGTCGATGCACGAGGCGGTGTGCTGGCCGATCGAGGTGCGTCAGCGAGGTCGGCTGCGCGAGCTCGCGGCGACGTGGCCGCTCGACGCGCTGCCGCGTCCGCGCGTCGCGCTCGGGTACTCGAACGGCGCGTTCGCGGTCGCTGCGCTCGCGAGCGAACGGATCGTCGAGCTCGAAGGGTGGGCGGTCGTCGGAGGCGGACTGCGCGGTGAGCTCGGCGCGAATCCATCACTGGCGCCGTGGTTGCTCGTCGCGGGCGAGGACGATCCACACCATCGGCAGACGATGGAGGCGCTGCACGGGGCGATGCTCGATGCGGGTCGCGCGCACGAGCACGTGCTGCGTCCGGGCGGGCACGCGTTGGTGGACGCGGACGTGGAGCGCGCGCTCGCGCTGGCGGAGCGCTTCGTCGGCCGCTGACCCAGCCGACCGGGAAGCTGACCGCACGACCGGGCGTCCACCGCCGTCAGGGGAGATTCAGGACCCAAGCCTCCAGGGCCGAAGCGTTCCCCATGTCGCCTTCGAAACGGTGTGTCGGCACGAACGCGCGCTTCCGCGCCGACACGACGGAGGTGCTCTCGTCCCGCGGCGTCGGTCACGCGCGGTCGGTCGGCTCCGCGCACGCGGTGGCCCGCTCGGGACGTCGTCTGCAAGGAGGTCCGGTCGCCACACGTCGTTGGCCCACCTCGCGCCACGGCGTACCGTTCGCCCGTGGGAGAACACTCGGAACGTGAGCTGCTGAACCTCGCGCTCGGCGTCGCGATCGTGCTGGTCAGCGTCCTCAAGCGCGAGGTCTTCCAGAGCTTGCCCGCGCACCGTCGTCTCGCGACCGCTGGCGCGTTCCTCTTGGTGGCGTGGACGGCGACGGTGGTGGAGCACTTCGTCCTCTTCGTGTTCTTCGATGCGATCGAGCACCTCGCCTACTTCGCCAGCGCGGTGGCGATCACGAGCTGGGTCGTCGCCGCCCCTCGCTCGCTCGCGGAGCCTCGATGATCTTCCTGGTCCAGACGGCGACCGCGCTCGTGCTCGCGCTCGGCCTGGTGCTGGCCCTGCGCGCGACGGGTCTCCCGATGTCGATTCGAGTGGCGGTGGTGACCGTCCTCGGGACGCTCTTGGCTCAGCAGACGATGGACCTGCTGGAGCTGGAGGGGGTCGCGTGGGCGGACCCCATCGGCGACACGCTGGCCGGCGCGGTGCCGTTCTTGTGGGGTGCGCTGCTGCTGCTGGTGACCGATCGCTTTCACCTGAGCCGACTCGGCACGCAGCGTGCGCAAACCCACTCCTTGATCGACGACGTTCCCGCTGCGGTCGCACTGCTCGACGAGCGCGGCAGAGTGGTGCGCGCGAGCACGACGTGGCGGCACGTCTTCGCCCCGACCGGAGGCGCGCCTCCCGAAGCGACGCTCGATGCGATGCCGGCGGACCTCGCCCTCGCGATCGGGCGAACGCTCACCGAAGGAGGTCGCGCCACCCGAGAAGCCGAACGAGTTCCGGGGGAAGACCGTTGGTGGAGCTGGCGCGTCGCGCCTTGGAACGAAGACGGGCCCGCGGGCGCGCTGGTGATGATCGAGGACGTCACGGAGCGTGTGCGTCTCCAAGCCGATCGCGACTCGACCCAACGCCTCGCGGTGCTCGGCGAGCTCGCGGCGGGCGTCGCGCACGACATGAACAACCTGCTGACGATCCTCCAGCTCAACCTCGCGATGCTGCGTGACGTCGCGGCCCACGAGCGGCCGGCGCTCACCGCGGACGCGCTCACTTCGATGAACGAGGCCGTAGAGCTCGCGTCCACGATGACGCGTGGGGTCCTCCGGCTGGCGCGCGCGGAGTCGTCCTCGGAACGCGAGCTCGTCTCCCTGTCGACGATCGTCGACGACACCGTCCGGCTCGTGCGGTCGACGCTGCTGCGACGCTACGAGCTCGTCTCGGCCGTCGAAGGCGACGCGACGCTCGGCGGCAACGCGACGCGCCTGCAGCAGATGCTTCTCAATCTCATCGTGAACGCGCGCGACGCGATGCCGGACGGCGGACGCATCGACGTCGTCCTCACCGAGACGGAAGGCGAAGCCACGCTTCGTGTCTCCGATCACGGCGTCGGGATCGCGCCCAGCGATCAATCGCGATTGTTCACGCCGTTCTTCACGACGAAAGGCGCGAGCGGCACCGGCCTCGGCTTGAGCGTGGTGCGCGCGGTCGTCGAGGAGCACCGGGGACGCATCGTGGTCGACTCCACGCTCGGTCGAGGCACGACGTTCTCGATCACGTTGCCCACGTCGGCGGCGCGCTCCGAACCCAACGTCGAGCTCGCGGCGCAGAGGATCGACCCTCGGTCGGGCCCGGCGTAGCCCCGAGACGACCGAACGACGACGAGCGACGGCGAACGGCCGTGCGGTGGGGGCACGACCTTCGACGCTGCCGTGTGCGGCGGCTCGGCTCCCCGATCGTCGTCGTCGCGCAGGCGTCGGTGAGCCCGTTTCGCGTTGCGCATATACAACCACACCACATTCGTCCACCATCAGCGGCAGACATTCCACGTCTGGGAGGTTGCGGGATGAGATCGACGAGATGGCTCGTACTTGCGCTGATGCTGGCCACCGCGTGCGGTGGCGGTGGGGGGACCACCCCCGACGGTGGACCCGGCGACGACGGCAGCATCGGTGAGGACGGCTCGGCCGCCGACTCCGGCTCCGACGCTGGCCCCAGCGACGCGGGATGTCCGGACGACGACGACGACGGGGTGTGCGACGCCGACGACGTGTGCCCCGACGAGGACGACACCCTCGACGCCGACTCCGACGGGGTGCCCGACGGCTGCGACGTCTGCGCCGCTGGCGACGACACGGAGGACGACGACGACGACGGCACACCGAACGCGTGTGACGTCTGCGCGGCCGGCGACGACTCGTCCGACTCGGACTCCGATGGTGTCCCCGACGCCTGTGACGTCTGCGAAGGCAACGACACGCTCGACGCGGACTCCGATGGCGTGCCCGACGCGTGCGACGTCTGCGCGACCGGCGACGACACGATGGATACCGACGGCGACGGTGTCCCCAACGCCTGCGACACGTGCGAGACGGGCGACGACATGGAGGACGCCGACGGCGACGGAGTCGCCGACGCGTGTGACATCTGCGCGGCCGGCGACGACGCGCTCGACGCCGACGCCGACACCGTCCCGGACGCGTGCGACGCGTGCCCCGGCAGCGACGACCTGGCCGACGCCGACGGCGACGACGTGCCCGACGGCTGCGACGTCTGCGCTGGCAACGACGACATGGCCGACGCCGACGGCGACGACGTGCCCGACGGCTGCGACATCTGCGCAGCGGGCGACGACGCGCTCGACGCGGACGACGACGGAGTGCCAGACGCGTGCGACGTGTGCGCCGGCAACGACGACGGGCTCGACGCCGACGGCGACGACGTGCCCGACGGCTGCGACATCTGCGCAGCGGGCGACGACGCGCTCGACGCGGACGGCGACGGAGTGCCCGACGCGTGTGACCGTTGTGCGGGCGTGGACGACAGCATCGACGCGGATGGCGACGGCGTCCCGAACGCATGCGACGTGTGCAACGGCGGCGAGCCCTCGATCTTGGTCTACGCCACCGCGGCTCCTCGTGCGGCGAACGCAGCGGCCCGTCTCGGCTGCACCGTGACGTCGGCGACCGCCGCGAACTTCGTGCTTCAGGTGAGCGGCGGTACGCACGATCTCGTCATCGTGGACGCGCCGAGCACGCTCCCGTCAGGCGCCTGGGACACGACGCTTCAGACGTACGTGCGCGGCGGCGGCGCGGCGATCTTGGCGACCTGGACGAGTGGGTGGACGGCGACCGCGGCGCAGACCTTCGGTGTCACGGTCGGCGCCGGTCACGACCCGCTCGCGTTCACCGCAGCGGCCGCGGACCCGGTGTTCACCTCGCCGTTCGACGTCACGGGGGTGACCTTCACCCCCACCCCACCCGACGACTGGGGCAACAACGGTCACCTGCTCAACGTCGCCGACGGCTTCTCGTACGCGACGTTCCCGGGTGGCCAGGCGATCGTTCGTGGCAACGCGGGGCGCACGTTCGCGAACGGATTCGTCTTCGACGACTTCGACGCCGACTCGGACGGCGACGGCATCGTCGACATCGAAGCCTTGATCGCGAACCAGATCGTCGCCGCGCTGCAGTCGGTTCGGAACGAGATGTACGCGTTGCCGTACGACTACTGGGAGTGGAACGCGGCCTCTGCGGGCCTGCTGCGCCGCGCGGTGGATTTCCGTTGGAACCCCCTGCCCTACGACCGTACGCGGCGTGTTCGCGTGGTCTCCCAGTGCGCCGACACCACCGGCCCCACGAACGACAACCCCAGCGGCGTTTCGGCCGGTGAGGTGAACGCCACCGTCGCAGCGCTCGTGTTCGCTGGAGCTCCGGCGGCCTCGATCTCCGTCCTCGCCGACTCCTCGGCGGTGGACGCCGCGATCGGCACGTTCGACGTGCTCGTGTTCCCCGAGGCGGAGAACTGCACGCTCGACGCGACGGTGTGGCGGCCGATCGTACGCCGCTTCATTCACCGAGGCGGGCGCGTGGTGTTCACGGGTCCGAACAGCAACTCGGGAGCGTTCGCGAACGCGCTGGCGCTGTTCGGCACCGGCTCGTCGGTCGGGATCTCGGAGCCCTTCACCCTCGTGGCCGACCCGTTCTGGACCGGCATCACCCACCCTCCGGTGTTGAACGCGTCTCGTGGCTGGGTGTGGGCGGGCGCCGGCCTCGAGCCGCTCGCGCGTGACGTCGGGGGTACCACCACCGTGTTCCGTTACGTCTATCGCGCGCCCTGAGCGAGCACGAACCGATGGCGAGGGCGCGACACCGCAGGGGGTCGCGCCCTCGCGCGTCCGTCGGGCGTGGCACGCGCGGTGATCGGCTCGATTGGCACCAAGGAGCGATTCGGTCCCGTGCGCGGCGTGACGAAGCTGCGCGAGGTGCATTCCTGGGACGCCCGAACGCGCGCAGGTCAGCACGCTCCAACTCCCGTCTCGAGCCGGCACGACGCCGACGTTCCGCCACGCGGAAGAACGTCGCTCGTCACGCTCGTTCTTCGTTGCATGCCGGCTTCGCCCGAATGCCCCGATGTCCGCTCGACACAGACCCCGGAGGTACGATGGATGCCGATGCGTACGCCCGCCTTCGCGATCGTGATCGCCGCATGCCTCGTCCCACCCGCGGCGGCTCAGCCGAGCCCGGCGCCGCGCCCGACGCTGGAGCCGGATCGAACCTACTTCGGCGCGACGACCTGTTCGGCGACCCCTCCGCGTGAGCTCGGGCGTTCGTCGGTGCGAAACCTCCGGCTGCTCGTGGCGTCGCAGCCCACGCCGCGGACGAGCACGCTCGCCGTGTGGTCGAGCGGTGAGCATCGGCTGTCGAGCCGCGCGATCGGTGGGATCTCCGCGCCGCCGCAGTGGGAGAGCCGACCCCGATCGCGCCCGCATCGGGCCGCGTGATCACGAGCTGGTCGTGGGACGGAAGCGCGCTCCACGTGGTGTGGGGAACGCGGATCGGCCGCGAGTGGGTGATCTCGGAGTCGAGCGTGACGTGTGCCGCAGCGCGGTGAGCACCGCGCGGCGCGCACTTGGGTCGCTCGAAACGGCGCCGGAGATGCTCGCTCACCCCATCGCCCGATACCGCCGCCCCAAACGCACCACCACCACGAGCCACACCAGCGCGACGCCCACGCCGATCGCGGAGAAGCCCGCGATGCCGAGGGAGAGCGAGGTTCCGACGAAGACGAGGCCCGCGGAGAGCAGGTCGCCGAGGCGGACCACGAGCGTGTCCGCGGTGTGTTTGGCGGCGTACTTCGCGGTGCGCGAGGTGGGGAGCCAGAGGAGCGCGCGGCCGGTGTTCACGAGCGAGTAGTCGGTCGACTTGGTCGCTCCCTGGAGCCAGACGAAGAGCAGCGTGGGGAGGCCGAGGGCGAGCGAGCCGAAGGAGAGCGCGGCCAAGAGCGGCATCGCGAGGAGCGCACCCGCGAGGCCGAAGCGGCGGACGACGTGGGGGGCGACGAGGAGCTGGAGCGCGAGCGCGGCGACGTTCACGCCGAAGTAGAAGTCGCCGTAGAAGGCGCCGATCGCGGCCGCGTCTCCGCCGGTGAGCTCGTCGACCACGCGGCGACCGAGGACGTACTCGCCGGTGGTGCTCGCGAGGTTGAGCAGCACGAGGAGGAACGCGACGCCGCGGAGGTAGGAGTCGCGCAGGAGGAGGCGTGCGCCTTCGAAGGGGCGTGAAGATTCGCCGGAGAGCGTTCCGGCCGCTCGAGAATCGCGAATCTTCGAGGCGCTCGGACACTCCTCGCGATCCGTCGAATCGACAGTGACGCGCTCGCACGCGCTCCGGGAATCGGATGTGAGTGACTCGCGCACGATCGATTCGTGCGCCGAGTCGCGCGTGCCCGAGTCGCGCGCCTTCCCGTGACGAAGCGGCGCGCCCCCACGGGAGACCGACCTCGACGGGTCGCGCGGCAAGAGCGCGGCGTAGAGGGCGAGGTGGAGCGCGAGGAGCGCCGCCGCGACGAGGAGCACGAGCGCGGGGCTCTCGGAGGCGTCGAAGAGGCGCGCGGCGAGGAAGCTGCCCGCGAAGCCACCCGCGGTCATGCCGACGCCGATGGCGGGGAAGGCGCGCTCGCCGGCGGCCCGCGAGAAGCGCTCGTTGGCGAAGCCCCAGAAGAGCGCGACGGCCGAGACGTTGAGCACGCCGAGCCAGACGTAGAAGGCGAAGCCGATGGGCCAGCCGAGCGCGGCGCCGAGCGCGAAGAGCAGGAGCGTCGCGAGAAAGAAGCCGAGCACTCCGTAGAGGAGGCGCGAGGTGACCGCGGCGAGGCGGTCGACGAGGGGGACGAGCACGAGCAGCGCGAGGGCCTGCGCGCCGCCCGCGTATGCCTTGAGCTCGGGCCCCTGCGGGTGCGCGAGGATGAGCGGCTCGCGGGCGGTCTTGAGCAGGTAGTACGCGAAGAGCAGCACGAAGACGCTGAGCGCGAGCAGGGCCGTGGCGCCGCGTTCGCCCGCGAGCCCGCGCGCAGCGCTCGTCGTCGAGAGAGGGGCGACCGAGAGGGTCGGAGCGCGGATCGCGCCTGGCGAGCTCGACGGCATGGAGCGCGATCGGAGCCGAGCACGCGAGTCGGGTCCAGAAAGCCGCCGAGCGGATGATGCTTTCAACAGCATCACGTCGATGTCCCCAGCACCATCCAGACGCGACCAGCCTCGAAATCATGACGATTTTCGGCTGGCCGAGAGCTTGCTGAAGGAGGGTCCGAGGAGACGCCGCCATGACCCAGCCCACGACCAAGCCCACCGAGACCAGCGTTCTGTTTGCCCTTCGCGAGCTCGCCGAGCTGGAGGACGCGCGCATCGCGCGGGAGGCCGCGGAGGCGCGGGCGAAGGAGGAGGCCGCGGCTGCGGAGGCGCGCGCGCGGGCGGAACGAGAAGCCGCGGAGCGCGCGCGGCGAGAGGCGGAGCGTGCGCGCGAAGAAGCCATCGCGCGCGAGGTCGCGAGCGCCGAGGTGGATCGAGTGGTGGCCGACCGCACGGCGGAGGAGCGCGCGCGGGTGGAGGCCCTGCGGCGCGAGCTCGACGGAATCCGCGCCGAGCGCGAGGAGCTTCACCGACGTGTGATCGCGGGGACGCCCAGCGAGCCGACGAGCGCGCCCTCGCGTCCGTGGGCGGTCGCGTTCGGGATCAGCGTCGCGGCGTCTGCGGTGCTCGGCGCGCTGCTCGTGTGGCGCGCGTCGGTGCCCACGCCGGTCGCGACGGCGCCCGAGGTGATCGTGCGCGAGGTGCGGGTGGAGGTGCCGGTCGAGCGCATCGTGGAGGTGCCCGCCGCGCCGCCGGTCGAAGCGCCCGCGGCTGTGACCCCGCCGCGGGGCACGCGCCCGCGCGGGACCAAGCAGGTCAGCGCCATGCGCGACCGCCACGAGGACGCGCTCGCGCGCATGGAGCGCTGCGGCGACGATCCGATCTGCCTCGGGGAGTGACGGCGCTCGCGCGTCGCGCGCTCCCTCCGAGGGAGACACGCGAAGTCGCGCGAGCCTGCGGTTTGCTGGTTCGTTCGCCTGACGGCGACGCTCGAATGACGTCGGGTCGCTCGGCCTCGGCCGGCTCCAAGAACGTCAAACCGAGATCACGTCCAGTCGAGGACGACCTTCCCGCTCTTTCCGCTCCGCATCACGTCGAATCCTTCCTGGAAGTCGTCGATCGCGTAGCGGTGGGTCAACAACGGAGACACGTCGAGCCCACTCTGGAGCATCGAGACCATCTTGTACCAAGTCTCGAACATCTCGCGGCCGTAGATTCCCTTGATCACGAGGCCTTTGAAGATGACGTGGTTCCAGTCGATGGTGACGTCCTTGGGCGGGATGCCGAGGAGCGCCACGCGGCCGCCGTGGTTCATCGTCTCGAGCATGCTGCGGAAGGCTTGCCCGTTGCCGCTCATCTCGAGGCCGACGTCGAAACCCTCCGTCATGCCCAGCTCGTTCATGACGTCGCGCACGCTCTCCCGCGCGACGTTCACGGTGCGGGTCGCGCCCATCTTGCGCGCGAGGCCGAGGCGGAAGTCGTTGACGTCGGTGACCACGACGTAGCGAGCGCCCACGTGCTTGGCGATCGCGGCGCCCATGATGCCGATGGGGCCCGCGCCGGTGATGAGCACGTCCTCGCCGACGAGATCGAAGGAGAGCGCGGTGTGCGCGGCGTTGCCGAGCGGGTCGAGGTAGGCCGCGATCTCGTCCGGGATGTTCGCGGGGAGCTTGAACGCGTTGACGGCCGGGATGGACAGGTAGTCCGCGAAAGCGCCCGGGCGGTTCACGCCGACGCCCACCGTGTTGCGGCAGAGATGGCGCTTGCCGGCGCGGCAGTTTCGGCAGAATCCGCAGGTGATGTGACCCTCGCCGCTCACGCGATCGCCGACCGCGAAGCCCAGCACGTGCGAGCCTACCGCCGCGACCTCGCCGCTGAACTCGTGGCCGACCGTCATCGGCACCGGGATGGTCGCCTGCGCCCAATCGTCCCAGTTGTAGATGTGGACGTCGGTGCCGCAGATCGCGGTCTTCTTCACGCGGATGAGCAGGTCGTTGGGCCCGATCTCGGGCACCGCGACCTCGTCCATCCAGATCCCTTCGGTGCGCTCCTTCTTCACGAGCGCCCGCATCGACTTCGGAATGGGTTGAGCAGCCCTCATCACACTGACTCCGTGCGGCGAAAGCTCACCGCGAGTTACACCCGAACTTCCAACCGATCTTCAAACGCGATTCGCGACGACTCTTCCGGTTTCCTCGAGTGACGTCGGCGAGCCCCACTCGGCGAGCAGCCCCGCCTCGCGAGCTGCGTTCCGTCCGGAGGGCGACTCGCCGTCGGCGCCGCCGCTCCGCGCTCGTGATCAGATCACCCCGAGCTCCTTGCCCACCTTCACGTCCACCGCGCGGTCGAGCTGCTCGCGCGTGTGCGCGGCGCTCATCTGCGTGCGGATGCGGGCCTCGCCCTTGGGCACGACGGGGAACGAGAAGCCGATCACGTAGATGCCCTCCGCGAGCAGGCGATCGGCGAACGCCGTCGCGAGCTTCGCGTCGCCGAGCATCACCGGGATGATCGCGTGCTTGCCGGGGAGCAGGCGGAAGCCCGCCGCCTCCATGCGCGCGCGGAAGTGTTTGGCGTTCTCCCAGAGCCGCGCGCGGAGCGCTTCGCCCTCTTCTTCGAGCAGGTCGAGCATCTCGAGCGACGCGCCCGCGATCACCGGCGCCAGCGTGTTCGAGAAGAGGTACGGCCGGCTCCGCTGCCGGAGCCACTCGACGATCTCCTTGCGGCCGGAGACGTAGCCGCCGCTCGCGCCGCCGAGCGCCTTGCCGAGGGTGCCGGTGATCACGTCGATGCGGCCGAAGCAGCCGAGCTCCTCGTGCGTGCCCGCGCCCGTCTTGCCCATGAAGCCGACGCCGTGGCAGTCGTCCATGAAGACGATCGCGCCGTACTCGTCCGCGAGATCGCAGACCGCGGGGAGGTTCGCGAGGTAGCCGTCCATGGAGAAGACGGCGTCGGTCGCGATGACCTTGAAGCGCGCGCCCTTCGCCTCTTCGAGCTTGGCGCGCAGGTCCGCCATGTCGTTGTTGGCGTAGCGGAAGCGCTGCGCCTTGCTGAGGCGGATGCCGTCGATGATCGAGGCGTGGTTGAGCGCGTCGGTGATGATCGCGTCCTCGGCGCCGAAGCAGGTCTCGAAGAAGCCGCCGTTCGCGTCGAAGCAGCTCGAGTAGAGGATGGTGTCCTCCGTGCCGAGGAACTTCGCGAGGCGCGCCTCGAGCGTCTTGTGGATGTCCTGCGTGCCGCAGATGAAGCGCACGCTGGCCATGCCGAAGCCGTGCTCCGCCACCGCCTTCTGGGCCGCCGCGACGAGGCGCGGATGGTTCGCGAGGCCGAGGTAGTTGTTCGCGCAGAAGTTCAGCACCTCGCGCGTGTCGCCGTTCGTGCGCACGTCGATGGCCGCTTCCTGCGGCGAGGTGATGACGCGCTCGGCTTTGTAGAGACCCTGCTCGCGGAGGGCGGCGGTCTCGTTCGCGAGGTGATCGAGGAGAGGCTGATGCATCGGCGCGGACTCTATAGGCCCGTCGGAAAGCGCCGGAAGGCCGCGAGTGAGCGAACGCAAGAGGAGCAAGCGCGTCTTCGCGCGGCGACGTGCGGAGCGGGCGACGCCGCGAATCGGTCGGTGACCGTGTCCGAGTCGGAGGGCGTGGCCGAGTCGGAGACCGTGGCCGAGTCGGAGACCGTGGCCGAGTCGGAGACCGTGGCCGAGTCGGAGACCGTGGCCGAGTCGGAGACCATGGCCGAGTCGGAGACCGTGGCCGAGTCGGAGACCGTGTCGAGTCGGAGACCGTGTCGAGTCGGAGACCGTGGCCGAGTCGGAGACCGTGGCCGAGTCGGAGACCGTGTCGGTGTCCGATTCGGAAACTCAGCGCTCCCGACGTCGGAGCTCGACGAAGACCACGCCGTCGGTCTCGCCAGTCTCGCGCGCGACCTCCACGAAGTCCGTGGGATCGAGCGGCGCGAAGTACGTGTCGCCTTCGGCCTCGCGGTCCACCTCGGTGAGGAACACGTGAGTGACCCGCGGGAGCGCGGCCGCGTAGAGCTCGGCGCCGCCGATGACGAAGGGCAGCGGGTCGTCCGCGACGCGCGCGAGGGCTTCGTCGAGCGAGGAGACCACCTCGCAGCCCGGCAGCGCGAGGCCGACCCGCCGGCTGAGCACGAGGTTGCGTCGCTTCGGCAGCGGACGCCCGATGAGCTCGTGCGTGCGGCGACCCATGATCACCGCGTGGCCGGTCGTGAGCTCGCGGAAGCGACGCAGGTCCTCGGGAATGTGCCACGGAAGACCGAGGTGGCCGTTCGAGTCGCCGATCACGCCGCGTCGACCGACCGCGACGATCAGCGCGAGCGGGCGCGGGCTCGACGACGCGTCGGGAGCGGGCGCCTCGTCGCTCGCCTCGTCCTTCACACCGCCACCGGCGCGGCGATGCGCGGGTGCGGGTCGTAGCCTTCGAGGCGGAAGTGCTCGAAGCGCAACGCGAAGAGGTCGCGGACGTCGGGGTCGATCGTCATCGTCGGCAGCGCGCGCGGCGCCCGCGAGAGCTGGAGCTGCGCCTGCTCGACGTGGTTCTCGTAGAGGTGCACGTCGCCGAACGAATGCACGAACTCGCCCGGCACGTACCCCGAACAATGCGCGATCATCTGCGTGAGCAGCGCGTAGCTCGCGATGTTCCGCGCTGCGCTGGTAGAGCTGACAGCTCACCTTGCCGTCCTGCACGTAGAGCTGGAAGAGCGTGTGGCAGGGCGGCAGCGCGACCTCGCCCGCTTCCTCGGGGTTCCAGCCGCTCACGATGAGCCGCCGGCTCTCGGGGTTCTTGGCGATCGTGTCCATCAACCAGCGGAGCTGATCGAAGCCGTCGCGCTCGTAGGTCCCGTCCGGCCGGCGCGTGGCGCCGAAGTTCCGCCATTGATGGCCGTAGACCGGCCCGAGATCTCCTTCGGAGCGACCGAAGCGCGCGGTCTGTTCCGCGGTCGCCCACTCGTCCCAGATCGTGACGCCGGCTTCTTGGAGCGAGCGTACGTGGGTGTCGCCGCGCACGAACCAGAGCAGCTCGTGGATCACCGACTTCGTGTGCACGCGCTTGGTCGTCAGCAGCGGAAACCCCGCCTGCAGATCGAAGCGCATCTGGTGCCCGAAGAGGCTGCGCGTCCCCGTGCCCGTGCGATCGCCGCGGCGTGCGCCTCGATCGAGGATCGCGCGCAGGAGCGCGAGGTACTGCGCGTCCACCGCGTTGCCGACGTCGCCGCGCGCGGCCGCGCTCGCCGCTTCGTTCACGTCCGCGCTCACGGCGCCTCCTCCACCTGCGCCGCCCCACCCTCTTCGTCGCGGCGGATGCTGTAGCGCACGAGCGCGCGCAGGATGTCGTTGCGCTCCAGATCGCCCACGAGACGCTTCACGTCCTCGTAGATCGAGGGATCCACGAGCAACCCGCCGAGCGTGCCGCGACCCGCGCGGACGTCGTCGGTGATCGCGGCGACGTTCTCGCTCGCGCGCGTGAGGTTCGCGAGCAGCTCGTCCGCTTCGTCCTCGTAGATGAGCTGGTGCATGGTGCCGTCGCCCTCGCGCACCGCGCGCAGGAGCTCCGCGACCTCACCGCTCGCCCGCGCCACGTTCGCGAGCGCCTCGCGCCCTTCGCTGCCGTAGATGAGCGCGTTCGCGGTTCCGTCGCCGGTGCGGATCTCGTCGGTGATCGCGCGGATGCCCGAGGTCGTGCGCCGCAGCTCCGCGCTCGTCGCGCGCAAGTCGCGGATGGTCGCGGTCAGCTCCTCCGCCGTCGCGGGATCCGTCATCAGGCGCTGCACCGCGCCGTCGCCGTTCGCGAGCATGCCCGTCACCCGCGCGAGGTTCACCGTCGTCTCTTCGAGCGCGCGCGACATCTCCTGATCGCGGAAGGGATCGGTCATCAAACGCACGTTCTCGACCGTGGCCTGCACGTCGTCGGCGATCTCTTCCGCCTGCGCCATCAGCCCGCCGCTCTCGTTCGTGAAGAGCGGACGCCCCGCATCCCACTCGGGCAGCCGCGTGTCGCCGACCGTGATGTCGATGAGCCGATCGCCGAGCAGACCCTTGCTGCCGACGCTCACGAGGCTCGGCTTCGGCATCTCGGGGTCGTTCTCTTCGAGGTTCGCGTCTTGATGCTCGATCGGGCGCTCGGGGTTGCCGCGAATGAGCCGCGCGGCGTCGCTGATCACGCGAAAGGTGACGTCGACCTTGCCGTCGTCGCGAAACGACACGCTCTCGACGCTGCCGACGCTCACGCCCGCGACGTTCACCGCGTTGCCGGGGCGAAGCCCGCCGATGTCGCTGAACACCGCGGTGTAGGTGGTCTTCGACTGGAAGAGGTTGCGTTGGCTCCCGATCACGAACGCGAGCACGCCGCCGATGAGCAGCGCCACCACCACGAACGCGCCGACGCGCAGCTCCGTCCCGCGCGGATTGCTCACGCCGTGCCCCCGAGGATGACGGAGGCGTCCTCGTTCTCCGGCGCGTTGCCTTCGACGAAGTCACGCACGCGCGGATCGTCGGCGTTCGCGAGCGCCTTGGGAGTGCCGGAGAAGATGACGGTGCCGTCTTGGATCATCGCGATGCGGTTGCTGACCCGGAAGGCGCTCGGCATGTCGTGGGTGACGACGATGGAAGTCACGTCGAGGGTCCGCTGCAGGTGTTGGATGAGGTCGGTGATGCGCGCGATGTTGACCGGGTCGAGGCCAGTGGTCGGCTCGTCGTAGAGCAAGACCTCCGGGCGAACCGCGATCGCGCGCGCGAGCCCGACGCGTTTCTTCATACCGCCCGAGAGGTCGGCCGGCCACAGATCCTCGCTACCTTCGAGGCCGACGTAGCCGAGGCTCTCGGTCACCCGCCCGCGGATCGCCTTCTCGTCGCGCTCACCGATCTCGCGCAGCCCGAACGCGACGTTCTCCGCGACCGTCAGCGAGTCGAAGAGCGCGGCGCCCTGGAAGAGCATCCCGATGCGGCGTCGCACCTTCGAGAAGCCGCGCTCGTCGAGCCCGCTGATCACCTGCCCGTCGAACGAGATCTCGCCCGAATCCACCGAGAGCAGCCCGACGAGCATCTTGAGCATCACGCTCTTGCCCTGGCCGGAGCCGCCGATGACGGTGAGCGATTCGCCTCGCTCGATCGCGAGGTTCAGCCCGCGGTAGACGACCTTCGGGCCGAACGCTTTGCGCACGTCGCGGAACTCGATGAGCGCCATCGCGCCGCGAGCGTACCAGGGGTGCTCGCCGCTCGCTCGCGCGATTCGCCCCGGCCACGACCGGCTCACCACGACCGGCTCACCACGACCGGCTCACCACGACCGGCTCACCACGACCGGCTCACTACGACCGGCTCACTGCGACCGGCTCACTGCGACCGGCTCACGCAACGGCTCACCACGACCAGCTCGCGGTAACCGGCTCACCGCGACCGACCCACCAACTCGCCGCTCTCGAATCATTCGACCGCCATCGGCTCGCTGCGCGGACCAGCGGGCGGAGGTGCCTCTTCCCGCGGACGACCGAGCAAGCGGCGGACGTCCTCCTCGCTGCGCGCACGGGGGATCGGGGTCCGATCCTCGGGTGCGGTCCGTTCGAGGAAGCTCGACTGCCCGAAGAGGTTACGACACCGTCGCTTGTCCGCCTCGCTCTGCTCGGCCTCCGGCTGGACGCATGCGAGGACCTCGGGCGGCACCTGTCCGCAGAGGCGCTGCACCTCCGCCGGATCCAGCGGCTCGTCGCCCGTCGCGCTCGCGGCCGCGGTCGCCATCGCCAACACGCGATCGCAGGGCGTGACCTCTTGGCCGAGCACGTTGCGCCCCGCGCCGAGCACACGGTCCAAGAGGTCGGCCGCCTGCGCGTCCGTGAGCTGCTCGCCGTTCTCCCCGAAACGGTCGTAGGGCCGGAGGAGCGCGGGCATCTCCCGGCGACCACCGCCACCGCCGCCGTTGCTGGCCTCCGCCACGAGCCGCGCGATCTGCGCTTCTTGTTCGGGCGTCGGGGTAGCGGGCAGGTTGGGCATGCGTGCGGTCCCCGTCGGGGCCGCCCCTCGCACGGGCGGCGGCTCGTCCCGCACGGGCGCGCCGGCGCCGCCGAGCGACGACGGCTCCCAGGTCTCGTCGTCGCAGCCGACGAGGCCGGCGGCGAGCGCGAGCACGAAGAAGGACGCGGCGCGGCCGCTCGAGCCGAAGGCGGAGTGGCGGGTCATCGGGCCTCCATCACGGTCACGTAGCTCTTGAAGGGAGAAGAAGACTCTCGAGGTTCCTCGAAGTGAAGCACCACGAAACCACCCGGGGTCTGTTGATCCAAGTAATAGAGCAGAGGCTCGTCGAATTCTTCCCCGATTCGTTCCGCCGCCGCCTCGAGATCCAGCAGCGTGAAGCGTTCGGGATCCACGAGAGTGCGGTAGTGCGCGAGCAGCTCGTCACGCGTTCGAGTCGGGTCGCCGAACATGGTGACGCCATACGGCTGCCCGCGCTCCTCCGCCGAGAGCACGCGGCGCGTGCCTTCCGGGCGCGGGACGTTCTGAGGGTCGGCACCCGCGACGTCGCGCTGCACGTCCGGCACGAGGTGGTCGAGCACGAAGCTGCCCACCGGTCGCATCGTCACGAGGATCGAGCCTTCGCCGTCGGACTGCGTCGACACGTACGCGTAGCGCATCGGCCCGAGATCCGCGACGTCGTGCGTCTCGCTGAAGCGCGAGAAGCGCTCCGGCCACTGGAGCGTCCCGAGGTCTTCGATGCAAAAGAAATAACCTTCGTCGCCGGAGATCCGCGTGTCACCCGACCCCGCGCGGCAGGTCGCGCTCAGCTCTGCGAGCACCGTCTGCATCGAGTCGTCGACCGACGCGGTCACGATCTCGAGCTGCTGGCCGTTGAGCACGAGGATGCGCTCGGCGTCGTCGCTCGAGCCGGGGCCCGCCTCGAACGCACGCGCCATCTCCGCCCACTCCACCACACGCGCACCGAGCGGCCCGAGCTCGTCGTGCATCTTGTCCCGCAGACGGCTGAGCACGGCGAGTGACAACAGGGTCGCGCCGAGCACGACCCAAAAGGTGCGCTTGGCCGCCGTCCACGCATGTTCCCGTACACGCGCCAACCATCGCGCGGGCCACGGCGGCGGTGATGCCGAGGGCTCGCTCGCGACCGGCTCGGCGTTCGCGTCGGACTCCCCGACGACAGGCTCCGAGCGCGTCGCCGCTCGTGCCTCCGCTGCGGGCGCCGCTCCCGGCGGGTCGACGGTGCCGAGCTCGCTCACGCTCGACCGCTCAGTTGCAGATTCCGGTCGTCTCGATCGTCCCGTAGGCGAGGACGATCCAGGCCGTGAGGTTCACTTGATCGTGAATCTCGTCGCAGACCAAGTCGATGTGATGGCCGAGCTCCGCCGAGCCCCCGATCGCGCGAGGGCGATCGATCGACTCGGTCTGCTGGTATCGGTACGCGTCGAAGGTGAAGCTGACGGCCCGGATCCTCGACATGCCGCTGCCGAGGCTGACGGGGTTGATGATGCCGGGCTGGCAGATCGCGACGCGTCCACCACCCTGGATGGCCGCCGAGAGCGTCGTCAACAAGCCCGAGTACATCGTCGATTGTTCGACCGACTCCACGGGATCTTCGACGTCTTCCTGGCATTGACCCATAACGTGCGCCCAGCCTGCGCCGCGGGTCTGCGTCCCGACCGTGAGCGTCCGGCGGTAGCCGTGGTTCACGAAGGCGATCAGCGACCAGACGAGGATGAACACCGGGAGGACGATCACCGCCTCCGCGTACATGCCGCCGCGTTCGTCACGGAGCAGCGTAGGCCGACTCGTCGCGTCTGCGTTCGATTCGCTCGGCTCGGCCGCGAGGCTCGTTTCGGGAGTTCGGGTTTCGGGAGTCTGGGTTTCGGGAGTCTGGTTCATCGTCGCCTCCCTCAGTGGATGACTGCCGAGTTCAAACCGTCGCAAACGGTGCCCATGAAGCCGGGACACCCGCTCGCTCCGCCGCCGCCCAACCGGAACCTGCGCAGACGCGAGCGCCAGTTCATGCGCCACGTCCAGAGCTCGCGGTCGTCGTCGCCGTCGAAGTAGTACTCGGATTGAGCGACCGAGAAGCGGTTGGCTTCTTCGAGGAATCCGACGACTCCGTCCATGGTGCTCGAGTCCTCGTTACCCCAGGTGACGAGCTCGACGCGTTCCTGGTTCGGCTCGAAGGGCAACGCGTCGTCTTGGGCCATCGCGAAGGTCCGGAACTGGAACTCCGGCCCGCCCATGTTCACGTCGTCTTGGATCTTCTTGGTGCGACCCGCGATGTCGTCCTCGATGATCCAACAGCTCAGGTACACGAAGCCGATCGACGACACCGCGACTTGGTTCAGGTAGTTCGTCGCGCTGCAGTCCGACGCGAACGGCCGGGCGATGTCGTACGCGAACCCGGAGACGGCCAGGATCGGCATGTCGAGCGGGGCCCCCGCGGGTCCAGAGAACGTGAGGATCTCGTCACACGCGCGCGAGGGGTCCTCGTCGTCGAGCGGCATCTCGTTGCCGAGACCCGCGCCGATTTGAACGGGAGGCTGGTACCGGAAGGTCGTGATCTCGAACGCTGCCCCGATCGCGGCGATGCGTGTGGCGGTGGCGATGGCGTTGGCGGAGCGCTGCGCGTTCTCGGCGACGTCCTTCGCGATGTCGCGCTTCTCGTCCGCGTTGTCGCAGGCCTGCGGCACCGCGCACGTCATCAAGCAGAGCGCCGGGATACACCCCGACCAGCGGTAGGGCGGGTTGCAGTCCGCCGAGGCGGCGCCCGCGGCGGCGAGGAGCAGCAGCATGGCCGCGTACGCAGCGACGGCGATCGCGAACACGGACGCGACGGCCATGTTCAAGAGAACGATGACGTTCATCGCGCGCGCGTACAGCAGCGAGCCCGCGAAGGCGCCGGAGTCCACCGCGTCCTGCATGCGCTCGCGGTAGGTGATCGTCTCGCCGACGCCGGCGAGGTAGTAGAGCATCCCGATGACGATGGTCGTCATGAAGATGCCGAGGAGCATCATGGCGCCGCGCTGATCCTGGATCAGACCGGGTCGCTGCGGACCGACCTGACCAGGGCGTCGCATGCCAGGGCGTCGATGGTCATTCATACTCGAACCCCGCTCCTTGGTTGGGAAGTACCGCTTCAGCGCGAAGGATCGCGAACCGACCGCCCGTGAGGGCCCAGGGCGTGATGAGCCACGGCGCCTCCGCGAACTGCATCTCCTCGATGCCGTTCTGGATCGCCTCGCGCCCCTCGAAGAGGTCGCGGTACCAGTCGAAGCCGGTCTCGATGATGTCGTCGCGGGCCTCGCCAGTGACCGAGCCGAGCACGCCTTCGACGACCGCGGAGGGCGCTGCGAGCAAGAGGTCGAGCGCGCCGTCGCACATGAAGCGGTTCACGATCGGCACGCCGCAGTTGAAGAAGTAGGTCACGCGAGTCGTGACCAGCTCGTTTTGCTCGAACTCCTCGCGGAAGGTCTGCGAACCGGGCTCTTCCGGGAACGACACCGAGGTCGCGCCGCGGTTGTAGACGAAGGCGCCGGCGAGCGCGTCGAGCACGCTGCGATCGAAGGCGCTGCGGACGCTCTCGTCCTCCATCACGTTCTCGAGGCTGGGCGCGAGCGGTGTGAGGGGGATGTAGGCGGCCGAGCGGATGGCGCGAATGCGCGGGCTACCACCGCCAGTCGCGGCTCCGGCGCCGAAGAACGAGTCCGACTCCGTCGCGGTTCCCGAGTCGTGGTAGTCGATCCGGTTGACCTCTTCGTCGTCGTAGTACTGGGGGTCGTCCGGGAGCACCACGACCGCCGCGCGCGCGGCGCGGTTCGCGGAGTGCCGCACCGCGAGCTTGCCGACGTACATCAAGGAGAGCTGTACGAGGCAGAGGAAGAGGATGAGCACGGGCGGGAACGCGATGAGGAACTCCGCGTACGCCACGCCTTTGTCGTCTTTTGCAAGGCTCTTCATCGCGTCATCCCCAGCCAGCTCGGGTGTTGGAGCAGAACCGCGGCCGCGGTTCCCACGAAGATGTACGGACCGATCCGCAGCTCGGTGCGGAGCGATTGCGTGACGTCGCGTCGCCACTTCTGCGGAAGAATCCGATTGAACGCGAGATAGAAGAGGTTCGAGAACGCCGTCAGGAGCTGGCGCTTGTACGCGAGCACCACGAGCGACGCGATCGATGCCGCCACCATCGCGAAGAACTGCGCTTCGAAGCCGACCTGCCAGCCGAGGAGCGCCCCGACCGCCGCGAAGAGCTTCACGTCGCCCCCGCCCATGCCGTTCGAACGGAACGCGAGGAACGGGATGAACGCGCACAGACACGCGCCGAGGCAGGAGTCGAGGAAGCGACCCGTCCCGTAGATCCCGAACGCGATCGCGGGCCCCGCGGCGAGCAACGAGAGCGTCAGCCAGTTCGGGAGGGTTCCCTTGCGGATGTCCCACCCTGCGCCCACGGCCGTTCCCACGAGCGCGAGGACGTGCATCCCGTCTTCTCCCGTCATCGCTCGGCCTCCCGATCGCACTTCGGCACCATCAGTCCTCGGTCGGCGGGTAGCCGAACTGTTGGTACTCCTCGGAGGCGTCGTCGCGAACGGCACCGTAGTAGTCCACCCACGCCACGATCCCGATGATCGCGATCAGGATGAGGATCACGACGTACTCGAGGCTGACACCACCCCGTTCGTCGTCGCGGAGGTCTCGAAGGTGCGCACGCATGCGCGCGCGCAGCGACGTGTCGGGCGAGCTCATGGGATTGGAGCCCCCAGGAAGAGCTGCGTCATGCGGAAGGCGCGCCAGATGGGCACACCGATCGCCATGAGCGCGGCAGACACGATCAAGCCGACCAGCATCACGATCAGGATGTATTCCGTGTAGACCGCGCCTCGGACGTCCTCGACGAGCGTCAGAACCCGCCCTGCGTCCGGAGTCCAGAGTCTCCACTTCGGTTTGCTGCGCCCCATGGTGCGACCTCCGGTGCAATCAGGGTGCCGTGAAAAGGCCTCGTTTCACAAGAGGGATGGGCGCGAAGCGAGCGTTCCCGGCCGTCACGCAGTGCGGTTCGTGCACAGATCCGCGCAAAAGATTCAGGCTCGGCGAGCCGTTCGAAGCCCGCCGCGCGCGATCGGCGCGGCAGATCCATCGGCTCCGCGCCCCTGCGCGACCCGATCGTTTTCGCGAAATCGTTCCGCTTCGCGGACTGCGTCCGCTTCGCCTCGAACGTTTCCGCTTCGAATCATCGGCTCTGCGCTCACGCGCGGCCCGATCGTTTTCGCGAGATCGTTCCGCTTCGCTTCCAACGATTCCGCTTCGATTCGAGCGCGTCACTCGGCTCGTCGGGCTCGATCGGCGAGGATCGCGCGCAAGGTCTCGAGGGCGATTCGAGCCTGGTGATCGTCGCCGACCAGATCGTCGTCTCCCTGACCGCGCTCGCGCGACGCCTCGCGTGGAGGGCGCGCGGCGTCGGATCGAGTGTCCGCGTCGAGGTGTCCGCGCAGATCGGCCTCCCGGAGCTGCCCCTGCTCTTCGAGCCGCGCACGTCGGAGGATCTCTTCGCTGAGCGCAGGCACCTCGACGTCGGGAACGATGCCCGTCGCCTGGATGGATCGGCCGGTCGGAGTGAAGTAGCGCGCGATCGTCATCTTGAGCGCGCCGCCGTCCGGCAGCTCGACGAGGTTCTGCACGCTGCCCTTGCCGAAGGTCGTCGTGCCGATCACGAGCGCGCGACGGTGATCCTGCAGCGCGCCTGCGACGATCTCGGCCGCGCTCGCGCTGTACCCGTTGACGAGCACGACCATCGGCCAGTCGGGACGAGTCCCACGGGCATGAGCGGTCGCGCTCTGGAGCACCCGCCCATCCCGGCCACGCGTCGTCACGATCGTGCCTTCGCGCAGGAACTCGTCCGACACCAGCACCGCCTCGCGGAGGAGGCCTCCCGGGTTGTCGCGCAGATCGAGCATCAGACCCGCGAGCCCCTCCCGCCCGGCTTCGTCGATGGCGGCGTCGATCGCGGCGCGCAGGGTGCTCGTGGTGTTCGCTTGGAACGCGCGCACACGGACGTGGAGCACACGCCCCGGCAGCAGACGCGCCTCGACCGGAGTCACCTCGACGTACGCGCGCGTCAGCGTGAGCTCGATGCCATCGTCGCGACCTTCGCGGCGCACCGAGACCCGCACGTCGGTGCCCGGCGGGCCGCGCATGATGCGCACCGCGTCCTGCAGGCGGATGTCGCGCGCGGGGTGGCCTTCGAGGGTCAGGAAGCGATCGCCAGGCAAGATGCCCGCGCGATCGGCGGGCCCTCCGGGGAAGACCGCGAGCACCACGAGCCAGCCATCGCGCCACGAGATCTCGACCCCGATGCCCGCGAAGCGCCCCTCGGTGTCGGCTTCGAGCGTTCGGTACTCTTCGGGGTCGAGGTAGATCGTGTGGGGATCGAGCGAGCCGGCCATCCCGCGGATCGCGCCCTGGATGAGCGCGTCTTGGTCGACGGGATCGACGTAGCCGACCTCGAGGTGCGCGAGGGCCCGCGCGAAGACGCCCAGGTTGCGGAAGGGGCTCGCGGTCTCGGTGTCGGCGGCCGCGGGCCCGAGCCGACCGAGGCCGAGCCCGATCAGGAGCGCGACCAGAACCGGGATGGTCGAGCTGCGGCTCGGACCTTTCGAAGAACGACGCATGGGGACTCTCGAGCGGCTCCGTGAGATGACGGAGAGTGTATTGGCGCGGGGGGCTGTGTGTTACGCTGCCGGCTCGAAGCGTACACCGCGCCGCCGCAAGACGAAGCGAGGAACCATGGCGTCCGACAAGCGAAAGCAGAGCCTCTACTTCCCGGCGACGATGCTCGACGAGATCGAGCGAGAGGCCCTGCGGCTCGACCGCACGCGCTCGTGGATCGTTCAGCGCTGCGTCCGCATCGCGCTGCCGGAGCTGAAGAAGCTGCCGTCGATCAACGACCCCGACGACCAGTTCACCGAGGACGACGAAGAGGGCTGACCCGTCCACACGCCTCGCCTCCCAGCGGCTCGTGGGCTTTCCACGAACGGTCGACGGGCGATCGCGCTCCGGATGTGCCATGCATGGGACCGTGCGTGAGGGTCGGCCGACTCTCGCGCGCGTGTCGGCTCGGGGGAGAGGCACGCGCGAGCGCGCGTCGAGGTCGTGAGCATGGATGGGATGGAGTACGACGAGAGTGGCTTCGTCGAGGCCGAGGACGGAACGCGCCTCTTCTTCGGGAGCCGCGGCGACGGACCGGGCGTGCCGGTCCTGCTCAACGACGGAATCGGATGTGACGGCTTCGTGTGGCGCTACCTGCAGCCGCACCTCGCGGAGTCGCGCCGCGTGGTGCACTGGCACTACCGCGGGCACGGCCGGAGCGGGCCGCCGCAGGATCACGCGAACCTCACGATCGAGGGGCTCGCGCGCGATCTGCGCTTGCTGATGGATCGGCTGGACATCCCGGAGGCCGTGCTCTTCGGGCACTCGATGGGCACTCAGGTCGAGCTCGAGCTCTATCGACTCTGCCCCGAGCGTGTGCGGGGGCTCGTGTTGCTCTGCGGGAGCTTCGGGCGCGTGACGCACACGTTCCACGGCTCGGACGTGCTCTCTCAGATGCTCCCGGGGATTCGCACCGTAGCGAAGCGACATCGCGGGCTCGCGCGCGCGATCTGGGGCCGCGTACCGACCGCGCTCGCGCTTCGGCTCGCGAAGCTGAGCGGCGAGGTCGACGCGGTGACCATCCGCGAAGAGGACTTCCGTCGGTACTGGGAGCACATCGCGGTGATGGATCCGGACGTGTTCCTCGAGCTGCTCGACGCAGCGGGGGAGCACAGCGCCGAGGACCTGCTCGGGGTGATCGACGTGCCGACGCTGGTCTTCGCGGCGGAGCGCGACACCTTCACGCCGCCGGACCTCGCGGAGGCGATGACGCAGGCGATCACGGGCGCGGAGCTCTTCCTGCTGCGTGGCGGCAGTCACGCGGCGCCGGTGGAGCAGCCGATGACGGTGCAGCTCCGGGTCGACAAGTACCTGTCGGAGCGGGTCGAGGTGGCGCAGGAGCCCGAGCGCGCCTCGGCGTGAGTGTCGGCGGGGTCGGCGAAACGACGCGACCGTCTCGATCTCGGCGGCCTCGGACTCGACGATCGAACGACCCCCGAACGCACCGAGAGCCGGCGATCCACTCACCGGCTCTCGGCACTCGAACTTCCCGTGCGTCGACCGCGCGCCAAGACGCGCACGCGGCACGTCGCTCAGCTCGCCGACATCGTCGTACCCGCGATCCGCGCGACGAGCTCGACGCGCGAGTGCACGCCGAGCTTCGCGAAGATGCGCTTCATGTACGTGTTGATGGTCGAGACCGTGAGCCCCGTGCTGTCCGCGATGTCACGGGTGCTCGCGCCCGAGAGCAAGAGCGCCACCACTTCGCGCTCTCGTGGCGTGAGCGGCGTACGTGCGAGCGCGTCACCGACCTCCTCGTCGCTGCGACGTCCTCCCTCGCTCGCGAGCCGCTCCGAATAGCCGAGGCCGCGCGCGTAGAGCCGCGCTGCCCAGCGCGCGACGCGGAGCTCGTCCTCCGCGAGGCGGCGATCCTGCGGCAGGAAGAGCCCCAGGGATCCGATCACCTCGCGCCCACTGCGCAGCGGCAACGTCACCGTCGCTTCGCCGTCGGGAACCCCCTCCCCCCGGAGTGGCTCCTCGCCGTCGCGTTCGACGATCCAACCGACCGCACGCACGGCCTTGGCGACCTGCTCGGCCCCGCGCCGTGCAGCAGTCCTTCTGCGATGTCCATGATGTGAAATAGAGACACGGCGCACCCCCCACCTTCGGCTCGAACGTCCCCCGCCGAGCACTCTTCGATTCTGCACGTTTCCAGGCTGGACGCTCAATGCCTGCGGGGCTCTTCTTGTCCGATGTGGCGTTTTTGCCGGACGTGAGCACGTCGTTCGTGGACGATCGATCCACCTGCGTACGCGTTTGGGGTCGATCGCGTGCGCGTCGGACTCCCCGTTTCTGGCGGGCCGGCCGCCCGCTCTGGTAGCTTCCGAGCGATGTCCGCCTCCGATCTCGCCGCGGTCGAAGCGGCGCTCGCGAAGATTCATCTCTTCCAGGGCATCGCGCCCGAGGGGTTGCGCGCGATCGCCACCATCGCGAGCGAAGAGAGCCACCGCCTCGGCGAGGTGGTGTTCCGCGAGGGTGAAGCCGGCAGCGCCCTCTACCTGATCCTCGACGGCAAGGTGCGCATCAGCCGCGAGGTGAGCGGGATGGGCGAGGAAGCGCTCGCGGTCCTCGGGCCGGGCGACGCGTTCGGCGAGATGGCGCTCATCGACGACTTCCCGCGCAGCGCGGACGCGCGCGTGCACGAGCGCTGTCGTCTGCTCGTGATCTCGAAAGAAGCGCTCGAGGACCTGCTCTTCCTCAATCGCGATCTCGCGTACGAGATCCTCTGGAACTTCGTGAAGATCCTCTCCGCGCGCCTGCGCGAGACGAACGACAAGATGACGTTCCTCTCGGTGACCGGGCGGTTCTGAACGCGGGCGTTCCGACCACGCTCAGGCCGGCGAGTAGCCCTTGCCGGTCTTCTCCGCGATCAGCTTGTCGTGCTCGACGCGCGCCTTCTCGGGCGACGCGAAGGTCTTCGTCTTCGATTGACCGTTCGAGCCGATGCGCCCCCATCGCGTGGTGAGATCGCAGCCTTCGAGCTCGATCTCCCAGAACTTGCTCGAGCTTCCCTCTTCGAGCTCGAAGCGGCGCGCTCCTTCGGACGAGGACGTCGACGTGCTCTTGGCGGCGCTCGCGGCGCTCGCCGGCCTCGCGGCGCTCGGCGGCGGCGACTTCGCGTCGCTCGACGAAGGCTCCGCATCGCTCGCGCTCGACGCCGGCTTCTCCTCGCGACCGCGGGTGTCGTCGCTCGCTCCCGTCGACCCATCCGTCGCCGTGCCCTGGACGACGCCCGACGGCGTCGCGACGACGCTCTTGATCCCGATCGGCGCGAATCCTTCGGCCAGCACGGCGCGTTTCGCTTCGTCGAGCGCCGTCTGAAGGGCGTCGTCGGCGCCGAACGTGATCACGCGACGCACCGAGAGCTCGCGCCCTCGCGCTTCGAGCTCCACCACCTCGCGCCGTCCGTCGCGGACACGCTCGAAGGTCGTCACGGTGCGCTGCACGCCCGTCGCAGCCGGCGACGTCGTCGATGCCGCGCGGCCCTTCCACTCGCCGTCGATCCGCACGCCCACGTAGGTCGGGAAGCGCGGCACGCCGGCGTCGGAGAGCTCTTGGTATCGAAAGGTGACGAGCGCGCCGAGGGGCGGCGGGCTCTCGCGCTCCGCGTCCGAGAAGCCCGAGCCGACGTTGAAGCGTGTGCCGTTCTCGAGCTCGAGCACCAACGCGCCGAGCCGCCCGAGGTGCTTGCCCGCGCCGGCCTCGTGGCCGACGACGATCGCCTCCGCGTCGAAGAAGGTCTTCACCTTCAGGAGCGTGGAGCTGCGGCCCGCTTCGTAGCGCGACTGCGGGCGGCGCATCATCAGGCCTTCGCCGCCGAGCGCTTCGACGCGCGCGAGCTCTTCGCGCAGGTGGTCGACGTCGCGACACACGACGTGCTCGTGCCACGAGGCGTACTCACCCGCGCGCGAGCAGATGTCGCGGCAATGATCGATGCGCGCCTCGAACGTTCCTTCGTGGGAGGGCGCGTCGAAGACCACGAAGCGGAGCTCCTTCCAGAGCTCGCCGCCGTCGAAGCGCTTCACGATGCCGACGGTCTTCTGAAAACGTTTGCGGCCGCCGAAGAGCTCGCCGTCGAGCGGCGACTTGGGGAGCTTCTCCACGAACCACTCCGGCGCGAAGAAGCGGTTGCCGAGGCGCGACACGAAGTGCTCGCCGTTCCAGAACGCGCGCACACCGTCGAGCTTCTCGCTCATCCACCAGCCGCTCGGATCCACGCTCGGATCCCAAGAGTGCGCGAGCAGGAGCGGCGGCGCGTCGCCCTTCTCTTCCGCGCTCGACGACGAGCCGCCCGCGCGCACCGGCTTGCCGGGCAACGCGTCCGCGCCGAGCCGCTCCGTCTCCGCCGCGTCGCCGCGAAACGCGCGCAGGTGCTTGCAGGTGCGCCGATCGATCGGCGCGTTCTGATGGAGCCACGCCGGGCACGTGCACGAGTACACGCCGCCGTCGTTCTTCAACGTGTACACGGCCGAGCCCGACCCCTTCACCTGCGTCGACTCACCGCTCTCCAGATCCCGTCCGCTCATGGCGCGCGATGCTCGCACATCACCGCGAGGCCCGGCATGCCGCGAGCTTCGCGATCGCGCTCGCGCCGCTGCTACCCTCCGCGGCCATGACTCGTTTCCGAGACCGCGTCGTGATCGTCACCGGCGCCTCCGAAGGCATCGGCGCGGCATGCGCGCGGCGGTTCGCGGCGGAGGGCGCGAAGCTCGTGCTCGCGGCGCGACGGCCCGGGCCGCTGGAGGTGTTGGCGGACGAGCTCCGACGTGGAGGCGCCACCGTCCTCGTGGTTCCCACCGACGTCGGGGACGTCGCGGCGTGCGAGCGCTTGGTGTCGACCACGCTTGCGGAGCTCGGCGGCGTCGACGTGCTCGTGAACAACGCGGGCGCACACTTTCGTGGCCCGGTGCGCGATCGGACGGTGGCGGAGATCGCGACGATGATCGACGTGAACGCGCGCGCGCCGCTGATCCTGAGCCGGCTCGCGCTCGACGCGTTGCTCGCGTCGCGCGGTGCGATCGTGAACGTGGCGTCGATCGCGGGCATGACGCCGCTGCCGGACGCCGCGACCTACTCCGCGTCGAAGTTCGCGCTGCGCGCGTTCTCGATCGCGCTCGGGGAAGAGCTGCGTGGCACGGGCGTGGGCGTCTCGCTCGTGTCGCCTGGGCCGATCCTCGACACGGGGTTCCTCATGGAGTCGCTCGAGGAGGCGGCCGACGTAGTGTTCGCGCAGCCGATGAGCACGGCCGACGAGGTCGCCGCGTTGGTCGTCGAGTGCGCCGCGGATCACAAGCGCGAGCGCGTGAAGCCTCGGTCGTCGGCTGCGCTCGCGACCGCGGCCTATCTGCTGCCGGGACTTCGGCGCGTGCTCGAGCCCGCGATGAAGGCCAAGGGTCGCCGCGCGAAGGCGCGCTATCGGAAGGAGCGTGGCGCGTGATGGCCCTCGACCGCGCAGGCGCATTCTTGCTCGCGCTCGCGCTCGTGGCCTGCGCGCGCGAGACGCGACCGAACGAGCCACCGCCCCGCGTGGAGGTCTGCGCGCTCGCCGATGGACGGCTGAGCTTCGCGATCCCGCTCGGCGCCGCGGACGCGCTCGCGGTCGCGCCCGACGGCTGCCTCTTCGTCGACGAGTCGGCGGGCGTTCGCGTGCTCTCGCTGGTCTCGCTCGCGACGGATGAAGAAGGCGCGGAGCTGCTCGAGCGCGACGCGGAGGCGTTCTTTCGCGCGAGCGGGTTGCTCGGTGACGCTCCGGAGGTACGCGGTCGCGGGAGCATGCGGCTCGCAGGTCGGACGCTGCCCGCCGTCGCGTGGACGGCGACGCTGCCGGAGCTCGGCGGCCCGCTGCACGTGACCACGGGCGCCTTCCGGCGGGGCCCTGATTGGCTCGTCGCGCTCGTGATCCACGAGCCGAGCGACACCGACGGCGCGCGACGCTTGCTCGATCTCGCCGCCGAGCTCGCGCCTCCCGCGGCTCCGTGAGCATCTGAGATCCGAGTGGATGCGGCGATGGACGCGGCAGCGCCGCGACGCCGAGCTCACTCCGGTAGCGGAACTCCCTGCGGCGGCGCCTCGGCCTCCATCGTCGTGTCCGCTTCGCCCGCGCCGTCGCCTTCACCCTCCGGCGGGACGTAGCCGGGACAGCCGGGCTGGTTCGGCATCATCTCGCAGGGCCCCGGGTTCATGTGGCAGTCCGGCGGCTCGCAGCCGCTCGAGCCGCTCCCCGAGCTGCCTCCGCTCGACGTGCCGCCTCCGCACGCCACGAGCAAGAGCCCACCCACCGCGAAACGAAGCGTCCGGTTCATCGCGCCCTCCCGAGCGACGAGAGTACGCGCGGGTCAACCTCGACACCAACCGACCCATGCGTGACCGTCGCTCGATCGTTCGACGTCACCGCTCGGGCCTCGAGACGTCACAGGCAGCATCGCGCGCCAAGACCGCGCGCAGGGCGGAGACGTCGCCGCTCAATCCCCCGAACGCGGGCCGCAGCCGTCGTCGGCACAGCAGGTGTCGGGGAGCTTCCCGTCCGGGCGCGGCTCGAAGCCGATCACCCGACGACGCGCGTCGAGCGCCACGTGGCAGCACGCTTCGAGGGCCTCGCGCAGCTTCGCGCGTCCTCGAAGAACACGAGACTTGAGCGCGGGCAGCGACACGCCGAGCACGTCCGCGGCTTCTTGGTGCGAGAGCCCCTGCAGCTCGGTGAGCGTGAGCGCCTCGCGGTACGGCGAGGGCAACATCGCGACGAAGAGCGCCGCGTAGGCCGCGAGCTCCTGCTCGGGGCTGCCGTCGAGCTCGGGGCTGCCTTCGATGGAAAGCGTCGGCTCGTCGAGCTCGGACGCGTGTGCCGTCTCGCGCGCCACGCGGCGTCCGTGCATGCGGTGGTGATCGTGGATCGCGTTGCGCGCGACCCGCATCACCCACGGTCCGAAGCGCTCTTCGTCCCGCAGCGCGTCGCCGCCGCGATGCAGGCGCACGAAGATCTCCTGCACCACGTCGTCGACGTCCGCGGGCGACACGCGACGCGCGACGAACGGCCGAAGCTCACGCTCCAGCTCGCGCCACGCGCCGCGGTTCGCCCCTTCGATCACGCCTTGGTCTCCGGACAGCACGAAGGCGCGCAGCACGACGTGCTCTTGGCCGCGCTCGTCTCCGACGACGTCGCGCTCGTCTGCGTCGCGCTCGTCGAGGTCGTCGCGCGCGCTCCGCCGGGCCTGAAGCCCTCGATGTTCGCGGAGACCACGAAGCGCTCGAGGCCGCGACCCGGGAACCACTCGGCGACCACCGCGCGGCTCTCTTCCTTCGTGGTCACGCGCACGTCGACGAAGCCGATCGCACGCAGCCAACCCTCGATCGCTTCGACTCGAGCCGCGCCCGCGACGCAGCCGGTGAGCGCGGCGACGTCGTCCGCGAGCTCCTTCGGGAGATCGGCCGTCGCGACCACGTCGGCGATCGCGAGCCGCCCGCCCGGCCGCAGCACGCGGAAGGCCTCGCGAAACACGGCCTCTTTGTCGGGGCTGAGGTTGATGACGCAGTTCGAGAGGATCACGTCGACCGTTCCGTCCGCGACCGGCAGGTGCTCGATCTCCCCGAGCCGAAACTCGACGTTGGTCGCGCCGATCCGCGCCGCGTTCGCGCGTGCCTTGGCGATCATGTCGGGCGTCATGTCGACGCCGATCACGCGTCCGGTCGCGCCCACGCGGCGCGCGGCGAGGAACGCGTCGAAGCCCGCGCCGGCGCCGAGGTCGAGCACCGTCTCACCTTCACGCATCGCCGCGATCGCCTGCGGGTTGCCGCAGCCGAGGCCGAGATTCGCGCCGTCGGGCACCGCGGCCATCTCTTCCTCGGAGTAGCCGAGCGCCGCGCTGATCTCGGGCCCCGGCCCGCAACAGCTCGGGACACTGCCCCCGCTCGCCCGCGCCACCGCGCCGTATTGCTCACGCACCACCGACCGCACGCGGTCCTTCGAAAGCTCGTCCATGGTTTGGACCTCCTACCTCCCAGGACGCCGCCGCGTCGAGGAGGATGCAGAGATTCTACGCCTCGAACGACGAGAGGCGCCGGATCGCTCCGACGCCTCTCGCTCGACGTTCGACGACCTCAGATCAGCTTCTCCGAGGGTCTGTCGCCAGACCCTCCCCCACGGGGCATGAAGCCCCGATGGAGCCCCCACCCACGAGCCTTCGCTCGCTATCGCTCGCTGCGCGCCGTCCAGTCGGGCGGCTTGCGGAGATCGGCCATCAGCTTCTAGTCAGTGGATCAGTTGAGGTAGCCGAGCTCTCGGAGCTGCTGCTGCAGCTCGGCGTCCATCTGCGCCTCACCCGACTCGAGGCGCGCCGTGCCACGCTGCTCAGCGGACATCCACTGGCTGCGGTTGCTCGCGCCGAGGAACTGCCCCTGGAGCGTGCGCAGGTAGCGCGCCGCGATCGGGTGCGCGGTGACCTCGAGCTGGTTCTGCTCGCCCGGATCGGTGCCGAGGTCGAACATGCTCGCGGTGAGGTTGCCGCGGACGAAGAACTTGTACTGCCCCGCGTAGATCACGCGACGCTCGTCGAGGAACTCCGCCATCGCGACCTCGGGTCCCGGACGCGCGCCGCCCGCGATCAGCGGTACGAGGCTGCGGCTGGTCACGTTCGGCATGGGCTGCAGACCCGCGAGCTCCACGATCGTCGCCGGCACGTCGATCGTGCTCACGCGCGTGTCCACGCGTCGCGCGGGCGCGCCGGGCGCACGCACGATGAGCGGCACGTGCAGCAGCTCTTCGTAGACGGTGTGGCCATGGCCGAACGAGCCGTGCTCGCGGAACTCTTCGCCGTGGTCCGCGATGAAGACGATCGCGGTGTTCTCGTAGAGCCCCTGATCCTTCAGCGTCTGGATGAAGCGCGCGAAGTGGTGGTCGTGCTGGCTGATCTCGCCGTCGTGCAGCGCCTCCAGGCGGCGCAGATCGCTCGGCGTGAAGGTGATCTGCGGCGGGTTCGCCTTCGCCTGCACCAGCAGCTCGCCGGTCATGCGCGGCCGCACCGGGCCGTCGTAGTCGGAGCGCGAGTCGTACATCGAGAGGAACTCGTCGCCCGGATCGTAGGGCACGTGTGGATCGATCGTGTGGACGTAGAGGAAGAAACGATCGCCCTTGTTCTCCGTGACCCACGCGCTCGCTTGCTCGAAGACGTTCGACGCGTCGCTGCTCTGGTTCTCGCGGATGTAGTTGACGTAGCGATCCCAGCCTTGGTCGAAGCCGAAACGATCGGAGACGTAGCCGTTCGCGCAGAGCATCGCGGTCTTGAAGCCGCTCGCCTTGAAGTGCTCGCTCACCATCAGCGCGCGATCGCTGAGCACCGCGCTCTGGGTACGCGCGCCGTTGTCGATCGGGTGCAAGCCCGTGAGCACGGCCGCGGTCGCGGGCTTGGTCCAGTTCTCGGTGCTGTTGCCGCGCTCGAAGACGACGGACTCCGCCGCGAGCGCGTCGAGCGCGGGCGTGCGCACGCGCGACTGCGGGTTGTAGACCTTGAGCTTGCTCGCGCGCAGCGTGTCGACGAGCACGACCACGACGTTGCGCGCTTGTCCGACCTCCGCGAGCCGCGCCTGCGGACGCATGAGGCGCGGCTCGGCCCACGCGACGCGACCCTGACCGCCCTCGGCCTCGAAGCGGATCTGCACGATCTTCCCCGCGTACGCCGAGAGATCCACGGTCTGTCCGCTCCACGCGTTCGTGAGCGCGCCTTCCCAGACCTTCGCGCGCTCGCCACCTTCGGCGGTCACGAAGACGCGGCCGGTGCCGCCCGCTTGGCCTTCTTGGCCCACGCCGAACGCGAGCTTTCCGTTCTCCGGGATCTCCGCGTACCAGGTGAAGGCGTGCGGCGCGGCGTAGACGACGGCCGGCTTGGTGGCGCCGCCCAGGCTCACGTTCGCGGTGTACGTGCCCCAGCTCGGCGGCTCCGCGTCCGGGATCGTGTCGCCCGGCACGAAGCGCGCGGTCGCGAGCTGCACGCTGACCTCTTCGCCGCCGATCGTCTCGACGCCACCGAAGGTGAGCAGCACGTAGTTCTCGCCGCGCCGGGTGTCGGTCGCGGGGATCGAGAAGGTCACGTCCTGCCAGCCCTCGCCCTCGAAGAAGATCGATTGATGCTGCGTGTTGTTCACGTAGGGCGTCACCGCTCCGGTGCCCTTGGGCCGCAGATGCAGACGCACCTGGAGCGCGGTGGGCTCGTCGAGGTGCACGTAGAGGCGCGCGCGACGGCCGACGTTCGCGAAGGTCAGATCGCCTTCGCTGCCGCGCGAGCCCCAACCGCTGTTCCAATCGCCGACGGTGTACTTCGCCTGCGCGGGCGTGCCGAAGTCGATGAAGAGGCCGTGGTGCTCGACCTCCGCGAGGTGCGCGTGGGCGTGCAGATCGTAGTGCAGCTCGTGGTTCTCGAGCCCCGCGCCCGCGGTGGTGCCGCCGCCGCTGCCCGAGCCTTCGCCGCCGCTCGCGCTCCCGCCGTCGTCGTCGCCGCACGCGACGCCTCCGAGGATCGCGACGCACGAAATCCACCACGCGAGTCGCTGAGACCTGGCTCGCTCCATTGCTGCCTCCGCTTGTGAGATGAGCCCGCGAAGGATTCGCCCCCTTCGCGGCCTCGGAGGTCGACGCTCGGCCGACCGGAGCTGCTTCCCGCCGCTCTCGTGAGCACGCGGGTTTCGCTCGTGATTCACACGACGCGCCCGATTTCGCCCCGGCCGCGTCGGCTCATGCGGCTAGCACGCGGGAACCGTGGGGCCAAGTTTCCGGCGGTCGGTGTCATGTGGGCTGCGGTCCTCGGCCTTCGGCCTGCGGGCCTACCGCCCACTGGGTTCCCCTCCGAGGGTCCTCGCGCCGCACGTCCGCTGCGCCATCGCTTCGCTCGGCTTCGCTCCTGGTGCGGCGCTGCGGCACCTCGTGGGCCACTGCGAACCGAACGAAGCGAAGCGAAGCGCAGTGACGTTCGCGAGGATTGGGCGAAGCCCCTCCTACGAACACCGCCCCCGGCGGTGACCCTCCCCGGACAGCTCGCGCTTCGCGCTCGGACGTGGTGCCTGTCGCCACGGCGGGACGGAAAGAAAAAGCCCGCAACATGGCGGGCGTTTTCACACACACGGAAGAGGCTCTGTTCAGGCGAGCGCCGCCACCTGCGCGGACAGACGGCTGATGTAGCGGCTGCCGGTCTTGCGGTGGTAGACGCCCTTCGACACGGCCATGTCGATGCGGCGGACGGCGGTCGCGAGAGCGGCCTGCGCGTTGGTCTTGTCGCCCGTGGTGATCGCCTCGCGGACCTTCTTCACCGACCCACGAACCGTCGAACGGACGTGGCGGTTGCGCTCGGTGCGCTTGAGGGTCTGGCGGATGCGCTTCTTCGAAGACTCGTGATTGGCCATGGGATCGCTTTCGCTTCTTCCGTGTGCGGGAGGCGCCGTTTAGCACCCGTCTCGGGGTCGGTCAACGTTGGCAGGCTCGGATTGCATCAGCTCCTCCGAGGGTCTGTCGCCAGTCCCTCCCCCACGGGGCATGAAGCCCCGAGGGGCCCCCTCCCGAGAGCCTACGCTCGCTTCGCGAGCTGCGCGCCGTCCGGTAGGGCGGCTTGCGAAATCGGCTGAGCTCTTCAGCCCCGCGCGGCCGCGAACGCCGGGCCGAGGGCCGCGCGCGTCTTCGCCAAGGCCTCGGAATCATGGGCCAACGAGGGGAACGCCGCCTCGAACTGACTCGGGGGCCAGTGCACCCCGTGGGCGATCAGGGCGGCGTGCCAGCGACCGAAGGCCGCGCGATCGCAGCGATCGGCCTCCCGCCAGCTCTTCACCGGGCCGTCGTGGAAGAAGGGCGTGATCATCGCGCCCACGCGCTGGACCGTGCAGATCACGCCCGCTTCCTTCGCCGCCGCGACCAGCATCGCCTCGAGCTCGGCGGAGATCGCCTCCAGCTTCTCGTAGGTGCCGGGCGCGCGGAGCAGCGCGAGGGTCTTGCGGCCCGCCGCCACCGCGAGCGGGTTTCCGCTCAGGGTGCCCGCCTGGTAGACGGGCCCGCTCGGGGCCACGCGGCTCATGATCTCGCGCGGCCCGCCGTACGCGCCCGCCGGCACCCCACCGCCCACGATCTTCCCGAGGCACGTGAGGTGCGGGACCACGCCGTAGCGCTCGGTCGCTCCACCGTACGCGACGCGGAACCCGCACATCACCTCGTCGAAGATGAGCAGCGCGCCGTGCTTCTCGCAGAGCGCCTTCAGACCCTCCAGCCAGCCCGGCTCGGGCCCGACCAGGCCCATGTTCCCCGCCACCGGTTCCACGATCACCGCCGCGATCTCCGCGCCCCGGGCCTCGAAGAGCGCGGTGGCCGCCTCGAGATCGTTCATGTGGATCGAGGCGGTCGTGGCCGCGATGGTCGGCGGCACGCCCGCGCTGTCGGGCTCGCCGAAGGTCGCGAGGCCGCTGCCCGCCTTCACGAGCAGGTAGTCCGCCCCGCCGTGGTAGCCGCCGATGCACTTCACGACGACGTTTCGTCCCGTGTAGCCCCGCGCGAGGCGGAGCGCGCCCATGGTCGCCTCGGTGCCGGAGCTGACCATCCGCGACATCTCCATGTGCGGGTAGGCGTCGCGGATGGCCTCCGCCATCCGGATCTCGCCTTCGGTCGGCGCGCCGTAGCTCGTGCCGTTCGCGGCGGCCTCGGCGATCGCCGCGACCACCTCGGGGTGCGCGTGCCCGAGGATCATGGGGCCCCAGGAGCCGACGTAGTCGACGTACTCGGTGCCGTCCGCGCCCACGAGATACGCGCCTTTGGCGGACTTCACGAAGACCGGCGTGCCGCCGACGGACTTGAACGCGCGCACGGGCGAGTTCACGCCGCCGGGAAGGAGCGCGCAGGCTTCGGAGTAGAGCTTCTCGGAGATCGCGTCGGCCATGGGCGCGAGGTAGGCCGAGCGGGGTCGTGGGGTCAAGCGGGTCGCGGGGTCGAAGGAAAGGAACCCGCCTCCGGTGCCTGCTCCAGGCCAAGAGGACGCACGAAAGAAGAACGCGAGCTCGGGTGTTGCGGCGACCACCCCGGCACCGACGCCGGACCGACGACCGCGGACCCCGTTGCTCGACGCGGCTCCGGCGTGCTAGCCCCGCCGCACTCGAAAGGGTCCATCCCCCGACGATCACGAGAGAATCCGGAACCCAAGGTCGACCGCCTCGCCGAGGTCGGCTCGCAGTCGTGGAAGTACTTCGCGAAGTAGGCCTCGCACGTTGGAGGCCGCTCGCTCAGAGACATCGAGAGACAGACGGAGCGCCATGAGCATCGACGTCCGAGCCATCAACGACCTCGTCCAGCGCGAGAGCGCCTTCGTCGACGCCATCCTCACCGAGGTGCGGAAGGTCGTCGTCGGTCAGGACACCATGGTCGAGCGCATCCTCATCGGCCTGCTCACGGGCGGCCACGTGCTGCTCGAGGGCGTGCCCGGCCTCGCGAAGACCCTCACCGTGAAGACGCTCTGCGAGACCATCGCGGCGAGCTTCTCGCGCATCCAGTTCACGCCGGATCTCCTGCCCGCCGACATCGTCGGCACCGTCATCTACAACCAGCAGCGCGGCGAGTTCACCGCCAAGCGCGGCCCGATCTTCGCGAACCTCGTGCTCGCGGACGAGATCAACCGCGC
>JALOQC010000617.1 GCA_025453555.1 Myxococcota bacterium | reverse complement strand
ATAGACACCCGATTCCCAAGCGAGCACGCGGAGCTTCGCGTAGTCGCCGCTCGCGCCCCGGACGAGGTAGACGGTGTCTCGCGGGCTCACGACGTGGGTGGCTCCGTCGTAGTCGAACCAGCCCGCGAGGGCGGCGTTGCCGGGCGCCTCGCCCGAACCGGGCGGACCCGCGACCGGCACCCTCGCGTCCTCCACGAAGCCCACCGTGCTCGCGGACGCGATCGAGTCCCACGCGGCGTCCGTCTCGCGCGCCCCACCGAAGCCCGGGCCGCTCACGCCGCCGTTGGTGCGAATCCCGGTGCGCCGGAACGCCAGGTCCCACTCCGTCGAGCTCGCCTCGTCCGTCACGGTGACCACGTCGCCTTCGAGGGTCAGGTACACCCACGCGTCACGCGACGACGCGTCGACCACGATCCCCGGCTCCACGATCGTCTCCGGCGGAAGGACCTCCTTCCAACGGAACGTCGGGTAACCCGCGTCCGCCGTCTCCGGCGAATAGTAATCGACCATCGCGAGCGCGAAGTAACGCGATTCCGTGCTCTCGATCACGTACGTGCGAAGCTTCGGCGTGAGCTCGTGGGTCGCGCCGTCGTACACGTACCACGGGTCTTCTTCGTTGGAGATCACGGTGCTCGGGATGTCGGCTCCCATCGGCACTTCACCCGGGATCTCGGTCTCCGCGGGCGGCTCGTCTTGGCGCCAACCCTCGCTCGGAGCTCGCGTCACGTCGTCGAAGTCGACCTCGAGGACCGCCACGCGAACGTCGGCCGGTCCGCCCGCGCCGCCGTTGGTGCGCAGGTGGTAGCGCTGGATCGCGAGATCCCACGTGGTGTCGGTCGCGAGCTCCGCCTCGACCTCGGCGCCGCCACGGTCGAGATCGAGCATCACCCAACGATCGGTCGCGGAGCCGTCGACCAGGGTCTCCACCACCCCTTCACCGAGCTCGGTGTGGCGCACGCGCTCGGTGCTCGGCGCGGGGCCACCGTCCGGAGTCGGGGTCGTACCGGAGTCGGTGGTCGGGGTCGGACCCGCGTCCGGCGTGGGGGTCGGATCCGAGCCGAGGTCGTCGGCGCATCCGGCGGTGGCGAGGAGAAGAGAGAGGAGAAGGGAGAGGTTTCGCAATCGAGTTCGTCGGTTTGTCGCGCGATGGCGATCGGAGGTGAGCGATCGGAGGTGAGCGATCGGAGGTGAGCGATCGGAGGTGAGCGATCGGAGGTGAGCGAGTGATCGGGAACGAACGCGCTTCCGGTGAAGCGGAGATTCTCGGGAGATCAGAGCCGCGCCGCGACACCGGCCCAGAAGGTTCGAGGGCGCGCGGAGAGGTAGACGCCGCCGTTGTTGAGGACGTTGTCGGCGCCCACGAAGGCACGGAGGTGCTCGCCGAGCGACTTCTCGGCCCGCAGATCGAGCGAGAGGTAGGGCTCCGCTTCGACGCGCCCTTCGTCGCCGTAGAAGGGCCGCGCGCCCACGAGCTGCGAGCGCCAGAGGAGCTGCAAGCCCGCGGTGCGGTGCACGTAGCGCGCGTGGAAGCTGAGCCGATGCCGCGCGCGACCGGGGAGGGCGCGATCCTGGCCGAGGTCGTCTGCGTCGAGGAACGCGTAGCCGAGATCGAGGCGCAGCCCGTGCGGGCCGCGACGCCCCGCGAGCGGCGTCAGACGCACCGACGTCTCCACCCCACGCGTGCGCGCCGCCGCGACGTTCACGTAGGTGAAGGTCGAGACGCCGTCCTGCTCCTCGACCAGATCCGTCGTGATGAGGTCGTCGACCTTCGTCCAGTACCCGGTCGCGGAGATCCAGACCTTCTCGCTCAGCCGCAGCTCCGCCGCGCCGTCGACGCTCCAGCTCGTCTCGGGCCGCAGGTCCTCGTTGCCGACCACGACGTAGCCGATGCTCGCGTTCTCCGTGAAGCTCAGCAGCAGCTCGCGAAAGTCCGGCGCGCGAAAGCCGCGACCCACCGAGGTGCGCAGCACCACGCGCTCGTGCGGGTCGAGCCGCACCTGGACCTTCGGCGACACCGCGGCGCCGAACCAACTGTCCGCGTCCACGCGCACGCCCGGTACGATCGCGAGGTACGGAGTCTCGGACGGCGTCCACTCGTGCTGCACGTAGGGCGCGAGCCGCGCGCGGCGCCCCGTGCGATCGAGGCGCGGCGTGTCGAGCGACTCGAGGAACGCGTCGTAGCCGACGGTGAGCACGTGCGCGTCCGAGAACGCGTGCAGGTAGCGGAGCTGCATCTGCCCGAGCTGCTCGCGCGTATCCGTCGCCTCGCGATCGTTCGCGCCGTCGCGCACGCGCCGCAGGAACTGATCGCGGAAGTGCGTGTAGGCCCCACGGAGCTGCAGCGTACCGCGTCGCAGGCGGATCTCGGGTCCGAACGACACCGTGCCTTGCTCGGTGCGGTTGAGCCGCTCGAGCACCACGCGCCCCATCGACTCGAGGCTCACGTCGTCGCGCATCTGGTACTCGGTGCGCAGCCGCAGCGTCGTGCGCCGCACGCTCAGGCTCGCTTGCGCGCCCGCGTTCCACGTCTCGGAGCGCGGCCCGTTCGACGCCGCGTTGCGCGGATCGAGATCGAAACGATCGAGCCGGTGGTAACCCACGAACGCGCTCGCGGAGCCGCGCTCGCCGCCGTAGCCGAAGCGACCCGTGAAGTCGTAGGTGCCCGCGTATTCGTCGCGCGGTAGCCGGATCGGCTCGCCCTCCGCGTCGACGTCCGTTCGTGGGCCGCCCTCGAAGCGCGATCGCCGGTTGCTGCGCCTTCGATCGACGTAGCCGTAGGTCGCGCGTCCCTCCGCGCTCCAGCCGCGCGCGCCACGACGCGGGATCACGTTGATCACGCCTCCCAGCGCGTCGCTGCCGTAGAGCGCGCTCGCGGCCCCGCGCACGATCTCCACCCGCTCCACGTCGTCGAGCTGCCAACGCGTGAGATCGAGCGTGCCGTCCATGCGCCCGACCGTGCGCTCACCGTCGATCAAGAAGAGCGTGTGCTCGGGCTCCAGCCCGCGCAGCCGCACGCCCTCGCCGCGCACCGCCCCGAACACGTCGATGCCCGCGTGCTCTTCCAGCAGTCGATGCCCGCGTGCTCTTCCAGCAGCTCCGCGAGCGTCTCCGCGCCCGACGTCTCGATGTCCGCGCGCGAGATCACCTCGGTCTGCACGGGCGAATCCTCGATCGGCGTCTCGCGCCGCGTGCCCGTCACCACGACCTCACGCAGCGTGAGCTCGTCGTCGTCGACCGAGCGTTGCCGCCGCTCCTCCGCCTCCACCGCCGCGAGCAGCGCGTCGAGCTCCACGTCGTCATCCGAGTCCGAAGCCTCGGACTCGGACTCCGTCTCCGTCTCCGTCTCGGTCTCGGTCTCGGTCTCGGTCTCGGTCTCGGTCTCGGTCTCGGTCTCGGTCTCGGTCTCGGTCTCGGTCTGCGTCTCCGTCTCCGTCTCCCGCGGCCCC
>JALOQC010000616.1 GCA_025453555.1 Myxococcota bacterium | reverse complement strand
GAGCGACGATCGACGTCCTTCCCGAGCGCTTGCTCGGGGGCCATGTACGCGAACTTCCCTTTCACGCGTCCCTGCGTCGTCTCCGCGAGACGGTCGGCGGCGCGCGCGATGCCGAAGTCGAGCACGCGGAGCGTTCCGTCGATGCTCAGGAAGAGGTTGTGTGGCGACACGTCGCGATGGACGACGTGCAGCGATGCGCCGTGCTCGTCGCGGAGCTCGTGCGCGGCGTGGAGCCCTTCGCAGGCCTGCACGAGCAAGCGCACGCCGAGCGCGAGTCGCTCGGGGGATTCTTCGGGCGGCTTCTTGCCGAGCTCGTGGAGGAGCTCGGACATCGGCAGCCCCCGCAGGTACTCCATCGCGATGAAGTAGGTGCCGTCGACCTTGCCGTACTCGAAGACGGTGCAGACGTGCGGATGGTGGATGCGCGAGGCGATGCGCGCCTCGTCGAGGAACATCGTGACGAACGCTGCATCGCGCGCGAGGTGATCGTGGATCCGCTTGAGCGCGACCTGCCGCACGATGCCGCCCTCGCGCTCCTCGCGCGCGAGGTAGACGCAACCCATTCCACCGGTCGCGAGCTCGCGCACGAGCACGTACGGACCGAACGGACGTCCCGCGACGTCTTCGGGCGGACGCGCCTCCGGCGAAACCTCCGGCAGCGTGTCTTCGGGAGCGATGGAGAGCGTCGCCATCGGGCCCGCGAAGCATAGCAGCCCTGCACCGCGGCTTCGCGCGCTCGTCGGGAGATCCATCGACGCGGGAGGCCCCAGGCTCGCTCGGACGCGACGGACGCCACGCTCCAGGCTGCTATGATCGCGCATCCCAGCCGTTCCGGAGGTGGTCATGCCCGTCTGCGCGTCATGCAAAGAAGAGGTCGACGACGTCGTCGTGCTCAAGGTCAAAGGCAAGAGCAAAAAGGTCTGCGAGGACTGCGCGGACGAGCTCCGCGAACAAGCCGAGATCGCCGAAGCCAGCGAAGAGGCCGTCCGCGACATGATGGGGTACAAGGGCCGCTGGTGAGGCGTCCGTCGCGCTGAGCGCACGAACGCGCCGAACACGAACGCACGAACGCAAGAACGCCCCGAGATTCTCGGGGCGTTCGTGTTTGGGGCTCGCGTTGCAGCGCGCCGGCTCGCGGGGTGCGCCGATCTCGGCGGTGGCTCAGCGGGCGCCGGGCAGGAGCTTGCCGATCCCGGGCAGCACGACGTGCGAACGCACCGAGCGCGCAGCACCACGCACCCCGACCGGCAGCGCGCGGAAGCTGATGTCGAGGTGCGACTCGTCCGCCTGCACGTTCTGCAGCGTGACGAAGCTCGTGAGCACCGCGACCGCGCTGCGCACGAGCGGGTTCTTGCCGATCTTCGGATCGCGCATCAGGTCGAGCACGATGCGGTTGTCGCGCGCCTCGGCGATCACGGGGTTGCGCTTGGGCATGAAGCCCACGAGGGTGCCGGGCCGCGAGAGATCGAGCGCGCCGCTCTTGATGAGCGCGGCGACCGGCGTCTCGGCGTTGCCGTTGAGCTTGAGGTCGACGTCTTCGAGGCGGAGCGCGACCGTGAGCTCGTCCTCGTTGAACACGATGCGGTCGATGTAGATCACCGCCGACGCGCGCAGCGGCGTTCCCATCAGGTTCAAGCTCGCACCGACCTTGATGCCGGGCGGGAGCGAGTCGATGCGGAGGTCCTCGACCTTGCCGGACTTCTCCGCCTGACGACCGAGCCATCGGAGCGCCTGCAGGGGCACGCCGAGGCGTAGACCGAATGCGTTGCGCACCGCGCGCGTGATCTCTTCGGGGTGCGTCTTCAGGTAACCGCGCGCTGCATCGAGCGCTGCCTGTGCGAGCGACATGGCGCGCAGTCTAGCGTTGGTTGCACGGTCGAACGCAACGCGAAACTTATCGGAAAATCGCGACGCAGCGCGTCACGGGCGTGCGTCAGAAGAGCGGCGGGTCGTGGGGAGCATGCCCCTTCGATCGAGCGGCGATCACGCCGCCGGGGCGTCGACGAGGTGCTGCGCGAAGAGCTCGCGGTACGTCTGCGGGATCGGCACGCCGCGGAACGTCTTCATGTCGATGCACGCGACGGTGATCGTCGCGCTCGCAGCGGGGCGCCCCTTCACGAAGCCGTCGTAGCGGAAGGTCGCCGACTTCGTGCCGAGCTTCGCCACGCGCACCTCGACCTCGAAGTCGTCGCCGAAGCGGATCGGGCTCTGGAAGTCGACGTCGAGGTGAACGGCGGGCCAGCCGAAGCCGTCCTCGTCGAGCACCTTCCGATACGGGTGCCCCTGGTGATCGAAGAAGTCTTCGAACGCGCAATGGAAGAAGTGGACGATGCGCGGGAAGTACGCGATGCGTGCGTGGTCCTCGTCGCCGAAGCGCACGCGGATCGAAGTTCGGAAGGTCATCGAGCCTCGTTCGGCGGACGGTGGTCCGCGCTCATCGTGGGGTCGTGGTTTTCGGTCGACGATCCCGCCCGCTCATTCGCTCGGTGCGGGCGCGCAGAAGCCTGCCGGCTCTTCGCCGACGAGCGCGCAGACCTCGCCGAGCGCGCAGCCGGCCGCGGTGCGTCGGTCGCAGGCGCGTCGACACTGCGCCTCTGCGGCGCCTTCGAGCCGGATGCAGACCGCGCCGGGCGCGCAGCCGTCGTTCGAAACGCAGACGGAGCCGAGCGCGAGCTCGCCGCCCGTGTAGCACACGGCCTCGCCGACGTTCGGCATGCACACGCTGCCGTCCTCGCACAGGCGAGTCGTGGTCGGATCGCAGACGGTCATGCACTCGTTGCCACGGAGCGCGGTCGGGAAGCACACCGTACCCGTCTGGCACTCGACACTGGTGAGGCATGGATCGCCCGCGGGGCCGGGGCCGTTGTTCCCGCACCCGAGCACGCCCAGGAGCACGCAAAACGGCACGGCGAGCCAGCGACGCATCGCTCGGCTCGTACTCCAGCCCCCGCAGCCGAGCAACGTGACGGTCGAAATCCGAGTGAAATCCGCGGGCTACGAAAACGTAACTCATTCGTGCGTTGCGCTCTTGTTCCCAGCCCGTCACCGGTGCACCCTTCCGCGCCGTGGCCGAGCTGGGGCTCAGCGGAATCCGCAAGGGGTTCGGGGATACGCTCATCCTCAAGGGCGTCGATCTGCACGT
>JALOQC010000197.1 GCA_025453555.1 Myxococcota bacterium | reverse complement strand
ACCGCGAAGGGCGGGCTCAGCGTGACGAGCTCGCTCTCGCCCGGGAGCAACGCGCGCGTCGTGGTCACGCGACCGAGGCGCACGCGATCGGTGGTGACGTCGTAGAAGGTCACCGGCACACCCGCCGGCGCGCCCGAGCGGCCCGCGTTGAGCACGCGCACCGAGAGCCGCAGCTCGCTCGGACAGCCCGCGGTCGACGCCGTGAGATCGACGAGCACGAGATCGGGCGCGTCGAAGAGGCCGTCCGGCTGCACGTTCTGCCGGAAGTTGTTGAGCCCCGGCGTGGTCCAGTTGTTCGCCTCGCGCGCGGGGATGCGCCCGTCCTCGTCCACGTTCGTCACGTGGTAGGTGTGCTGATTCCAGATGCGGCGCGTGCGCACCCACTGGTTCTCCGGGTGACCGAAGACCGTGATGCCGGTGCGCGAGGCCGATCCGTCGAGGCAGCCGAACGCATAGTTGTTCGACATGAGCACGACCTCCGCGTGGTCGTCGTTGTCGACGTCCACCACTCAGGGCTCAGCCACCACAATCGGGGAGAATGAACCCGACAGCCCCGTGCCGAGCTGGCCATGCTCGTTGAATCCCCAACAAAAGACAGCGCCATTGGTCGCAACTGCGCACGTGTGCAGAGCACCCGCTTCAATTCCTATAAATCGAGTGCCACCAGTATCGATGCGTTGTGGTTCCGTCGGCTCGTCGGCCCGACCGATTCCCAACTGCCCCACGGAGTTCGACCCCCAACAATAGGCGAATCCATCACTATCCAGCGCGCAGCTATGCTCGGATCCCAGCGCCACGTCCGTTATGTTCGTCAAGCCGTCCACCCGAATCACTCCAACGACTTCTTCGCGCGTGCCCGCGCCGAGCTGCCCCTGCATGTTCGCACCCCAGCATGCGACGCCGCCGTCCGTCGTAACTACACAACTGTGGGCACCGCCCGAGCGCAGTACTTGAACATTTCCGAGACCAGACACTCGAACGGGGGATCGCCTCTGCTGCGTCGTGCCATCTCCGAGTTGCCTCCGCGAGTTATCTCCCCAGCACCACACGGATAAATCTGAAGTCCTCGCGCAGCTGAATACGCCACCAGATGCGACATCCACGACAGAAGTAATCGGAACACCGACTGGTCGATTTCTTGGATTGACGGTCCCGTCTCCGAGCTGACCTGATGCGTTCGCGCCCCAGCATCGGACCGTGCCGTCTACCATCGCCGCGCAAGTGTGATGACTTCCCGCAGCCACACTTCGTACCCCAGAAAAGCTAGCAATCTGAGTCGGAACAACCCGTCGATCGTTGGTACCGTCTCCAAGCTGCCCGTCGACGTTGCGCCCCCAGCAAGCGACGAAGCCTCCCGCCAGAAGTGCACAGGAGTGTTGAAAACCGAGAGTGATCGCCTCGAACTCGAGTGTGCTGGCAAGTGCAACGGGAGCACCTCGAGGCGATGTGGTCGAGTCGCCGACCTGGCCATCGGAGTTTCTTCCCCAACACACCGGTACTCCTCGGCGCCTTGCGGCACAGGTGTGAGCTCCGCCCGCGACTACCTGCACAGCTGGATTGCAGCCTTGCGTAGAGTCACACGCGCTCCACCCGCAAACGTCTCCACACGAACGACAGGCAGTCCTTACTCCGAGTGTGACCTCGCAGCCGTTGTCGAAATCGCCATCACAATCAGCGAGCGATGCGGCGCATCGGGAAATGACGCATGTGCCGAAGTCGCACCCGGCTATCTCGACTCCCGTCGCCCTGGCGCAGTCGTTCGACGCAAACCCATCGTCGACCGCCCCGTTGCAGTCGTCGTCGAGGCCGTTGCAGCGCTCCGCGCTCGGAGCGACGGCTGAGGCGCACGTGCCCCAGATTCCAGCCGAACATACCTGCTCGCCCGCCCGACACTCGCCCACGTCGCTTCCACCAGGACAGGCGCGGCGGTTCCCGGAGACGCACGCACAGCCTTCGTCGACGCTTCCTGAACAGTCCTCGTCGCGTACCCCGTCGCAAACCTCGATGCCGGATGGAGTGCACGGCTCACACGCGTCATCGCAGTCGCGATCGTTGGCGACGTAGCCAGGCGGCGGAGTGCATCCATCGAGGGGATCGCTCGGTGAACCGAAGCCGTCTCCATCACGGTCCCGGTAGAACGTTCGAGGATCGCACCCTGGACCCGAGTCTGGAGAAGGAGTGCCTCCTCCGTCGGTGACCACACAACCGACGCCACCATCCTCGGGGATGGCCCCCATCGGGCAGACGCACGCGGTTCGAGCCGCGTTAGGAACCCGTCCAACCGCGGCGCACAGCTCCTCTGGTGTACGACTCGGCGAACACGCAAGAAACACGAGGGCGGCGATCGCCACCGAGTGCGTATGCATCGGGGGTATCTAGCAGGCTGCGAGCCTCCCAGAGCCATGCCGACCTGGGCGGAGAACGAGCACAGACTCATCCGCGCGTTTCCGGCAGGTTTCACGCCGCGACTTTCCACACACTTCACGCCCGAGGGGCGGAAGGGCCTGCTCACCTCACGTTCTTCGGTGGCACGGAGGGCGCGCGAGCCGGACCCTCCGGGCCGCCCGAAACGGCCTAATTCCATGCATTTGGCTGACGCGGCGCGTCGTTGACGGTTTCGTGGGGCGATGCGAGACACGACGGCCATGGCGGGCACGTCGGAGCTGAACGAAGACAAGAAGGCACGGAAGTCGAAGCGGGGGCGCGGCGACGCGCCGGTCGTGGAGGCTCCGGGACAGCCGGATCAGGACGAACGGGACGACCGCAGCGCTCAGGAGGCATCCGTGTCGGAAGACAACTACGAGTTCTTCAAGGTCATCCAGGGCTACCTCGACGAGGCGGCTGGAATCATCGGGCTCCCGGCGCACGTGCGAGAGATGCTCTCGCAGCCGAAGAACGAGATCATCGTGCACTTCCCGGTCCGGATGGATGACGGGTCGCTGAAGATCTTCAAGGGCTACCGCATCCAGCACAACAACTTGATGGGCCCCTACAAGGGCGGCCTTCGTTTCCACCACAGCGTCAGCCTCGACGACCTCAAGGCGCTCGCCACGATGATGACGTGGAAGTGCGCATTGATGGGCATCCCCTTCGGCGGCGCGAAGGGCGGCGTGAAGGTCGACACCAACAAGCTCAGCCGCGACGAGCTGATGCGCGTGACGCGTCGCTTCACCCACGCGCTCGGCAACAACATCGGCCCGAACTACGACATCCCCGCGCCGGACGTCGGCTCGAACGCGCAGATGATGGTCTGGATCATGGACACGTACATGAACCAGGTCGATCACACGAACAAGAACGCGCAGCGCGCGGTGGTCACCGGCAAGACGCTCAATTGCGGTGGTAGCCCGGGTCGCGAGAAGGCGACCGCGCAGGGCGCGATCCACTGTCTGACGGAGTGGGCGAAGGACAACCGCTTCGAGCTCGAGGGCAAGACAGCGATCGTCCAGGGCTTCGGCAACGTCGGTTCGTTCAGCTCGTTGCTCCTCTCCAAGCTCGGCGTCAGCACGATCGCGGTCGGCGATCACACCGGCTACATGCGCTCCGTCGAGGGCTTCAATGCCCACAAGCTGAGCGACTACGTCAAGAAGAACGGCTCCATCGCGGGCTACGAGGGCGGCCAGCCCATCACGCGCGAAGAGTTCTTCGCGACCAAGGCGGACATCTTCATCCCCGCCGCGCTCGAGAACCAGCTGCGCGCGCCGGAGGCCGAGCTGCTTCAGGTGAAGCTCGTGGTCGAGGGCGCGAACGGCCCGTGCAGCCCCGAGGGTGAAGCGCTCCTCGCGAAGAAGGGCATCGCGGTCCTCCCGGACGTGCTCGCGAACTCGGGCGGCGTGACCGTCAGCTACTACGAGTGGGTCCAGAACCTCCGCAGCGAGACCTGGGACCTCGAAGAGGTCGACCGCCGCCTCGAGAAGACGATGAAGGAGACCTACCGCAAGGTGGCGTTCTTCGCGTCGGAGAAGAAGGTCTCGATGCGCGTCGCGGCGTACTGCCTCGCGCTGCGGAACCTCGGCAACGCGTACGAAGAGCGCGGCATCTTCCCCTGAGCCAGGGATCTCTCGCCTCCGGAGAGCCCGCCGCGCGCGGGCTCTTCGCGTTCCGTCGTGGGCGTGGGCGTGGGCGTGAACGTGACCCGGGCCGGGTCGCGGGCGGCACGTCGTCGCCGTTCACGTCGCTGACGTCCCCGCCGTTCACGTCGCCGACCACGACCACGTCGACGCCGACGCCAAAGCTCACGCTCGACGTTCTCCCGCACCGCCGGATTCGACTCCGAGCCGCCCGGACAACCTGCTAAGGATCGACCCATGATCGCGGCTCTCCTCGGCCTCGGCGGCGCCGCCGCCACGCTCCCCGGTACCCTCGAGCTCTCGATGCTCAGCGCGGCCGGAGCCTTGCCCGCGCGTGAGCCCGGACCTCCGGTCCGCACCCTGAAGCGGCTCGCGGTGGTGGTGCCGGCGCACGACGAAGAAGCGGGCATCGCGGACTGCGTGCGCAGCCTCCGGACCTGTGATTCGCCGGGCTTTCCGGTCGAGATCCTCGTGGTGGCCGACAACTGCCGCGACCAGACCGCCGGTGCGGCGCGCGCGGCCGGAGCCACCGTGCTGGAGCGCCACGACACCGAGCGGCGCGGCAAGGGCTGGGCGCTGGAGTACGCGTTCGACACCCTCTTCGAGCGTTTCCCGGATCTCGACGCCGTGCTCGTCGTCGACGCCGACACCGAGGTCGACTCGAACTTCCTCAAAGCGAGCGCGGCCTGGTTCGCGGCGGGCGCCGACGCGGTGCAGGCACGCTACCTGGTGAAGAACGCGGATGCGTCCGATCGCACCGCCCTCATGAACCTCGCGTTCATGGCCTTCTGCGTGCTGCGTCCTCGCGGTCGCTCACGCCTCGGGCTCTCGGTCGGCATCCTCGGCAACGGCTTCGGCTTGAGCCGCCGCTCGCTCGAGATGGTGCCGTACTCCGCGCGCTCGGTGGTCGAAGATCTCGAGCACCACCTGAACCTCGTGCGGGCCGGCTTCAAGGTCGAGTTCATGGACGAGACCTGCGTGCGCGCGGACTTCCCGGTCGGCGAGCCGGGCGCGGACACCCAGCGCGCGCGCTGGGAGGGTGGCCGCATGCGCATGCTGCGCGAGCACGCGCCGCCTCTGGTGCGCGAGGTGCTCGCCGGTCGCCCGGAGCTGATCGAGCCCCTGCTCGAGCTCTTGCTCCTGCCGCTCGGCACCCACGTCGCGCTCCTCGGCGGCACGCTCGCGGTGCCCTTCGTGCCCACGCAGCTCTACGCCGCGACGAGCCTCGGTGTGGTGGCTGCGCACGTCGCGATCGGGATGAAGGTCGGGGGCGCGGGCGCCACGGAGATGAAGGCGCTCGCGCGAGTGCCGCGCTACCTGCTGTGGAAGGCGAAGGTGCTCCCGAGGGTGCTCCAGGCCGCCTCGCGCCAGCAGGAGTGGGTGCGCACCGCGCGCAGCACGGAGGTCACGCCGACGTGAGGGTGCTGGTGCTGTGTGCGTCGCTCGTGGGCTCGGTCTCGTGCTCGGGCGGATGCGGTGGGGCTCCCGTCGCGAACGATTCGACCGACACGACGCGCGGCGAGTCCTCGGGGAGCACGACTTCGCCTGGGACGGCTTCGGAAGCGGTGGCTTCGTCCTCGGGATCGTCGGCGCCGCGCGACGCATCGCCTCCGCCTCGTCTGGAGATCGTGCTCCAGGACGACGTGCTCCACGTGCGGAACGTGGGCGACGCCGTGGCACGCTTGAAGGGTCGTGTGCGGCTCGAGCAGCGTGGGTCGAACGGTTGGGAGGACGTCGCGCTCGAGCTCGGACTGCGCGCGAGCTGCGAGCAGGCGATCCCGGAGTGTGTGTCGCTCGTGCCGGGCGCCGAGCTCCTGCCGCCGCGATGGCTCGGGACCCGCGGCGACGCGCAGTGCGCGTGCGAACGATGCACGGCCGTGACGGGCGAGCTGCGCTTCGTGGTCGAGAGCTGCGCGCCCGAGGGCCACACGCCGCATCGGATCGAGGGCGAGCCCTTCCGTCGCTGACGGGCCTCGTCCTCACGATTCGATGGGTCGTTCCTGACGGCGACGCTCGAGTGACGTCGGGTCGCGTATCAGAGGTGTCGGTGCTCGACTCGTCGTCGGCGGCGACGTCGACGTGGTCGTGATCGTGATCGTGAACGGCGACGTACGGCGACGTGATCGACGAAGATGACGGGAGCGCGACGAGAGCTCGGCCTGGCGGCTCGATCAGCGACGACGGTGTTGGGTCGGGGCTTCGCCGAAGTCGCGCACCCACACCACGAGGCGCCAGCCCGCGAGCCCGAGGAAGACCACGAAGGAGATCACCTTCCAGATCGCCTTCATGCGCTCGCGGCGCTGCTGGCGCGCGAGGAAGTCGTCGTTGACGCGCGGCGTCGGCGCGCGCATCGGCGTACGTGGGCTCGCAGCCTTCGGTGCCTCGTTCGGCCCGTCGATCACGGACACTCCTGCCGCACGTTCCGCCGCTCGAGCCACACGACCTCGCCTTCGCGCCGCACCTCCACGTAGTCGCGCCGCACGCTGACCACGTCGAGCTCCGTGCCGTTCGCGATCGTGCCGCGCACCATCGCGCCGAGCTCCGGCCGGGCGAGCACCTCCACCTCGGGCGTGACGGCGCTCTCCGCGAAGAGCTTGCAGCCCTCGCCGATCTCGCCGTCGACGTTGCGCAGATCGCGGGTCGGCGGCGGCTCGCTCTCCCACTGCGACGCGAGGTACGCCTGCCCGACCACGAGGCCGATACCGACCGCGGCGAGGATCGCGACGAGCACGCTCATCCACACCTTGCGTCGCGTCCGTTTCTCTTCGCGAAGATCGAGCATTCAATTCTCTTTCGTCTCAACTTCCCCGAGGGTCTGTCGCCAGACCCTCCCCCACGGGGCATGAAGCCCCGATGGGGCCCCTCCCACGAGCCTACGCTCGCTTCGCGAGCTGCGCGCCGTCCGGTAGGGCGGCTTGCGAAATCGGCCACCAGCTTCTTCTTCTGATCGGATGGTTCACGCACCTGCGCGCGGCGGCACGCTCCACGAGCCGTGCGTCCACGCGTCGAGCTTCGGCGCGCTCGGATCGAGCAAGCGATCCTTCTTGCCGAGGTGATGCGCCGTCACGCGCGCGGCGACGCCGAGCACGCCGAGCCCGTACTTGATGCCCGGCCCGAAGGTGATCGTCTGCATCTCGTCGAAGTAGTGCGCGGGGCAACTGATCTCGCCGATCGGGAGCCCGAGCTCGATCGCCTGCGCGAGGATCTCGCTGTCGAAGACGTAGTCGTTGCGGTTGCCCGCCAGCGGCAGCACCTGAAGCGCGCGGCGCGAGTACGCGCGGTAGCCGGTGTGAAACTCCGAGAGGTGCGCGCCCATCGCGGCGTTCTCCACCGCGGTGAGCACGCGGTTGGCCACGTACTTCCAGCGCGGCATGCCGCCCGCGAGCGCGCCGCCCACCAGCACGCGCGAGGCGAGCACGACGTCGTAGCCGCCGTGCGTGACCATCGCGGCGATCGCAGGCACGAGCTCGGGCTTGTACTGGAAGTCGGGGTGCACCATCACCGCGACGTCCGCGCCGAGCACGAGCGCCTCGCGGTAACCGGTCTTCTGCGCAGCGCCGTAGCCGAGGTTCTTCGCGTGCGAGACACACGCGATGCCGAGCTTTCGCGCGACCTCGACGGTGTCGTCGGTGCTGCCGTCGTCCACGAGCACGATGGTGTCCGCGGCGCCCGCAGGGATCGCACGCACCGTGCGCTCCAGCGTGCGCGCGACGTTCAAGCCCGGCATCACGACCACGACCTTCGGCGACGTCATCGCCCGCTCCTACCGTCGTTCGCCCCACAGATCCAGTCGGAACGAGGGGTTCGAAGGGGGCGAAGCCCCCTCGTCGCCGAAGGCCCGAGGGAGACCGACCAAAGCGCAGCGAAGCGAAGCGAGGCCTCCGAGGAGGGAGGGGGCCCGCAGCCCGACGACGCGCTCGCGTCCGTGCTGCGCGGCCTGGATACGCCGTCTCGCGCCATCCCCTCACGCTCGACGATGCTTCGGCATCGCCTCGGTTCGCGGACGCGCGAGCCGACGCACCCAGTCCACGCATCATCGAACGCAGCACGTCGCCGGGCTGCTTGGGGAGATCACTCCCCAGAAGTCGGCGAAGCCGACCAGCAAAGAGCGAAACTATCGGGCCGCGCGAAAGCGCGGAGCCGATGAGCTCCTTCAGCGGATCGCGTCGTCGCCGAGGGCTTCGAGGTCGGCCTTCAAGCGGGTCGCGTCGCGGGGACGCTTGCGCTGATCGACCGAGACCGCCTTGCGCAGGATCGCGATCACCTCCGGGTGCACCTTGCGCCGCACGCGCTCGTGGCCGGGGAAGGGCCACTCGTAGGGCCAACGCGGGAGCTCACCGGCGAGCATGCGCCAGAGCAGGAGCCCGAGGCTGAACACGTCGCTGCGGAAGGACGGAAGACCGAGCGCTTGTTCGGGCGCGACGTAGCCGACGGTGCCCGAGCCGCTGCCGACCACCTGCGTGCGCTGCGCGATGCGCGCGATGCCGAAGTCGATGAGCTTCGCCTGTGGCCCCGGGAACAAGATCACGTTGTCGGGATTGATGTCGCAGTGGATCACGCGCCGCGCGTGGGCGTACGAGACCGCGTCGAGCACTTGGTGCATCAGCTCGAACGCGGTGCGCGTGGAGAGGCGATGACGCAGACGCAGCGCGAGCGAGCGCTCGCCGAGCGGGTACGCCATCACGAGGCGGTTGCCGACGAACATCGCGTTGCGGAGCTGGAGGATGCCGGGGTGCTCGAGCTTCCCCATGATGCGCACCTCGCGCAGCACCTCTTTCAATCCGTCTTTCATCAGGTGCTCGTGCGGCACCTTCAGCGCGACGTCGCGACCTTCGACGGTGTCTTGCGCGTGGTAGACGCGCGCGAAGCCGCCCGTGCCGAGCAAGCGAACGATGCGGTACTTCCCGAGCTCTTGGCCCTTCGCGTACTGATCCGGGCTGCGAGCGCGCCGCGTCATCGAGGGCTCACTCTACCAGCAGCGGATCGGAAAAATCACCGAGGCGCGCGAAGAAAAGTGTGCTCGCTGACGGTCGGCTCACGAGCACGCGCGAGCGGAACGTGCCCGTGTCGGGAGTCTCCACTGGAGAAGCCGGGGTCTGCGGACCCCAGCGCACGTGATGCGAAGGCACGAAGGCCGGGACGTCCGGGTGTGGGCGGGTATGCTGCCGACCCATGTACTGCCAGTCCTGCGGCGCCTCGAACTCCGACGACGCGAAATTCTGCAACCAATGCGGTGGTCGCATCGCGCGTCCAGGCGACGCGGGGGGACCCGCGCCCGCGCCTGGAGCACCGAGCGGACCGAGCGCGACCGCGGTGGGGATCGGGGGCCCGAGCGCCGCGAGCGCACCTCCGCCCTCCGCGCCCGCTTCCGTGAACGTGTGGGAGCAGCAGCAGACGAGCGGCTCGGGCGGCGGCCCGTCGATGATGAGCGTCTCGCTCGACACGATCGGCGTGCGCAGCACGAAGAAGGTCTGGGCGGGGATCGCGCTCGTGGCGCTGCTGCTCGTCGGGCTCGGCGCGCTGGGGAGCTGGCTCTTGCGGGGTGAGCCCGAGGTCGTCGCGGAGGCGGGTCACGCGCAGCCGGAAGATCCGTTCGTGATCGGGACGCCGCTTCCGCCGGGCGAGGCGCCGACGACACCGGTGGAGCCGGTCGAGCCCTCGGACGCGTCGGGCAGCGCGATGACGAGCGCGATGTCGAGCGCGATGACGAGCGCGACGTCCGGCACGAGCGCGATGACCGACACGACGTCGATGACCGGCAGCACGAGCACCGCGATGACGGGGTCGACCGGCACGTCCGGCACGACCACCGGGACGACGATGACGGGCACCGACACGACCGCGACGACGGGGACGACCTCGATGACGGGCACGGACACGAGCACGATGGGCACGACGGAGCCCTCGACTTCGATGGACACGAGCACCTCGATGGACACGTCGACGGACACGAGCTCGATGGACGGCTCGACGAGCGGCTCGACGGGCACGATCCCGAACCTCGGCGGCGATCTGCCGGAGGAGCGCGACCTGGAGCTCGAGCTCTACGGCAGCCGCGTGCGCTTCGTGGTGCAGCGCTACTACGCCGCGCGCGCGCAGACCTGCTTCGATCGCGCGACGCGCAACAACCCGAGCGTGAGCGGCACCGTGGTCGTCAACATGACGATCGGCGCGGACGGAAACGTGAGCGACACGAGCGTCGCGCGGAACACCACGGGCGACGAGGTGCTCGGCAACTGCCTGCGCAGCCAGGTCGGCTCGTGGCAGCTCCCACCCCCGCCCGGGGGCAGCCTGCAGATGCAGATGCCCTTCTCGCGCTGAGTACCGCTCCTCGCGGCAGATCCGTCCCCGCCCCGCGGCGTTGCTCCTTCGTCACGGGCCGACGGGCGCCTCTCTGCACCCGGTCGCGAGCTTCTGGTTCGCTGCTACCCGCCCATTCGCTCGACCGAGAGCATGTCGCGCAGCTCGCGCAGGGGGATCGCGCCCGAGCGCACGAGCGCGAGCGCGGTGTCGCGCAAGGTACGGAGCCCCGAGCGCAGCGCGAGCTCGCGGAGCTCGTCGATCGGCATGCGGTGCGCGATGCCGCGGCGCACCTCGGGGCCGGTCGGCAGGTACTCGACCACCGCGATGCGCCCGTACGTGCCGTGGCCGCCGCAGCGCGCGCAGCCTTCGCCGACGAAGCATCGGAAGTCCGCCGGCGCGTCGCCCTTCGGCCAGAGCTCCGCGAGCAGCTCCGGATCGGGCGTCGCCAGCACTCGGCAGCCGTCGCACACCCGCCGCGCGAGCCGCTGCGCGAGCACCGCGAGCAGCTCGCTCGCCACGGTGTTCGGGTGCATTCCGAGATCGAGCAGGCGCTGCACCGCGTCGACCGCGTCGTTGCAGTGCAGGGTCGAGAACACGAGGTGCCCGGTCTGCGAGGCGCGCATCGCTTCGAGCGCGGTCTCTCCGTCGCGGATCTCGCCGACCAGGATCACGTCCGGATCCTGTCGCACGAAGGAGCGCATCGCGTCCGCGAACGAGAAGCCGATCTCCGGCTTCACCTGCGACTGCTGCACGCCGTCGATGCTGTACTCGATGGGGTCTTCGACCGTGAGCACCTTGCGGGTCGCGTCGCGCGCGAGGATCTGCAAGCCCGCGTAGAGCGTGGTCGACTTGCCGGAGCCGGTCGGGCCCACGACGAGCACGAGCCCCGACGGATGATCGAGCAGACGGCGGTAGCTCGCGGCGAGCTCCGCGTCGAAGCCGAGATCCTCGATCGTGAGCAGCCGCGTGTCCTGCGGCAGCAGACGGATCACCGTGTGCTCGCCGTGCAGCGCGGGCTGCGTCTGCACGCGCAGATCGAACGCGCGCCCACCCGCGCGACGTCGCATGCGTCCGCCCTGCGGGAGTCGGCGCTCGGCGATGTCGAGCTCCGAGGAGACCTTGATGACGTTGATCACGCCGCGCAGCTCGGCCGGCGTCAGGCGTCATCGCGTAGCGCGGCACGTCGCGGAGCTCGCCGTCGACGCGCAGCCGCACGCGCACCTGCTCGCCGTATTGTTCGAGGTGGATGTCGCTCGCGCGCTCGCCGATCGCGTCGAGCAAGAGCGCCTCGAAGAGCCCGAGGAAACGCGCGTCGAGCTCGCCGTGGCCGTCCTTCAGCAGATCGTCGCGCGCCTCGATCGGCGCAGCGTGGATCCCGCTGCGTGGGGTGTCGCGCATGGTCTCCAGACGATCGACGCCCGACCAGAGCCGCCGGTAGTCGGTCGGCGTCACGAGGTGCAGATGCAGCGCGCGCGCGGAGAGCGCCTTGGCGAGATCGGCCGCGGAGCCGTCGGGCTCGGTCGTCGCGACGAGCAGCGCGTCGTCCTCGCGCGCGATCGGGATCACGTGGTTGTGCAGCAAGAACGCGCGTGGCACCGCGCGCACCACGCTCAGATCGACGCGCGCGAGCAACCCGTCGACGTCGCCGAAGGGCAACGCGCGCTGGTGCGCGAGCGCGCGGTAGACGTCGTTCTCGCTCAGCGACGTCTCTTCGAGCACCACCTCGCCGATCCGTCGCTGGGTGCGCCGCGCCTCGCGCGCCGCGTGCTCGATCTGCGCGCGGTGCACGCCCGTCTCCGCGACCAGCAGATCGCCGAGCCGCGCGGGCGGGAGATCGCTCGTGATCTCTTCGCGCGCGAAGCCGTCCGGGCGACGGATCACCCGCAGCATGCGGCCCGGCCGTGGATCGGGCGCGACGAAGCGACCGCCGATCGTGAGCTGCTCGAGCAGCGCAGGCGGCACGGTGTGCGCGCTCGGCAGAAACAGGATCACGTCGAAGGGCGCCGCGTCGCGCACGCCCGCGGTGCCGTCGCCGTGTCGGAGCTCGACGTTGTCGCTCGCGCGCGCGAGCGCGAGCCGACGTCGCGCGCCTTCCACGCGCTCGTGGCTGCGCTCGATCGACACCACGCGCCACGCGAGCACCGCGAGCACCGCCGCGACGTAGCCGGAGCCGTCGCCGACCACGAGCGCGGTCTCGAAGGGCGGCTCCCCGAGCGCGAGGAGCCAGCGGTGCAGGTCGTCCGCCGCCGGCACTACCGCGCCGTCCTCGAGCACGAAGGTCGCGGCCGAAGGAGGCTCGTCGTGTCGCGCGAACGGAGCGCGCGACACGGACTCGATCGCGGCGCGCGCGCTCGTGGCCGGAACGGGAGAGGTCGGAACGGAACGCCAATCGGCGGGCATCGCGGAGTCAGCCTGGCACGCACGCGCGAACGGGATCGCCAGGCAAACTCCCGACTTCGCGCGAGGTGCGGTCGACGGCGGAGGACGTGGACGTGGACGTGGACGCCATCGAAGACGTTCACGCGCGCGTCACGACTGCGCGTTCACGTCGCCGATCACGACCACGACCACGATCACGATCACGAGTCGACCGAGTCGACGGCCACGAGGCGACGCTCAGTCGAAGACCGTGTGTCGCTCCGGCGCGCGCGTGCGGTAGTTCTCCTCCACGTAGTCCATCAGATCGAGGAGGAAGGTCTCCATCTGCGCGCCGTCCGGGGTGCCGGGCGGGGCGTCCGCGTAGAACGTGCCCTTCACGCACTCGCCGTTGCGGCAGCGACCGTCGGGGAAGACGAAGATCATCTTCTGAAGGCGCCGATGCGCGGGCACGCTCGGCGTGGTCATGAGCGCCCACATGATCGTGCCGAGGTCGCGCAGATCGCGCGGGTCTTGGCCGTAGCCGTGGAGCAGGTAGACGACCGGGTAGGTCTTGTCCGCGTTCTCCGGGAGGAAGTAGCCGGGAGGCAGCACGACGGCAGCGGGCCCGGTGCGCCCGAGCGACGACGTGAACTCGATGTCGATCGAGTTGATGTGCGGGCAGTTCGGACCGACTTCCTCACAGAGCATGTCGCGACCGAGCACACGATCGCGATCGCCATCCGGCCAGCGCGCGTCCATCCACGCGAGCGCGGCGAGCAGTCGGTTCACGATCTGCGTCGACGTGCCGACGTGCTGACCGTCGCCTTGCGCGAGCGCGCCGGCCGTGGGGTCGAGCTGGCCGTAGCGCACCTGCACGTACTTTCCGATCTCCGACCAGTCGACGGCCGCCACGCGGAAATCGGCATCGAGGCTCTGTCCGGAGAACGCGAGCGAGGCGTGGCCGTTGTAGAGGTTGATCGGCAGACCTCGCGCCGCGAACGCGCCGGCGAGGTGATCTTGGTTGGTGGCGAAGTTGAAGAGATCGCGGATGCCACCGTCGCCGAAGAAGTCGAGATCGCGGATCGTCTCCTCGGACTCCGAGAGCACGAAACCGCGCGGGTTGTTGTCGAGCATGTGCTGCATGCCACGCGCGAGCGTCCAGCAGCCGTCGCCTTCGCCGTGGTCGTAGCCTCCGTCCTCGAGCTGCGCGGTGCCGTCGACTCCGTCGAGCCCCACGTCGTCGAAGCGCTCGCCCATGCCGGCCGCCACGTTGGGCGACGGGCTCGTGCACTCGCCGCTCGGCGCGCCCACGTAGTCGCGCAGCCAGTTCCCCTCGGTGCCGGTCGGGTTGTACTGGAAGTCGTAGTCGTCGCCTGCGGGGTCGGGGTTCGTGATCGCGTCGTAGCCCGTTTCGTCGGGGTTGCAGAGCTGATCGAGGCCACAATCCTCGTAGGGCTCGCGGCCCGCGCGAACCACCGGCTCGCCCGGATCGCGGCGGCCGTTGTCGTTCACGTCGACCGCGAGCGCGACCTCGATCGGCGCGTCGTTCGTGCCCTCGGGGTTCCACACGCCGAGGTCGCGACCGCGGCCGTTGTCGGCGGGGATCTCGGCGCCGTCGCAGAACGTGATCACCGGATGATCGCCGGCCGGGTTGTACTCGTCGTCGAAGTAGCGGCCCTCTTGGCAGTTCGGGGTGTCGCCACACTCCGGACGGATCACGTGAGGCGTCGCGCAGCGCTCGGCGTTGCTGCGCATGCGCTCGGAGTCCGGGATGCCGGGCGGCACCACGTTCGGCTCGGTGGGCAGCAGCGTCGCGGTGGAGTTCGGGTTGCCGTACATCATCGCGAGGTCGCGGAAGATGCGGATGTACTCGCGGCGATCGAACGAGCCGCCGTGCCCGTTCCACTCGTCGACGTAGTACCAGCTCTCGAAGTTCTGGCGGACCTGGTAGAGCTGGTTGCTCTCCGGTGTGCGCGACGTGAGCGCCGGTCCCGCGCAGCCTTCCGGATCCGCGAGCCGCTGCGCTTCGGTGCAGAACCCGCCGAGGTGGTAGGTGCGGATGTAGTTGAGCAGGTGGATCCAATCGACGGGTCCGCCGAGCGGCGCGACGAAGTCGAAGCGCTCTTGGTTGTGCGTGCCGACGAGCGCGGCGCCGCCCGAGCCCATCGAGAAGCCGGTGATGCCGCGGTAGGCGAACTCGCGCTCGCGCGCAGCGGGCGGCGTGGCGGCCGTGACGGCTTGGTAGGTGCCGAGGCGCGGCGCTTGGAACGTCACGTAGCCGGGCTGCGAGCGGAAGTCGGGCGACGCGACCGGCACCACGCGCGGCGCGCTCACGCCGGGGCCGGTGTAGCTGAAGAAGATCTGCCCGATGCTCGCGCGCTCCGGGAGCAACGCGATCTTCACCGGCACCGTCATCGGCACGTCGCGGCCGAAGCGATGGTAGGTCGGTCCGAAGGTGATCGCGGGCCCGAGCGCGACGAAGCCCTCCGGGACCTGATCGGCGCCGCACGCGATCGTGCCGTCGAAGGCTTCGACCGGCAGCAGCACGTTGGTGGCGGCGGCGGCGGGGATGGTGACGCCGACGGGGGTGCCCCCGAGGCGGAGCTCGGTGCCGGGGGCGACGTTACCGCTCGCCGTGCCGCTGCACGCGGGCACGGTGGTGTCGCTGACGACGACCTCGACGGTAGCGGTCAGCGTGGCTTCTTGGTCGGTGCCCTCGCGGTAGACGAGGGTCGCGGTGAGCGTCGTGGTGCCCACCGCTTCGGGCTCGATGACGACGTTCACGAGGTTCTTGCCCTCCGCGATCGTCAGGGGATCCGGAAGCGCGATCACGCCAGCGCTCGAGGACGTGAACGTGATCGGGAGGTCCTCGCAGGCCTCGCGCTGCACGAAGAGATCGAGCCGACGCTGCACGCCGGGCGTGGTGTCGACCCGCGCGCGCTGCCACGCGAAGTTGGTCGGCGCGCAGGACTCGAGCGGCACCTCCGCATCGATCTCCGTGCCCGAATCCTCGGTTCCACCATCCTCGACCGGGGGCGTGTCGTCGTCACCGCAACCCGTGAAAAGGACGCACCCCAGCACCACCGCAAGCCAATCCCGAAGCCGCATGCGCGAAGGGTAGACGATCGAGGCCCTCGGGGTGACGATCGTTCGCCTGTCCGTCGCTTCGCGGATGACGACGCTCACCCTCTGCACGCCTTCGCCGAGTGGGTCCTGCGAGCGGCTCGAACGACGAAAAGCCCGAGCCGCGACTCGTGAGCGCCCACAGATCGCGCGATCGGATCGACGCCGCGGCTGTTACGTTCCGACGCCATGACGCGCTCCCTCGTCCTCACCGTGATCGGCCCCGACCGGCCGGGCATCGTCGACCTCCTCAGCCGCACCGTGAACGAAGCGGGCGGCAATTGGCTCGAGAGCTCGATGAGCCGCCTCGCCGGTCAGTTTGCCGGGATCCTGCGGGTCGAGATCGACGAAGCGAAGGTCGCGCCGCTGCGCACGGCCATCGACACGTTGCCGGGCCTGCGGGTGATCGTCGACGAAGGCATCGACGAAGAAGCTCCGCCCGGCGTGCAGCTCGAAGTGGTCGGCAGCGATCGACCGGGGATCGTGCGGCAGATCGCGGGCATCCTCGCCGCGCGTGGGGTGAACGTGCTGCGGCTCGAGACCTCCCGCACCGGCGCGCCCTGGTCGGGTGGAGCGCTCTTTCGCGCCAACGCGCTGATCGCGGTGCCGGCGGAGGTCTCGCTCGATTCGCTGCGCGACGAGCTCGAAACGATCGCGCTCGACCTGATGGTCGAAGTGAAGCTCGCGAGCGAGTGAAAGAGCCGGCTCGCTCTCTCGCTGCTTCGGTGACTGCTCTGCTTCGGTTCGGACAGTCGTCGCCGTTCACGTCGCCGTTCACGACCACTACCACGTCGACGATCACGTACGATCACGTCGACGACTTCGCTCCGTCGCTCAGAACAACAACACGCCGCCGAGGCTCCACACGAGTTGGGCGCTCCGCAGCACGACCCCGGCGCCCGTGCTGTTCACGTCCGCGTAGATGCGACGAATCCGCACGCCGAGGTCCATGAAGACACCGAATCTTCCGTCGATGATCGCGGTCGCGCCGCCCTGAAAACCGGTGTTGAAGCCGACGCCAGGATCCACCGAAGAAGCCGCTCCATCACCCGGGCGCATCCAGCTCAGACCGATCGGCACGAAACCGTACGCTTCGAGGTCGAGGCGCGTGGTGAGGCCGAAGACGTAGCGGCCCTTCAGGATCACGTCGAAGTCCATGCCGACCGTGTCGCGGAAGCCGCTCACGTCGAAGCTCAGGAGCTCCCAGAGCGCGCCGATGGCCATGTACTTGAAGAGCGGGATCTCGAAGCGCACCCCGAGGCCGACCGCGGTGCCGAGGCCCGCGCGGGGGTTGCCGGGGCCGTCGTAATCGACGCGCATCTCGCCGCCGCCGTGCAGCGGGAAGTACGCCGAGAGGCGCATCGCGTCCTCCGCTTCCTCGTGGTTCGGGTTGCGCAGATCCAGATCCTCCTGGCCGAAGGGCTGGTTCTGGGCGAGCGCGCGGTTGGTGAGCGCAGTGCCGGAGAGCACGAGACAGACGGCGAGGGCGAGCGACGTACGAAGCATGCGCGGACGTTCGGCGAGCCGAGGGCGCAGGTCAATCCCGTTCGCGTGGGACCGCGGTCGGAGCGGCTCGCGGTCCCGCACTCGCGCGCGCATCGTGCGCACCCTCCGGCGCGCACGTCGGTCCCTCGCTCCCGCATTTCGCGGCGGACGTCGGCGTCGGAGACCACGAGGCGCCCGCCGCGAACCCACCCTCCGCGGATCCCTTTGCCAGCGCGCCCCCGATCCGCTACACCCCGGCCCCACCTTCCGAGAAACGACACCGACTCATGTATCGCTGCCAGATCTGCAACGCGGTTCAGCCCGCGCGCACGCACTCCACGCTCGTCACCATCGAGACGCGCGCGGCCGAGTATCCCAGCCGTCCGAAGGCGCACCGCATGCGTGTGGGCCGCAAGGGCAAGACCCTGGACGATCCGGGTGGAGCGGGCTTCGAGATCGCGAAGGAAGCCATG
>JALOQC010000196.1 GCA_025453555.1 Myxococcota bacterium | reverse complement strand
CTCGGCGTGCCGATCTACGAACGCTTCTACCTCGGCGGCATCTTCAACGTCCGCGGCTTCCCCTTCTTCAGCCTCGGGCCGCGCGCGGCGATCGGTCGCGCCTACGATCCTGGCTCGCCGGTACCTCGTCCGGGCGGGGGTCAAGCGGGGGGCGTCGCGATCGGCGGAAACTTGCAGCTCTTCTACCAGGCGGAGCTCGAAGTCCCGATCCTCCCCGAGGTCGGGATCCGCGCGGTCGTCTTCACCGACGGCGGCAACGTGTGGAACACGGAGCGTCGCCTCTGTGGCGCGCCGAACATCAGCGGCGGCGACAGCTCCACCGACACTTGCGGCTTCGACCCGCGCGGCATCCGTCAGTCGTGGGGATTCGGCTTCCGCTGGTTCTCTCCCCTCGGCCCCCTCCGCTTCGAGTGGGGCATCCCGATCGATCGCCGGAGCTGGGAGCGGAAGATGCTCTGGCGACCGCTCGTCCCATTCCATCCGCACGCTTGATTTCGTTCGCCCCGGGGGCTACAGCGCCCGGCCCATAAGGAGCTCCATGAGCCTGAAGCGTCACGCCATCACCCTCCTCTTCGCGTTGGTCGTCTCGAGCATCGCGCCCGACCTCTACGCGCAGACGAAGATCGCGGTGGTCGACCTCCAGCGCGCGCTCAACGAGACCAACGACGGCCGCGCCGCGAAGAACCGACTCAAGCGGCTCTTCGAGCGTCGTCAGCGTTCGCTCGACGAGGCGCAAGAGAAGCTGAAGAAGATGAAGGAGGACATCGAGAAGCAGCAGAAGGTGCTGTCTCGAGAGGCCCTCGAGGCGCGGATGGAGGAGTACCAGAAGGCCTTCATCGAGCTTCAGTCGGTGTACGTGGAGTACCAGCGCGAGCTCGCGGAGAAGGAAGCGCAGCTCACGAAGGTCATCCTCGAGCGCATGACGGAGATCCTCCGCCGCATGGGCCAGTCCGAGGGCTACACGATGATCGTGGAGCGCAACGAGGGCGGCGTGGTGTGGGTGCCGTCGAACCTCGACCTCACGGACGCGGTCATCCAGACCTACAACACCGAGAACCGCGGTGGCGCCGGTGGGGACGACGAGGGCGGCATGACCTCGATGTCGACGAGCATGTCGACCTCGATGTCGACGAGCATGTCGACCTCGATGACCTCGATGCAGTGAGCCCTAGCAGCTCCCGCGTGAACGACGCCGCGTCCTCCGGGATGCGGCGTCTTCGTTTGGGCGCGCCCTGCTCGGCACCGGTCGATCGCTTGCGCCCACCGCGAATCCCCGTAGACCACCGACCGTGAAGGGGACCTTGCTCGCGCTCCTGCTCGTGCTCGCCGCGGCGACGATCGTCGTGGCCCAAGAGACCGCAGCGACGACCGTCGCGGCTCGAGAGACCACCACGGCGCCCAGCGCGAGCCCCGAGACGACGTCCGGCACGGCCCGAGAAGCCAACGAAGCGCCGCCGCTCGACCTCGCCGCGCTGCTCGTGCGTGCCGAAGAGCGCTTTCCCGCCCTCCGCGCCAACGACGCCGCGCTCGTGGCGGCTCGGGCTCGGCTCGACGAAGCGCGCTTCTCGCCGTTCTTCCAGCTCGAAGCGCAGGCCGGTCTCACCGTCGCGCCCCGCGCCGAGGGGACACCGATCTTCTCCAACCAAGATCAGCTCCCGATCGACAACGGCTGGGCGCCCGTCGTGGAGGTCGGCGTGCGGGGCGCGATCCCCCTCTACACCTTCGGCAAGCTGCGCAACGCGTGGCGCGCCGGCCGCGCGGGCGTGCGGGCGGCCGAGCTCGAGCACGAGCGCTCGCTCGCGCGGCTCCGCTACGACGTACGTCGCGCGTACTTCGCGCTCCAGCTCGCGCTCGACACGCGGCAGATGATCCGCGAGGGCCGAGGCCAGCTCGATCGCGCGGTGCGCAAGCTCGACGAGCTGATCGCGGAGGGCGATCCCGACGTGAACCCGATGGATCGTTATCGGCTTCGGGCCGCGCTCGCGGAGGTCGACGCGCGCGCCTCGCAAGCACGGCGCCTCGAAGAGAGCTCGCGCGCCGCGCTCGTCGCGTTGACGGGCGAGACGGAGCTTCGAGTCCCCGACTGTCCGAGCGCTCCGGTCACGCTCACCGACGAAGCCCTCGAAGACACCCGGCCCGACGCGCGCCCCGAGATCGGCATGCTGGAAGCGGCGATCGAAGCGCGTCGCGCAGCGGTGGACATCCAGCGCGGCGGCCACGCGCCCGACATCGGGCTCGGCTTCACCGCCGGCATCTCGTGGGGCCCCGGCATCACGAACCAAGAGAACCCCTTCGTGCCCGACCCGGCGAACCGCCCGAGCCTCGGCGCAGGCCTGCTGATGCGATGGAGCCTCGACTTCGTCGGCAACACGTACCGCGTCCGTCGTGCGCGCGCGCAGCTGGAAGAGACCGAGGCGCGTCGCGACGAGGCACGCCTCGGGATGCAGATCGAGGTCGACGTCGCGCGCGAAGCGCTGCGCGACGCGATGCGACGCGAAGACGCATGGGGGCGCTGCGTGCCTACTTCGAAGCGCGCTTCTCGCACTTGCAGGCGATCTACGACGTGAACGAGGGAGCAGCCGAGCTCTCGCGCGTGACCGGCGGAGCGGTCGCGCCGATGGACGGCTGGGAAGCGCCTTGCGAGTGAGTCTCTGGTTGGCATCCGAGTGGGACGCGACCTGATCGCCCGACGCGACCTGATCGCCCGACGCGACCCGATCGCCCGACGGGCGAGCTCCCTGAATGCATCCACGCCCTCGGGCGTCCACTCTGCGCTCGACGGCTTCCCCAGCCGCCGACTCGAAACGTTCCCGCGCCATCTCCGACGTTTGGTTAACCCACGGAGCCCCCGATGCGACGCTCGATCTCGATCCTCGTCTTCGCCTTCTCGCTCGTGTCCCTCGCCGTCGGTGCGACCGCGAGCGCGCAAGCCCCCACCGAGGCGCAGCGTTTCCTCCAGGACCGCAACACGACCGTGATGCGCCTGATGGAGCGCCCCGCGAGCACGAGCCGCGACACCGAGCTCACGCGGATGCTCGGTGAGCTGCTCGACTACGAGGAGCTCTCGCGTCGTGCGCTCGCGCGTCATTGGGACGAGCGCAGCCCCGCCGAGCGCGCCGAGTTCGTCGGCATCCTCAAGCAGCTCGTCGAGCGCAGCTACCGATCGAACCTCCAGCGCACGCTGCGCTACGAGGTGCGCTACGAGACGGCCGAGGCCCGCGGGTCCGACGTGCTCGTGCAGACCGAAGCGCGCAACCGCCAGAACCGCCGCGCGCCCGCGGTCTCCATCGACTACCTGGTCGTGCAGCGCGACGGCGCGTGGCGCATCGTCGACATCACGGTCGACGACGGCATGTCGATGGTCGACAACTACCGCAACCAGTTCGAGCGCATCCTTCGCCGCGAGGGCTGGGACGGATTGATGACCCGCATGCGCGGCCGCCTCACCGAAGAAGCCGCGGAGTGACGGCGAGCGATGGCGAGCGACGACGGCGACTGCGAGGCCACGCAGTCGCCGTCCTTGCGTGGCTCGGAGATCCGTTCTAAGCCCGCCGCGCATGCGCCTCTACAGCGGAAAAGTCCCCGTCATCGCGGAAGATCTCCTTCGCGTCCTCACCGCCGACGGTGACATCGAGGTCGAGAGCGCGGACGAGGTGCGACAGGACTTCGAGTCGGTCCTCAAGGAGTTCGTTCGACGCGAACGCCAGGTCACCGACGAAGCGAAGAACCAGATGGAGCGCGCGGGCCTGAGCTACTCGATGCTCGGCAAGATCAAGTCCCAGGTCTCGAAGGACATGGGCTTCCCCGAGCCCGACGAGCAGCTCCCGTACCTGGTCTCGCAGCTCCTCACGATGCTCTTCCACAGCAACAACGTCGCCGAGGTCTTCTCGGAGGACGCCGACCTGCGCAAGAAGATCACGACGGTGCTCCGCAACCACACGTCGAACACGACGGAGCTCGACCGCGAGGTCCGCTCGAAGATCCGCAACCTGCAGGAGGGGACCGCGGCGTTCGAGATCGAGTACGAGCGCGTGATGTCTCAGCTCAAGGCGCGCAAGGGCCTGACCTGAGCTCGAGCGCAGACGGTCACGAAACGCATGAGCCCCGGCCGAGGTCGGGGCTTTTTCGTGGGATTGGGCGCAGGCTGCTCGTCTCGCTCGGCACGGGGGGAGTGGCCTCGCTCGGCACAGGGGAGTGGCCGAGCGCCGGTGCTTCGCGATCTGCTCATCGAAGTGCTTACGCGCTCTCGAGACGAATCGGGCGGAACCAGCGGAGCAGCAAGAACACGTCGAGCAGCACGACGAGCGCACAGAGCGCGGCGAGGAGCAGCGCCCACACGTAGCTGCCGGGCGGCTCGTCGGCGAGGAGCACGTAGGTCTCGCTCGAGACGGGGACGTCCATCCGCTCGAGGGTCCGCTCGACCGCACCGAAGCGCGAGCCGAGCTGCCCGACGGTCACGAGGCGCCCCGAGAACTCGCGACGTGCGGAGGCCCGGTTCTCGAAGCCGTCGTCCGCTGGCACCTGCACGAGCACCCGCCGCTGACCGGCGAGGGGAAACACCGCGAAACGGTCGCCGAGCACCCGCTCGTAGGTCACGCGGGTGGAGGCCATGGGGGTGCCTTCGAGCGTCACGTACGTGTTGGGGGAGAGGGCGCGCGGATCGAGGTCGACGGCTTCTCCGACCGCCTGCGCGCGGTCGTCCGCGAAGAAATACGCGACGTCCGCCCGGAGCGACGCGAGCATCGCGAGGGCCGCGGCGGCACACGCGGCCATCAAGGTCAGCGTCGCGAGCCGTCGACCCCGCGCGGGCGCGGGGAGCGCCAGCAGCTCCGGATCGACGCCCGCCGCGGGGCGGGAGAGCAAGACGTCGTCGCGTTCCAAGGTCGTCACGAGCAGCTTCGACAACCGGTCCGCGGGTTTGTTCGCGCCGGCCGTCGGATGATGCACGGAGCGCGCGGGGCTCACAATGGCGTCCAGCGGGCGGGAGCGGCCCTCCAAGCGCCCCTCACCGCGGCCACCGGCGCGAGCCGCGTCGTTGCGCCCCCGCGGACCCCCTGCTAGACCGCGCGCCCCGCGAGTCGACGCCGAAGAGCACCTCGCCGGCATCGCAGATCACGGTGGGAACCTCCCACCCGAAGACGGTGGGCTCGTCCCACCCGGAAGACGTGGTGGGAATCCCCACCGATCGGAGTCAGAAATGAAGCTCTCGCCCCTTCAAGCCGCCAAGAAGCGATTCGGAATCGAAGAAGAGAACCCCACCCTCGCCCGCAAGGCGGTCAAGGAGAAGCTGGTCGACGCCGTCCAGAAGCTCACCGACGACGGCCTCTGGATCGACCGCGTCAACGGCGGTAAGGGCCTCGCCAGCGTCTCGAACAAGAAGCTCCTTCACCTCCTCGAGATCCTCGAGGCCGTGAAGTCGCACGGTGGTCGTTCCAAGGTCATCAGCGACGTGGTCGCGTTCGACGGTCGCAAGGACGCGACCTACGCGGCCCGCTTCGAGAGCTGGTCGACCCCGCGCCTCTGGGACGCGTACCGCGCGGCCAAGAAGCGCGCCGCCGCCGCGAGCTGATCGCCCTGCAGTCGCTCACGACCTCGTCGTTCACGACCCGCCCGGCTCGCCGCGGCGGGTCGTTTCGTTTCCGTCGAGCCATCGCGACACGATCGCGCCGGGGCTGCGCCAGACACCGCCGCGGAGCGCTGCGGAGTCGCGGCGTCGGTCGCCGCTCGGGTGCTATGAAGCGGTCATGCCCGGGGCGCCCTTGTTGGAGCTGCACCGCGTCGGCTTCGACGACGACGGGCGGGCCATCCTCGCCGACGTGTCGCTCACCGTGCACGAGCGCGAGATCCTCGGCGTGGTGCTCCAGCACGGCGCAGGCAAATCGCTCTTGCTCTCCATCGCGAGCGGGCTCGTGCCGCCGAGCCGAGGCGAGGTGGTCTTCCGAGGTCGCCGCATCACCGAGCTGCCTTCGAGCCCGCCGAAGCTCGGCTTCGTCTTCGAAGACGACGGCGGCCTGCTCGCGAACCTCTCCGTCTTCGACAACGTCGCGCTCCCGCTGCGCTTCCACTTCGCGCTCTCCGAGGCGGAGATCGACGCCAAAGTCCGCGAAGCGCTCGGCCTCGTGGGGCTCGAAGAGGACGCCGGGCGCATGCCGTGGCAGCTGACGAGCGACCGCCAACGCCTCGCGTCCCTCGCGCGCGCCAGCGTCTACGAGCCGGAGCTCGTCTTCATCGACGACTTCTACCTCAACGCCGACCAAGACGCGTTCCGCCGCATGCAAGACAGCGTGGCGATCCTGCGGGAAGCGCACGGCACCGCGTTCTTGCTCGCGGTCGACGGCGGCGGAGAGTTCGGGATCGCGGATCGCCTCTGCCTCGTCGATCTGGGCACCGTGCTCGAGCTCGAACGGCCGCGCTGAGCGAGCGTCCAGGCCCGAGCGACACCACGAACGATCGTCGCGCACGTGGGGCGCGAGCGTGCGCTACCCTCGCGCGCCGTGACGCTCGCGCTCGACACCTTGATCGTTCTCGACGAGCTACCCGACGGAACGTGCGCGGGTTATCCGCTCGTCGAGCCGGAGCACGTCGCGATCGGACGCGAAGGCGACGTGCTCGCGGAGCTTCGCCTCTACCTCGCCGATCAGCTCGCCACCGCCGCGCCGATGCGCGTCGCGCGCTACACGCTCCCGGACGCAGCGGAGCCGCGGAGCTTCGAGGTCACGCTTCCAGAGGCGGAGCTCGACGCGAAGCTGCGCCGCGCGCCGAAGGTGCCCGTGCACGCGGTGGTGGTCCCCCACGACGGCGCGTCGTGGGTGCTGGTGCCCTCGCTGCGCCACGTGGTCTACGTCGCGCGCGGCGAAGAGCTCGAGCCGACCGCGGTGCACGAGATCGAGCGCCACTTGCGCGCGCACGCGCCCGATGCCCGTGCGCGGCTCGGGATCTTGCCGCCCGCCGAGACGCGCGTGGTGCCGATGCGCGTGCTCGTCGATCGCGAAGGCGAAGCGGCGCGCGGCGCGAAGCGGCAGAAGGATCTGCTCGACGCGCGGCGACGCAAGGAAGCGCTCGACGTGCTCGAATCGGTGGCGACGCCGCTGCACGCGGAGCTCGACGGACCGCCGGTCGTCGGTCGCGACGAGCTCGTACGCACGCTGCACGGCTGGCTCGGCGGCGAGGAGCGCCGCAGCGTGCTCCTCGTGGGTGACGAGCGCGTGGGCAAGAGCGCGACGCTGCTCGCGTGGCTGCGCGGGCCCGGCGAAGGACGCCGCGCGTTCGCGACGAGCGGCGCGCAGCTCATGGCGGGCATGAGCGGGCTCGGGCAGTGGCAGGAGCGGCTCCGGCGCGTTCTGGACGCGGCGCGCGAGCTCGACGCGCTCCTCGTGTTCCCGGATCTCGCGGACCTCTTCGATCAAACCGGCAAAGGCCACGTCGATCTACCCGCCGCGATCAAGCCCGCGCTCGAAGAGGGGCGCGTGCGGGTGGTCGGAGAGCTCACGCAGATCAACGCGGATCGATTGCTCGGTCGCCACGAAGGCTTCTTCCAGAGCTTCCAGACGGTGCTCGTGCCGCCGACCGATCGGACGCAGGCGCGCGCGCTGCTCGATGCGCGCGCGAAGCACGCTTCCTCGATCGGTCGACCGGACGTGGAGCCCGACGCGCGCGAAGCCATGCTCGCGCTCGCCGATCGTTACCTCGCGTACCGCGCGTTCCCGGGCAAGGCCGCGGAGCTCTTCGACGAGATCCTCGGCGCGTTCGAGCGTCCGGGCGTGGCCGCGATCGACCACGAGAGCGTGCGCGCGGCGGACGTGTTTCGACACTTCGCGACCACGAGCGGAATTCCGGAGGCGCTGCTGCGCGACGATCGTCCGCTCGATCCCGGGCGGCTCCGCGCACGGTTCTCCGCGCGTGTGGTCGGACAACGCGCCGCGATCGACGCGGTGGTCGACACTCTCTGCGTCGTGAAGGCCGCGCTTTCTCCGGGCGACAAGCCCCTCGCGACGTTCCTCTTCGCGGGGCCTACCGGCGTCGGCAAGACCGAGCTCGCGCGCGCGCTCGCGGAGGTGCTCTACGGCGCAGACGAACGCCTCGTGCGCTTCGACATGAGCGAGTACGCGGACGGCTGGTCCGCGCGGCGGCTCGTCGACGGGGACGACGGCGGCGAAGGTCTCCTCACGCGAAAGGTCCGCGAGCAGCCCTTCTCGGTGATCTTGCTCGACGAGATCGAGAAGGCGCACCCGCTCGTGTTCGACCTGCTGCTGCAGGTCACGGGTGAAGGTCGTCTCACCGACGGCCGTGGGCGCGTCGCGCACTTCCACAACGCGATCCTGATCCTCACGAGCAACCTCGGGGCCTCGCACGGCTCGAAGCGGCTCGGGATCGACGCGCGCGACGAGGTCTTCGATCCGATGGACGCGATCCGTCGCCACTTCCGGCCCGAGCTCGTCGGTCGTCTCGACGGAGTGATCCCCTTCCACGCGCTCAGCCGCGAAGAGATCGATCGCGTCACGCGCCTCACGCTCGCGCGCGTCACGGAGCGGCGTGGGCTGCGCGACCGCGGCGTCGCGCTCCACGTGAGCGAGCCGGCGATCGAGCACCTCGCGAGCACCGGCTACGACGCGGTGTACGGCGCGCGAGCGTTGCGACGTCACGTCGAGTCCGCGCTCGTCTCGCCGCTCGCGGATCTGCTCTCTTCGGTCGGACGCGTCGGGCTCGGCAGCCACGTGTTCGTGCGCACGCCGGACGAGCCCGCGAACGAAGCGCGATTCCGCCGCGAAGCGAACGGCCTCGTGCTCGAGCTGACGGTCGGCGAAGCGCGCGCCGCGCGTGGAGATCTCGACGCGCTCGGGCAGGTGTCGAAGCTCCGGCGCGAGCTCGCGACGTGGATGACCAAGCCCGTCGTCGAACAGGTCGCCGAGGAGGTGCGCTCGACGCTCGTGCAGCTCGCGGCGCCGCGTTCGCAAGCCGAGCTGCAACGCGCGGGTCACGAGCTCGCGCAGCTCCAGCGCGAGCACCACCGGCTCGGGCGTCCGTGGGAGTCGCTGCGCGCGCTCGAAGCCGAGGTGCTCGAGCTCGAAGAGCTGTGTTTTTCCTCGTGGCTCGACGGAGATGCCGACGGCTCGCTCACGACCTGGGCGGAGGAGCTCCCCTCACTGCGCCATCGCGTGCGCATGGCGCTGCTGGCGGTGCTGCTCGAACGCCGGCCGATGCACGCGATCAGCGTGCTGATCGAGGAGCTCGACGAAGGGCGCACGCTCGACGCATGGCTCACGCCGCTGATCGACGATCTTCCGCGGCGTGGCTGGAGCGCGACGTTCCACCTGCACAAAGACAGCGCGCCCTCGACGGTACCGTGGCCGAGCGATCGACCGTTCGGACCACCGCGCGACGCGGCGTGGATGCGCGACTGGCTCGCGCGTCCGGTGCGCGATCGCGCGATCGTGGTGATGCGCGTGCGCGGGAACCACGCGGGCTCCCTGCTCACGCTCGAGACGGGTCTCCACCGATTCCTCGGCGTCGCGCCGCGTCCGCAGGGATCGCACCATCGAATGACCCTGCTCGTGCTCCACGACGCGATCCGCGACGGCGAGTGGTCGCGCCCGATCTTCCGACCCGAAGCGCCGCCCGCGCCGGACAAGGCGCTGCGCATGCCGTGCCGTCGTTGGACGGATGAGCGCCCGAGCCAGAAGCTCCCCGCCGACTACATCGACATCCCGCTCTCGCAGTACTGGGTGCCCGAGAGCGCCGACGAGCTCGCGCTGCGCGAGCTGCTCGCAGCCGCCGATCCGGACGTGCTCTACGAAGGCGCCGCGCTCGGCGACGCGCACGAAGAGGAGGCGCCGTGAACGTCCTCGTGCCGGTGTTCCAGCGCAAGGAGGAGGGCTACCTCACGTGGACCGCGCTCGGTCTCGGGGTGAACCTCGCGCCCAAACGCTTCGTGAGCGAGCCGAAGCTGCGCGAGCACCTCGCGCGCGATCTCGAGAGCGCGATCGCGACCGCGCCGCCGCGCACGGTCGTCACCGTGGGTGCACCGCGCAGCGTGTCGATGGAGCGCGTGCGGCTCGATCTGAAGCTCGACGGCGCGCAGGGACGCCGCCGAAAGACCGGTGTGTTTCCCGTGATCCTCGACGTGCGGCGTTTGCCCGAACGACGACGCCTGGTGCTCGCGTACCACCCGCTGCGCGAGCAGGAGACGATCGTGGTCGACGAGTCGCGCCCGCTCGACGTGCAGGTCGGCGCGCTCTTCTCCGCGCGCTGGGGCGACCTCGACGACGACGTGCTCGACACGCTGCTGCTGCAGTCACGCGACGCGCTGCGCACGATCCCGATCGCGATTCGCCCGCGCTCGCTCATCGATCGCACCGACGGTCGCGACGCGGTGTTCGACGATCTGCTCACCGAGTCGGAGAAGAAGAAGCGCCGCGGCCGTGGCTCGCTCACGGTGTTGCACGAGATCGGCGTCGATCTCGGCGCGCGCGCAGGCGCGATCGTCGGCGAAGGCGAGAGCGCGTCGGGCTTCGACGTCGGTCGTCCACGCGAGCCGCTCCGCGGACAGCTCCAGCGCCTGCTCGTGACCTCCAAGAAGCGTTCGTTCGTGCTGCTCGGCATGCCGGGCGCCGGCAAACGCACCGCGCTGCGCCGCGTGATCGCGGACCTGCTCGAAGCCGAGGGCTATGCGACGCACCGCGACCTCGATCGCACCACGCGGGTGTTCTCCATGGCGGCGAGCCGCCTCATCGCGGGCATGTCGCGCGTCGGCGAGTGGGAGCAGCGCGCGCTCGACGTGATCGAAGCGGCGCGCGGGCGAGGGCTCGTGCTCGTGGTCGACGACCTGCACACCTTCGGCGGGGTCGGTCGCAGCCGCGACAGCGAGCGCTGCCTCGCGGACGTCTTCCGCGGGCCGCTCGAGCGGGGCGAGATCGTGCTCGTCGGCGCGTGCACGCCCGCGCAATGGGCGCGGCTCGAAGAGGACGCGCCGGGCTTCGCGTCGGCGTTCGCGCGCCTCGCGGTCGAGCCCGCGAGCAGCGACGAGACGATGCGCATGCTCCTTCACGAAGGCCGCAAGCTCGAGTCGGAGCGTGGGCTCTCGTTCGCACCGAACGCGTACCGCACGATCCTCGAGCAGTCGCAGGCGCTCTTCCCCGAGCGCGCGTTGCCCGGCAAAGCGATCGATCTGCTCCGTTCGTTCGACACCGGCAGCGTGACGAGCGCGCAGGTCCTCGAGCGGCTCGTGGCGACCACGGGGCTCCCCGAAGAGCTGCTCGATCCGAACGGCACGCTCGGCCTCGACGAGGTCGTCACCGAGCTCGGCGACGAGGTGGTCGGACAGACCGAGGCGGTGCGCACGGTGGCGGAGCTCGCGCTGCGCATCCGCACCGGGCTCGTCGACCCGAAGCGACCCTACGGGACCTTCCTCTTCACAGGACCCACCGGCACCGGCAAGACGCAGCTCGCCAAGACGCTCGCGCGTTACCTCTACGGCGACGGAGATCGCCTCGTGCGCTTCGACATGGGCGAGCTCTCGGGCCCCGACGCGGTGCCGCGGCTCATCGGACATCGCGGGCATCCGCGCGGGCTGCTCACGGAGGCGGTGCGGCAACGCCCCTTCGCGCTGCTCTTGCTCGACGAGATCGAGAAGGCGCACCCCTCGGTGCTCTACCTGCTCTTGCAGCTCCTCGACGACGGTCGCCTCACCGACGCCGCGGGCGACCGCGTGAGCTTCACGCACTGCGTGGTCGTGATGACCTCGAACCTCGGCGCCCGCACACGCCCCGCGGTCGGCTTCGGCGCGCCGAGCGAGCGCTCGCGGCTCGCGGAGGTCACCAAGGCGGTGAAGGACTTCTTCCCGCCCGAGCTCTTCAACCGCATCGATCGGGTGGTGCCCTTCCTCCCGCTCGACGAAGGAAGCGCGCGTTCGATCGCGGTGCGTGAGCTCGAAGCGCTGCTCGGGCGCCGTGGTCTCGCCGATCGCAACGTCTTCGTGCGACCGCACGCGAGCGCGGTGGACCGGCTGGTCGCGGAGGCCTTCGACGATCGCGCGGGCGCGCGCAGCGTGCGGCGTTACCTCGAGACGCACGTCGCGTCGTTGCTCGCCGAGCACCTCGCGTCGACGGTGCGACCGGAGCTCGAGGTGATCCAGCTCTTCGATCGCGCGGGACGCTTCACGCTCTCCTCGGACGCGCTGCGCGAGGCCGAGCCGCTCGACGGCGACTCCACGATGCGGAACCTGCTCGCGGCCTCGAGCGCCGAGCTCGTCGCGCAGATCCCGAGCGCGCTGCGGCGACTCGACGACGCGGTCGCGACGGGCGCGCTCGACACCCTCGCCGCGCGAATCGGCGCACACCTTCCTCACGCGAGCCGATCGGTGCGCGACGCGGACGCCCTCTTCGACCTCGAGCGTCTACGCGGCGAGGTGCACCGCACGCGCGAGGCGCTCGAGCTGCTCGCGCACGGCGAACGATTGACGGCAGAGGCCGAGCTCGAGCTCGCGACCGGCACCTGGGGCATCGCGCAGGATCACGCGGGCGCCCCCAAGCGCGTGCGCCTGCTCGATCGACGTCAGCTCCGCGGTCACGCGATGCCGGTCGGCAAACGCGCGCTCCTGCGCTGGCACGCGACCGCCGCGCACCTCGCGCGCGAGCTGCGCGCGATCGCGGCCGATCCGAGCGGCCACGACCCGAGCCGACACCGTGTGCACCTCGAGCTGCTGCGCATCGGGGTCGGCCGCGGCTCCAAGCTCCTCGGGCTCTTCGTCGCGCTCTGGCAACACTACGTCGCGACCGGGGGCGAGCTCGTCGCGAGCTCGGCGATGGTGCGCGGCGACCGCTTCGACGCGACGATCGATCCGGTCACCGACCCGACGCCGGAGATGCTCGTGCTCGAGCTGCACGGCATCGGCGTACGCGGGCTCTTCGAGCTCGACGACGGCTGCCACGTCTACGACGGCGCGGACGGCAGCTCCGAGATCGTGCGGGTGCGGGTGCTCGACGCGGAGGGCACGCCCGGGGAGCGCATCGACGCGCATCTGGCGGCACGACGTGCGCTCGAAGCCGCCGTCGCGGGCACGTCGACCGACGACCACGCGGACACGCCGACCTCCCCCGACGTGCTGCTGCCGGTCGTGCGACGCTACCGCGCGGACCTCGCGCGTGGCGCGAGCGCGGCCTTCGCGATCGAGGACCACCGCACGACCCACGTCGAGGCGTCGGAGGCGCGCGCGCTCGAAGAGATGCTCGGTCCGTTCACCTGGCTCGCGATGGGCTGGGACACGAAGGGCGCGGAGTCCGACGCGAAGCACGGCGCAGAGCACGGCGCGAGCATGACGACGAAGAACGGTGCGACGCCGGACCGAGACGGAGAGCCCCGATGAGCCCGCCGCGAACCTTGCGCGTCTACCTCGTCGAGCACGCGGACGGAAAGCGTACTGGTCTGCTCGTTCGTCGCTATTCGAGCCTCTTCGATGGACCACCCCCGAGCGCCTACGGGACGGACGAGGCGTCGGTGCTGCGTCAGCTCGAGATCGAGCTCCGGCTCCGGCTCGGGCGCGATCCCGGCGAGCTCGATCGCTACCTGTGGAGCGAGCGCTTCGACACCCGCACCGTGGCGCTGCGGATCAGCCCGGCGAGCGTGGTCGACAAGCAGCCCGTGATCGGCAAGCGCGAGATGCCGATCCGCCTCACCTACGCGTGGTGCAAGGGCGAGGACGGCTCCTTCCGCGTGATGCTCCCGCGCTTCGACTGGTGGCTCGTCCTCGAGGATCTCGACACCGCCAAGGACGCCCTCGCCCACGCGCTCTCCGGCGCGCTGCTCGGTGCGCAGCCTGCGTGGCTCTACGACTTCCGCCGCGAGGGCGAGGAGAGCGTGCGCGAGTGGGAGCCCTCGCTGCTGCGCGAGGTGAAGGCCCCGAGCGCGCACGAGACCACGACCGACGCTCGCAAGATCCTCGCGCAGGTCGCGGACGATTGGGTCGATCGCGCCGCGAAGGGCAAGCTCGCGCGCCCCGTCGGAGACGCGCGCGCATCCTTCGCGTGGTCGTCGGTGATCGACGCCGACGCGAGCCGCCCGCTGCGCTCGTTGCTCTTCGTGGGCGACGCCGGCGTCGGCAAGAGCACCGAGGTGCGTCACCTCGCGTACGCGCTGCTCGCGAAG
>JALOQC010000195.1 GCA_025453555.1 Myxococcota bacterium | reverse complement strand
GCGGTTCGTCGACCAACCCGCGCAGCCCCATGTGACGCACGAGATCCTCCGCGCCGAGCACACCGTCGGCGTGCCCCTCGGGACCGCGATCGTCGAGGATCGCTCCGACGTGATCCCACGGTCGAGGGAGCTGTCCGTCGGGATCGTCGGCGTAGTCGATCGCCACGAGATCGCCCGGGCGCACGTCCACGCCGAAGCGCAGCACCATCGGCGAGCGTGCGCCGTCGTGCAGCATCCCGTCGCGCTCGAGCTCGAAGGGCTCGCTCACCGCCTCCGCGTGCCGCTCGAGCCCCTGCACGCTCGTGAAGGCGAGCGCGCGCCCGCTCACGCGTCGTTGCGCCGCGACCATCACGTCCGCGCAGTCGATCCCGCGGTAGCTCTCCGACTGCGCAGGCGTCGATCCGAACACGTAGGGCACGCGGAAGTAGCTGCCGAGCCAGCCGAGGAACGAGTCGTCGGCGCGCACGCTCACGCGCAACGCGCGCGGCGTCACCCCACCGCGGCCAATCTCCGACGCGCTCTTCACCACGCGACCGTCGGGCAGCGTGACCTCCGCCGCGAGCCAACGTGTCCCGAGCTGTCGCGCGCTCGGCGACCACCGCCAGAGCGCGCCGTCCGACGTGCCGATCGTGAGCGGCACCACGTCGCCTTCGATCACGTCCTGCCCGATCCATCGCCCGTGGTCGGGCCCACCGAGCCGAGCGTTCGTGTACGTGCGGTAGGGCGGGCTCGGTGGTGGGAGCTCCACGTGCTCGGGGCGCGGGACGATCTCGAGCCAGCGTGTGTGGGAGCCCGCCGGGATCGGACGACCGTTCCAGCGAAGCGTCAGCTCCACCGATTCGCCGACCCGCGCGTCGATCGCGCGTCGTCCGTCGCTCGCGACCAGCGTCAGCCCCTCACCGGCCTCGAGCGGCGTCGGGGAATGCCCGGCGAGGAGGAGCACGGCGAGGAAGAGCGAAGACGTGCGGGCGTACATCTTCTCTCGGACGTTCCCCGCGTCCGGACGATCCACGCGTCGGATCGACTTTCCCCCTCGCTGGATTTTTTCTCCCACGACTCGCTGAATAACTCGCTAGCATCGCCGTCCATGCCGGCCACCGAGGGTAGCATCGCCGTCCATGCCGGCCACCGAGGGTTCCCGTGCGTCCCTCAGGTCGGCAACGTACGGAGAGGATTGGAGGGCTTTGTGAAGAACATGAGCAAGATCACCCTGGCGCTCGGTCTCATGGGCGCGCTCGTCGTGCTCGGATTCCACGGTGACTCGGTCGCCCAGGGCTCGCTCCGCATCGGCGGCAGCAGCGCGAACTTCGGCACCCACGCCCTCCGCGGCGGCTTCGTGCCCGATCCGAAGAACATCGCGAACGTCGTCTCGGGCGGCAGCCTCGACGTGTCGGGCATGGGGCTCGGCGCGGGCTGCACGGGCTTCGCGACGGCGAACCCCGACGTCATCATCAACTACAGCAACCCGGCGGGCTTCCTCCGCTTCTACTTCCAGGGTCAGGGCGACACCGCGCTCGCGATCAACACCGCGAACGGCCAGTGGCTCTGCAACGACGACACCGCGGGCCTCAACCCACAGGTCGACATCGCGAGCCCGGCCGCGGGTCAGTACGACATCTGGGTCACCAGCTGGTCGACATCGCGAGCCCGGCCGCGGGTCAGTACGACATCTGGGTCACCAGCTACCGCGCGGGCGAAAACATCCGCGGCACGCTCCACGTGACCGAGCTCCGCAGCAACTCCGTTCGCCCCTGAGCGATCGTGAAACCGGTCGGGCGCCTGCTCGACCCTCGAGGTGCGGCCATCTTCGGGTGGCCGTTTCCTTTTGGGGCGGTCGCTCGCGTGACGACGCCGTGCTCGCACCTCGACGATCGCGCGACACCTGCCGCGATCCTCCCTCGCGTCGTTTCTGTTACGTTGCGCGCGGGGTCATGCGAGGGGCGCTCGGACTTTGGGTCGTGCTCGCGACGAGCGGGTGCAAGGTGTTCGACGCGGGGCTCATCGAGCCTCCCGAGGACGCGTCGTCGAGCGTCGACGTGCCGACGGTGGACGTGCCGACGGTCGACGTTCCCCCGAGCCCGACCGGGCTGCGAAAGGTTCCGGCGCGTCCGGGCGCCGAATCCGAAGGCCCCGACGGAGAGTTGGTGTTGTTCGCGCTACGCGACGTGAGGCTCCGCCAAGACGCCGATCGCTGGCGCGACATCGGCCTCGATCTCGACGATCTCGACAGCGTCCCGCCGGTTCCCGAGGTCGAGTGTGTGCCGCCCAACGAGACGGCCGAGCCGGAGATCGACGGCAACGACGGCATCGACAACGTCTTCGGAAACCGCCTGTATCCCCTCGTCGAGATCGTGCTGGAGAACCTCGAAGAGGACTCGCGCACGAACCAAGCGGCTGGCCTGGGCGCGATCCTCCTGCGGATGTCGGGATGGAACGGGACCCGCGACGATCCGCGTGTCTCCGTGTTGCTTTCGCAGTCGGCCGCCGGCACCCCCGCCGATCCGGAGTCGGTGCGCTTCGACGGAACGACCCTCGTCAACGAAGCCGATGGGATGCCCGCGCCGCTGCCGGTTTGGGATGGGACCGATCATTGGTTCGCGCGCGACGACACCTTCCTCATGGCCGACGAGAACCGCCCACGCGTCCGCGACGACAACGCCTACGTCAGCGATGGGACCGTGGTGATGAGGTTGCCCGATCGCGTCGACATCCTCTTCTTCGCGGGCTCCACGGCGGGCGTGCGCGTCCGCCTCACCGACGCCTACGCGTTCGGGACGATGAACGACGACTTCACGGCGATCGAGATCGCGACCGTCGCGGGCCGTTGGGCGGTCCTCGACTTGCTCGACACCGGCAACAACATCGGGATCTGCGTGGGCACTCCGCAGCGGAACATCGTGGAGACTCAGCTCGACACGATCGCCGACGTGCGGAGCACGCGCGGCTCGGGGGGACCGGGCGTGGTCTGCGACGCGATCAGCCTCGGGGTCACGTTCCGAGCGGTGCGTGCGCACTGGGCCGGCCTCGGTCCGAGCCTTCCGCTGCCGGATCCGTGCACCGAGCCCGAGATGTGACCGAGCCCCAGCCGTGAGAACTGGCGGCGCTCGCGCTCCGGAAGCTCAGCGTCCCACGAACGCCGCGAGCGGTGGGGTCGGTGCGAGCAACGAACCCAGGTGCCAGGCGGGGAGGGCGGGGCGCGCGCTCGCGATCCACGGCCACGGCTCCGGATCGCTCGCCCACGTCGAGGTGAACGCGTCGACCAACATCGGCTCGCTCGTCTTCGCGTGCGGCGAGAACCCCCAGAACGCTTCCTGAGAGACGTCGTCGAGCCGCGCGTAGTAGCGCCACACGAAGAACCCCGCGAAGAACGTCTCGGGCAAGAAGGCGTCGAAGCTCGCCGCGAGCGCGCGCGCTTGCTCGCGCTCGTCGATCACCACGCCCTCCATGCCGTCGGGCCAGAGCCAAGGCTGCACGGCGGCGTTCGCGCGCGTCGTGTAGCCGACCTCCACGAAGAGGATGGGCATCTGCAGCGTCTGCGCGAGCTCGCGGAGGGTCGGGACGATCGCGGCCGCGCCCTGCGTGTACGCCTCGTCGCTCGCGCCGTCCGCCGACGCGAGCGGGTAGAACGCGTTGATGCCCACGAGATCGAGCTGATCCCAGAAGAGTACGTCGTCCGCTTCGTCCCAGTTCGCGCTGTACGTGAGCCAGCCCGAGAACACCGCGCGCACGTCCGCGATGAGGCGGGTCCAGTACCCGCCGAAGCGACCCGACCAGCTCTTGCACTCGACACCGATGGAGAGCGCTTCCGCACCGGCCTCTTCCGCGTCGCGCGCCCACGCGAGGACGAAGTCGCGGTAGCTCGCCTGGTAGCGAGCCCACTCGGCGTCGGTGGCGAAGTCGATCTCGCCGCGCCAGCCGGTGGTCTCGACCCAGAGGTGAGGGATCAGCAGCACGCGGAGCCCCCGCGCGCGTGCGCTGCGGATCATGCGCTTCACGTCTTCGCGGTTCGTCTCGTACGGCGCCTCGAAGTCCATCTCGATCTCGGGCGTGTCGAGCGCCCAGATCCGTCCGAAGGGCGTGATCGAGATCCACGTGACACCCATCGCGACGAGGTGATCGAGCAGCTCCTCGGAGGCCTCGCTGCCGTAGCCGAACGACTCGCCGTTCGGGCCGCGCTGCTGGCTCGACTCGATCGGTCCCACCGTGACGCCGCGGATCCCGCCGAGGCCCAGCTCGGTCCACGCGTCCGCACGGTCGAGGGGCTGCGCGCGCACCGAAGCGGGCGAGGCTTCGAGGAAGCCGAGGAGCGCGAGGGCGAGGAGCCTGGACGAACTCACGTCGCGGGTCCTACCACGGCGCGCCCGAGCCGCACGCGTGGTCAGGGCATGGCGCGTCGTGGGCGTGAGCGTGCCGAGGAGTCGACGCCGCGTCGAAGCAGGGCGTAGCGTCGAGGCCCGTTCGACGTCAGAACCTTCGTCGCCGATCGGCGAGGAGGTCGTCCGTGCCCGAGGTCGTCGTCTACACCGTCCCGTGGTGCCCGTATTGCCGCATGGCCGTGCAGCTCTTGCGATCGAAGGGCGTGCCGTTCGACGAGATCGACGTGGACGGCGATCGCGGCAAGCGTGCGTGGCTGCGCGAAGCGACTGGCCAGTCCACCGTCCCGCAGATCTTCGTGGGCGGGAAATCGCTGGGAGGCTACACCGACGTCGCAGCGCTCGACCGTCGTGGTGAGCTCGACGTGTTGCTCGGCACGACCTGAGCGGACTTCAGTCTTCTACCGCGACGGGGACCACGACGAGATCCACCCGGCGCTCGCGGGAGTCGAAGTACACCGACTCCTCGGCGGGCTCGTACCCATCCGCCTCCGCGCGGAGTTGGCCGAACTCCGCGTCGGTCTCGACGGACATCTCGTAGTAACCGTCGCTGCCAGTCCGGGTGCTGGCGGTGTATCGCGTGTCCGAGGTGAAGGTCACGGTCGCGCCGCGCACGCCGGGGCCGTCGCCCACCTCGCGGACGTAGCCGGCCAGCTCGTACGACGAGGTCGGGCTCTCCTCCGCGCACGCCGACGCGAAGAGACACGCGAGGAGGCAAAGCGAGGGGAAGCGCATCGTCATCACGCTATCCGAGGCGACTGGCCGACGGCAACGTCGTTCGCGCGTCGTCTGTCGAGTCGATCACCGCCGACGTCGTCATCCACTCTTCCGCTCCCCGTCTGTCGCCGTCTGTCGCCAGGCTCAGGAGCCGGTTCGCGCGGATCGGCTGTCAGCGAGTGCCCGTGCCAGGACCGGCGCCCGCGCCACCGCGCTTGAGCTCGGTGAGCACCAGCTTCGCGATCGCCTTGAGGGTCTCGAAGACGCCTTCACCGCTCGTCGCGATCGCCTCGTAGTCGGGCACGCTCGTCGGGTTGAGCAGCGCGCGCAGCTCGTCGACCGGCGCCACGCTCGGCATGTCGCGCTTGTTGTACTGGACGACGTACGGGAGCTTGTCGAGGCTGTAGCCCTGCTCCGCGAGGTTCGTCCGGAGGTTCTCCATCGACTCGAGGTTCGCCTCCATGCGGGCGATCTGCGAGTCCGCCACGAAGACCACGCCGTCGACGCCCTTGAGGATGAGCTTGCGGCTCGCGTCGTAGAAGACCTGGCCCGGCACCGTGTAGAGGTGGAAGCGGGTCTTGAATCCACGAATCTCGCCGAGCGCCAGCGGGAGGAAATCGAAGAAGAGGGTTCGCTCGGTCTCCGTGGCGAGCGAGATCATCTTGCCCTTCGCCTCGGGATTCGTCTTGTTGTAGATGTACTGAAGATTCGTCGTCTTCCCGCAGAGACCGGGGCCGTAATAGACGATCTTGCAGTTGATCTCGCGCGAGAGATAGTTGATGAACGACATCGTCGGCCTCCTCTTCAGTCGTTGAACAGGTTGTCGATGTCGTCGTCGGTGATCTCCGCGAACGGAGCCTCCCGATTGGGATCCGAGACCTTCCGGAGGAGGGCCTCGAAGATGTGGTTGAGCTCCTCGCTGGCCTTCTTCACGCGCAGACGCACGAGGCCGAGGCTCGTCTTGTTGTCGAAGATCACCACGAGGATGACTCGATTGCCGACGAGCTGGATGTGGATGTTCGCGCGCTCGCCCTCGTGGAACTGCGTCGAGAACTCGTTCTCGCGAAGCAGCTTGGCGATCCCGCCAGTGGCCGCGATGTTGCCGGCCGTGAGCGACGCGAGGCTCGTGGTGTCGATCTGCTCGGTGTCACCGGCGGCGGCGATGAGCTGACCGTTCTTGTCGATGATGAACACGACTTGGGCGTTCGCCTCCCGAACCAAGCGATCGACGATCACCTGGATCTGGTTGAACTCCTCTTCGTACATCACCATCTGCGGGTTCGACATTCACTCCTCCGCACTACGGACCACGTTCGAGTGCCGCGGCGCTCGCGCTCGCTCCGAATGGGAACGCTTCGCGTTTCGCGAGCCCCGAGGTGATACCGCAAGCGAGCGCGGTGCGTAAAGCACGCATTTTTGTTCCCCCCGCGGATCCCACGTTTGCGCATCGCTCCTGGCTTGCGTGCGCGTTGCGCACGCTCGCGCTGTTCGCTCCGCTTCGCTGCGCTCACGGGTACGCTCCGCGCTTCGCGCTCCGCTCGGTATTGCGCGGGGAGGATCCTTGCGACCCCCTCCTCGCGCCGGCCCTACGCTTCGCCTTCGGCTTCGCTTCGGGTCAGCTTCTCGGAGGGTCTGTCGCCAGATCCTCCCCCACGGGGCATGAAGCCCCGATGGGGCCCCCTCCCACGAGCCTTCGCTCGCTTCGCGAGCTGCGCGCCGTCCGGTAGGGCGGCTTGCGACGCTCCGCGGGCCAGGGGGTTCCCCCCTTGGAACCCTCGTTCGCACGTGTTTCCTTCACCTGCGCGGTTCACGGGTCCACGAGGGTGCACGACCTCCGCGTGCACGCACGCGGCGACGTGGGGATCCTCGCCGCGCAACATCGAGCGGAGCGAACACCCCGCGAGCGTGCGCGACGCGCACGCAGGCCAAGAGCAAGTAGCGAACACCAAACGGACCGACTATCGTCGCGCCACCGTGATGACGAATTCGTTCCGTTCCGCGCTCCCGCTCCTCGCCCTCGTGCTGGCGTGCGGCGGTGGGTCCTCGAGCATCCGTGCCGGCAACATGCCGGAGGGCGGCTCTTTCCACGGCATCTGGCAGTCGCCGCAATACGGCAACATGCACCTCTGCGAGAGCGGGGCGCAGGTCGTCGGCGACTACGAGAAGGACGAACGCCGCGGCCGCATCCAGGGGACGATCCAGGGCGATCTCCTCCGCTTCCAGTGGGAAGAACGGCGCGAGATGGTGATCGGTCGACCGACGACGACGCGGGGCCGCGGGTACTTCCGCATGGCGCAGGGTCAGGACGGCGACTGGTACTTCCAGGGGGAGTGGGGCCACGACGCGGACGAGACGGGCGGTGGCCCGTGGAATGGCGTCCGCATGCGCCGCGGCAGCCCCACGCGTTGCGCCGCCTCGTCCGACGGCGGAGGCACGAGCGGTGGCTCGAACGACGCCAACTGGGACGACGAGAGCGACTCCGGCTCCGGCGACTCGTACGACGATTCGTCGTCGGGCTCGAGCGACCCCGAGCCCGACGCGGCCCTCGAAGGCCTCGACGAGTACTGAACGCGAGACCGCGTGGCACAAGTCAACCCGCTGACGCGCGAGCTGCTCGTCAAGCTCGTCTATTACGGGCCCGGGCTCGGCGGGAAGACCACCTGTCTCCAGCACCTCTACTCCGTCGCGCCGCGTGAGACGCGAGGGCAGCTCGTGAGCCTCGCGACGCCCGTCGATCGCACGCTCTACTTCGACTTCCTGCCACTGCGTGGGCCGCGCGTGCGCGACCACCACGTGCGGCTCCAGCTCTTCACGGTGCCGGGGCAGGTCTATTTCAACGCGACCCGCAAGCTGGTGCTCACGGGCGCGGACGGCGTGATCTTCGTCGCCGACTCGCAACCGGAGCGACAGGACGCGAACCTGGAGAGCTTCGAGAACCTCGTGGCGAACTTCGAGGAGCAAGGGCGCGCGATCGAGGGCGTGCCGCTCGTCATCCAATACAACAAACAAGATCTTCCGCGCGCGCTCCGGCCGGAGGCGATGGACGCGCGGTTCCGGGAGCTGAGCGACGCGCCGACGCTCGGCACGATCGCGACGAGCGGCGTCGGGGTGCTGGAGGCGCTCGATCGGCTCGTCGCGCAGGTGCTCGAAGACCTCGAGCGGCGCGGCATCTTCGGGCTCGACACCTCGGTCGCGAGCCCCGAGCTCGGGCGCACCGAAGCGGGGCTCGAGGCGCAGATCGGTCGCGCGACGGAAGCGGCGCGTGCGCATCTCGAGAGCTCGTTCGAGCTCGAAGAGGCGATCGAGAAGGCGCCCACCACGCGGCTTCCCGTACCGCCGTCACGCTCGGGGCTGCACGTCGCGGAGCTCTTCGGTCCGCTCGCGGACGAGGCGCGCGCGGCGGAGGAGGAGCTCTCCGCAGGGCGTCTCGGCCCGGCGGTGATCGCGATCGAACGTCTGGTCGCCGCGTTGCTCGCGGAGGCGGCCCGTCGCGCGGCCGCACCCGCCGCGGATCCCGCGCTCCTCGCGTCGTGGCTCGGCGTCGCCGCGCCGCGCTGGCTCGCGTTTCGAGGCGCGGTCGGTCGCGCGCGTGGTGGTGCGCCGCTCGCGCCGCGCGACGCCTGGGTCGGGCTGTCGATCGCGATCGATCTCGCGCTGACGCTCGAGCTCTGAGACTCGGCGATCCGCGGCATGTCCCGGCGACGCGTGGGACGTAGCGCGAGGCGCAGGATCCACGACGCGTGGCGACGCCGACGCCCGGGATCAGAGCTCGGGCGCACGGTAGCCGACGCCGTGCACGGTGAGGATCGGGTCGAAGTTGCAGGGGCGGAACTTCGCCCGGATGCGGCGCACGTGGGTGTCGAGCGTGCGCTCGGTGACGAGGTTGTCGTACGCGTACGCGCGCTCCATGAGCTGCGCACGCGAGAGGACCACGCCCGGCCGCTCGTAGAGCGCACGGAGCACGCCGAGCTCGGTGGCGGTGAGCTTCACGAGCTCGTCGTGGCAGCGGACCTCGTGCCGCTCCGGGTCGATGCGCACGGGCCCGTGGCTCAGCACCCGCACCACGTCGCGCGTGTCTTCGCCGCGCCGCAGGACCGCCTTCACGCGCGCCACCAGCTCCCGCGGCGAGAAGGGTTTGGTCAGGTAGTCGTCGCCGCCGAGCTCGAGCCCGAGCACACGATCGAGCTCCTCCGATCGCGCGGAGAGGAAGAGCACCGCGGCGCGCGTCTCCGCCTTGAGCCGGCGACAGACCTCGAGCCCGTCGAGCCCGGGCATCATCACGTCGAGCACCACGAGATCGACCCGCTCGCGCTTCGCGACGTCGAGGGCGCTTCGACCGTCGGTCGCCTCGCTGACGCGGTAGCCCTCTTTCTCGAGCGCGTACCGCACGACCTCGCGGATCCGCGCCTCGTCGTCGGCGATGAGCACGTGTCGCACGCCGCGATGGTACGTCGAGCGGGCGCCGGTCTTCCGCGCGAAACGACTGCGCGCTGGCGGCGGCCCGACGACGCGAAGGCGACGCGTCGTTCGCCGAGACGGATGACCTCCGCGACCGCTCCGGTTCGTGCTCGTGACCCTCGGCGACCGTGCTCGGGCTCTCTCGCGTGGCGGCGCCCAGCGACGCTCAGCGTCCCGCGGGGAGGGTGAGGACGAAGCGTGAGCCGTGGGGCTCGCGTGGCTCGTATCGGACGCCGCCACCGTGCGCTTCGGCGACCGCACGCACGATCGCGAGCCCGAGCCCGGTGCCGCGCCGCTCGGTGTCGGTGGTGAAGAAACGCTCGAAGATCCGCGCGCGATCGTCTTCGGGGACGCCCGGACCCTCGTCCTCGACCGCGATCACGAACGTTCGCGCGGGACCGTCGTCCACCGTGACGCGGACCACGCTCGACGGCGGCGCGAAGCGCAGCGCGTTGTCGAGCAGGTTCCCGATCGCCGTCTCGAGGTCCATCGCGCGCGCCCGCACGAGCGCGCCGCGCGCACGCCACGCCAGCTCGACGCGAGGTGCGTCGCCGCTCGCGTTCGCCGCGCTCGACTCGCCCGCGCGCCGGAGGCTCGCTTCGACGAGCGGTCGCAGCGACACGAGCTGTCGCGCGGTGTCGGCCGCGCCCGCCTCGATGCGGCTCAGCTCGAGCAGCCGTGACACGTGGCGATCGAGGCGCTCGACGTCGAGCAAGATGTTGCCGAGGAAACGATCGCGCGCGTCGGGCTCGTCCGCCGCCCCGTCGCGCAAGAGCTCCGCCGCGCCGCGAATGCTGGTCAGCGGCGACTTGAACTCGTGCGCGACGTCGGCCGCGAAGGCGGAGAGATACGTCAGGCGTGCGTCGAGCTCCTTCGTCATCGCAGCGAACGAACGACCGAGCTCGGCGATCTCACCACCGCCCTCGATCGGCACCGGTACGTCGCGCTCCCCGGCCGCGATGCGTTTGGCGGCCCGCGAGAGGTGCTCCAGCGGGCGGCTGATGCTCCACGCGAGCGCGAGCGTGACCAACAACGTGAGCGCGATCGCGCCCCCGACCACCCAGAGCAGGCCCGTGCGGATGCGGTGCAGCTCGACGAGCACCGGCGAGGTCGAGCGCACCGCGTAGACCACGCCGACCACCACGCCGCGCGGTTGGATCGGCTCCGTCACGAACAAGAGCACACCCGGGTTGCGATCGCGCAGACGCGTGAAGCCGCTCGGTCGACCTTCGAGCGCATCGCGGACCTCCGAGCGCTCGCCGATCGCGGGCCAGGGCTCCATCGCGAGCGACGGCGCCGCGCTCGCCGAGGCGAGCCAAGGCGGCCGCGGCTCCGGGCCCTCGGGCGGTCCGTCTCGGTGCGAGTCCACCACCACGACGCCGGCCGCGTCGAGCAAACGAACCCGCGTACGCGTCCGACGCGCGGCGCGGCGAAGGGCTTCCTCGTGCGCTTCGTCGTCGAGGCGACCCCCACGTCGGAGGTCAGCCTCGAGGAAGCGCCGCACCACCACCGCCTGATCGCGCATGTCGCGCTCCAGCGCATCGAGGAGCTGGCGCTCGTAGGTCTTCGCGAGCTCGAGGCCCGCCACCGGTAGGAGCACGACGACGAGGTTCACGACGAGCAGGCGCACTCGGATGCGCCCGAGCGCACGCAACGCGTTCATCGGCGTGGCTCGTGTGTCACGAGGGCGGAGAACGGCGCGTCACGCAGGAACGATTCCCGCGGTCTCGTCGGACGGATGTGGGCCGTCCTTCGGGGTACGTGCGTCGTTCGGCGTACGTTCGTCGAGCCCGTCACGTCGGTCACTCGAAGGGACGAGAGAGGAAGGCGTCGACGCTCGTCTTGTCGAGCGTCACGAGCTCGAGCTCGTGGTCGGTGCCGGGGCGCACGCGCGTGTGGTGCTGCTGCATCGCCACGGTCGGGCTGTCGGCGAGCACCACGAGGCCACGGCAGCCCGTCCACTCGAGGCAGGTTCGCTTCAGCGCTTCGACGAGCGGGACGCTGTCCTCCTCCAACGGGAAGAGCTTGCGAAGGTCGAAGCACGCGCGAAACGGCGCACCCGCCGTGCCTTCGAGGGCCCGGGCCGTCGCCTGCGCGAGGTCGCGCGCGTCGCGTGCCGTCACCACGTCGAGCATGCGCACCGCGAGGAGGCGCGCTTCCGGATCGTATTCCACCCGCCACACGCTCGCGAGCGTACCAGCGACGCCCGAGGGTGCGAGCACGATCGCCCCACCCGAGGTGGATTGGCGCGGTCGCTCACCCGTTCCGTGCGTTCCGCAACCGACCGACCGACGATCGACTTTCATGACCTCAAACGAAGAAGGACGGGTCGCCCCGTCCTTCTTCAACCATCCTTCTTTACCGAGAAATCGCTGCGATCATTGGACCGCGGTGACGTTCTCGAAGTGGATGAACTTGTATCCGAGGTCCGTGTTGCACGCGATGATCTTCGCGGAGCCGGACGTGTACGCGTAGCAGGTCTGCGCGTTGAGCCCGAGACCCGTGGCGAGATCCGCGTCCGTACCGCTCACGATCGCGACGTCCGAGCACGGGCGCTGCTGCGGCTGCGACTGACAGCTCCGGCTGAACGCTTCGACCACACCCGGCGTGTTCACCTGGCAGGCCTGCGACTGGTACGTCGGGAAGATCGTGGCGTGGAAGTAGTTCGCCGCGCCCGCCCCCGAGGGATCCATGCTGCAGCTCATCTTCACGCCCTCGAGGTTCAGCGAGAGGCTGATGCGCGACATCTCCGCGCCGATCTGCCCCATGCCACCCGCGGCCTCCTCGAAGGCTTCACCGGTCTTCTTGGTGCAGTACCAGCAGCCGCCGACCACGACCACGAGCGCGAGCACCAAGCAGCCGACGCCGATGCCGATCCACATGCCGGCGCTGCTCTTCTTCGGCGGTTGTCCCCCTGGCGCTGCGCCAGGCGGGCCCCCGAACCCACCGGGCGGTCCGCCAGGAGGAGGCGCACCGAAGCCGCCGCCCGGGGGACCCCCCGCGGGCGGTTGGCCGAAGCCACCACCGCCGCCGGCGGGAGGCTGACCGAAGCCACCTCCACCGGCGGGAGGCTGACCGAAGCCACCGCCACCGCTGGCCGAGGCGGCGGGGGCACCACCGAAGCCACCGCCTGCAGGCGCAGGCGCGGGACTGCCGAAACCGCCTGCGGAGGGCGCGGGCGGACTGCCGAAGCCGCCGCCCGCGGCGGGTGCAGGCGGGCTGCCGAAACCACCTGCCGAGGGTGCAGGCGCGGGGCTACCGAACCCACCTGCTGCAGCAGCGGCACCAGCCGCGGGGGCTCCGAAGCCGCCGCCCGCCGAGGGCGCGGGCGCAGGGCTACCGAACCCACCGCCCGCGGAAGGCGCGGGCGCGGGGCTGCCGAACCCACCGCCCGCCGAAGGCGCGGGGGCTGGACTACCGAAGCCACCGGCCGAGGGCGCGGGGGCCGGGCTGCCGAAGCCACCGGCCGAGGGTGCGGGAGCCGGGCTGCCGAAGCCACCGGCCGAGGGTGCGGGAGCCGGGCTGCCGAAGCCACCGGCCGAGGGCGCGGGGGCCGGGCTACCGAAGCCACCGGCCGAAGGCGCGGGAGCCGGGCTGCCGAAGCCACCGGCCGAAGGCGCGGGAGCCGGGCTGCCGAAGCCACCGGCCGAAGGCGCGGGAGCCGGGCTGCCGAAGCCACCGGCCGAAGGCGCGGGGGCCGGGCTGCCGAAGCCGCCCGCGGCC
>JALOQC010000194.1 GCA_025453555.1 Myxococcota bacterium | reverse complement strand
GGTCGGCATCTCGTACAGCGGCCGCACCTACGAAGAGGGCAAGAAGATCGGCTGGAAGGACGGCGTGCGCGCCCTCTGGTGCATCGCGAAGTACAATCTCCGCGGCTGAGCGCCTGACGCGTCGGCCGAGTCCCCGTGCCTGAGCTCGTCGACACTCCGCCCGACGACGCGCCGTCCGACGACGCTTCGTCCGACGACGCTTCGTCCGACGACGCTTCGTCCGACGCTTCGTCCGACGCTTCGTCCGACGCTTCGTCCGACGCTTCGTCCGACGCCCCGTCCGACGCTTCGTCCGACGCCCCGTCCGATACTTCGTCCGACGACCTCGCGGCCGCCCACGACCTCGCGGCCGATGGGCTGACCGCCCGCACGACACGTCCGAGCCGCCTGCGCGCCTTCCTCGCGAGCCTCGCGGTGTTGTGGCTCGGGCTCGGCGCGAGCCTCGCGATCGTGACGTTCGTCGAGGCGGGGCCGCACCCTCCGGACGTCGAGCCGCGCGCGCAAGTCGGCGCCGCGCGCGATCCACGCGTGCTCGCCGGCAGCGGCAGCAACACGCTGCTCACCGAGCGCCTCGTGGACACGTTCCTCGCCGCGGGCGGCGCGCCGATCGCGGTGGAGCCGGACTCGATCGGCTCGGGCGGCGGTCTGCGGGCGCTGCGCGACGGAGTGATCGACGGCGCGCTCGTGTCGCGGCCGCTCTCCGCGAGCGAGACCGAGGGCGCGCGTGCGATTCCCTACGCCCGCACCGACGTGGTGCTCGCGACGAACGCGCGCTTCGTGCCCGACGACCGCGCGGCGATCCTCGCGCTCTTCTCCGGCCGCGGCTCCTCGCTGACGCCGCTCCTGCGCGAGCTCGGCGACTCCGGCGTGGAGTCGGTGCGCGCGGTGTGGCCCGAGCTCGCGGACGCGCACGAGGACGCGGTGCGCACGCAGCGCTTCGAGGTGCTCTACACCGACGACGCGATGGCACGCGCGCTCGCGGACGTCGACGACGCGATCGGCCTGACCGATCGGGGCCAGCTTCGACTGCGTCGCTCACCCGCGCGCGCGCTCGACGTCGTGGTCGGTTCGAAGGTGCTCACGCTGGTCGTGCGCGACGAACGGCTCGACGACTTCGTTCGATTCCTCGCGTCCGACGCCGCGCGCGCGGTGGTCGTCGACGCGGGCTACGAGGTGCCCTGATGCCGCGCTCGACGTCGGCGCCGCAACTCGGCCTCGCGCGCGATCTCGGGGTGCGGAGCGCGCCGCTCCTCGCCGCGGTCGTGGTCGTGGTGACGCTCGCGGCGCCGACCGCGCACCACGTGGTGAGCGTGGGTGAGCTGCGCGGGCGCGCGGCGAGCGTGGCGCACGAGCTCGCAGAGACGTTGGCGCGCGAGGCGGCGCGACGTCCGGTGCTCTGGCGCTACGACTCGCCGAAGGTCGTCGCACATCTGCAGCGCTTTCGTCCGGAGGCCGCGGTCGCGAGCGTGCGCGTGCTCGACGATCGCGGGGTGCTCGTGGCGCGTTCGGGCGGCGAGCCGAGGACGAGCGCGTGGGAGCACGCGGCCATCGGCGACGGCGCGGCGGTCTGGGTCGGCGTCGATCTCGGCGACGCGCGCGCGGCTTCGCTTCGGCTCGCCGCGATCTTCCTCGTGCTCGGCCTGGTGCTCGCGTCGCTGCTCGCGTGGCTCCCGCGGCGCGCGCTCGATCGGGCGGAGGCGCGCATCCTCGCGCTCATCGAAGATCTCCGCACCTCGCGCGGCGCGCTCGCCGAGCTCGCGCGCGATCTGGAAGGTCAGGTGGCCTCGCGGGTCGCCGATCTGCAGCACGCGAACGCGGAGCTCGCGGAGCACGAGCGACGCTTGCGCGAGCTGACCGCGCGGGCGGTGTCGCTGCAGGAGGCCGAGCGCCGCGCGATCGGGCGCGAGCTGCACGACGGCGTCGGTCAGGTGCTCACGGCGGTGCGGCTGCGCGTGCAGCTCCTGCCGGCGCCGAGCGAGGCGCTGGATCGCACGTTGGAGCTGGTCGATCGCGTGATCGAAGAAGTACGGCACGCGGTGGAGCTGCTCGGCCCGTCGATCGTGCGCGAGGTGGGGCTGCGCGAGTCGGTGCGGCGCCTGCTCGACGACGCGCCCTTCGAGGTGAGCTTCGAGGCGCCCGAAGATCTCGGCGAGGTCGGCGCGCTCGCGCCCGCGCTCGAGACCACCGCGTACCGCATCGCGCAGGAGGCGACGAACAACGCCACGCGCCACTCGCAGGCGGCGCGGCTCGAGGTGTCGATGACGAACGACGCCGGCGTGCTCGTGCTGCGGCTCCGCGACGACGGAGTCGGCTTCGACGCGCGGGCGGCGAGCGAAGGGCACGGGCTGCGCACGATGCGCGAGCGCGCGGAGCTGCTCGGAGGGACGCTCGCGATCACGAGCGACGGCGCCGGCACGGTAGTGGAGGCGCGGCTACCGATCGGCTGAGGCTCGCCACGTGTGTCTCGTCGCGCGCACGCGAGCGAACGGGGTCGAGCCTCGGGCACCACGTGGTGGAAGACCTGGAGCGAGAGCTCGTGATCAGCCGAAGCGTTCGATCAGCGTAGGCGCGATGCGATCGAGGGCGAGCACCTGGTCCGCGAGGCCCCGCTCGATCACGGCCTTCGGCATGCCGAAGACCACCGAGCTCGCTTCGTCTTGCGCGAGCACCTTGCCGCCCGCGGCCTTGAGCGCTTGGGCTCCGAGCGCGGCGTCTTTCCCCATGCCGGTCATCACGAGCACGGTGGTGCGCGGTCCGAGCGTGCGCGCGACCGCTTGGAGCGTGACGTCAGCCGCGGGGCGACAACCGTTGACGGGCGGCGAGTCGACGAGGCGCACGCGGCCGCTGCCGTCGAGGGTCAGGTGTCGATCCCCGGGAGCGATCAGCACGCGCCCCGGCGCCGCGACGTCGTCCTCGGTCGCTTCGCTCACCGAGAGCGCGCTGATGCCGTCGAGCCGCGCCGCGAGCGCCTTCGTGAAGGCCTTGGGCATGTGCTGTACGACCACGATCGCGGCCCCGAAGTCGGCCGGCAGGCGCGGGATCACGCGCTCGAGCGCGGCGGGGCCACCGGTCGACACCGCGATCACCAAGAGCGGCGCGTCGCCCGGCAGGCTCGCGCGCAGGCTCGTCGTGGGCTTGGGCGCCACGGCGCGCGTCGGGGAGGGGGCAGGTGCCACCGCGCTCGGGCGGCTCCGCGTGGCGCCCTTCACCTTGCGCAGCAGGTCGTCGCGCACGCCGCTCAGATCCGTCGACACCTCACCGTCCGGCTTCGGCACGAAGTCGAGCGCGCCCGCCGCCAGCGCGTCGAGGGTCTCCTTGGCGCCCTCCTGCGTGTGGGCGGAGAGCATGATCACCGGCACCGGGCGCTTGGCGAAGATCGCGCGCAACGCTTCGACGCCGTTCATGCGCGGCATGTTGAAGTCCATCGTGACCACGTCCGGCTGGAGCTGCTCGACGAGCTGCACCGCTTCGGCGCCGTCCTTGGCCTGACCGATCACTTCGATCGCCGGATCGCTCTCGAGCGTGCGCTTGACCGCGATGCGCATGAACGCGCTGTCGTCGACCACGAGCACGCGGATCTTCTTCGTTTCGCTCACCGGATCTCTCCCTGACGTTGTGACCGATTCTCGGCTCGGGTGGCTCTCGAAGGGCGCTGCGTATGCAGCAAATCTCGCGCGACGTTTGCTGCGATCCGAACGGATTCTTGCCTTCGACCCGGTCTCACCAATCGTCGTCTTCCCCCACGAACCCCTCGAGCACGTACGCGGACACCGGCATGTCGATGCCCTTGAGCGCGATGCCTTCCGTCTCGCGCGCCTTCACGACGTCCTTCACGAGCGCGTACGTCGTCTCGCTGAGCAGCACGCCACCCTTCGGCGCGTTCGACTCGTGTCGCTGCGCGCGGTTCACGGCGTCTCCGATCACCGTGAAATCTCTACGAAAATAGCGGCTGCCGAGGTCGCCGCGGACGCACGGTCCGGTGTTGATCCCGATGCGCATCTGCAGCGGCACGCCATCGCTCGTCGCGTTGAAGACGTCGAGCGCGCGCTGCATCTCCCACGCGGCACGCACCGCGCGCAGCGCGTGGCTCTCCGGGCGCTCCGGATCGTCCTCGAAGATCGCCATGATCGCGTCGCCGATGAGCTTGTCGATGTCGCCGCCTTGGGATTGAATCACCGGGCACATCGCGTCGAAATAACCATTGAGGTGCTCGACCACCTCGCCGGGCGTGCGTTTGGCGCTCATGGCGGTGAATCCCGCCAAATCGGAGAAGAGGATCGTGCGATCGGCGCTCTCCGCTCGGAAGCCGTAGAGCCCGCCGACCGCTTGTTGCTCGGCGGCCTTCACCGCGGCCTTCGAGATGTACAGGCGCGAAGCGTCCTTGTAGGCGCGCAGACGGCGCTCCGCGAGCATGCGCTCCACCAGCGCGACCAGCTTGTCGGCCCCGAAGGGCTTCACCAGGTACGCGGTCAGACCGGCGGCCCGCATCTGCGCGCGATCGCGCTTGGTGTCGCGCGCGGTGAGCATCAGCACCGGCCAGTCCTTGGTGTGCGCGTCGTGCTTGAGCGCGTAGACGAGCTCGAAGCCCGTCATCTCCGGCATGTCGTAGTCGGTCACCACCAGCTCGAACGATCCCGCGCGCGCTTTCTCGAACGCCTCGCGCCCGTCGCTCGCGGTCGTGACCTCGAAGCCCTGGCGCGTGAGCGCGTCCGCCACGAGGTGCCGCACCGCGGGCGAATCGTCCGCCACGAGCACCGGCTCGCGTCCGCCGAGCGCGTTCTCCGCGAGCAGATCACGCACGCGCCCGAGGAGATCCTCCGCGATCACCGGCTTGACCACGTAGTCGTCCGCGCCCGCGTCGAAGCCGCGCTCGAGGTCCGTCGCCTCGCCGAGGCTCGAGCAGAGGATCACCGGCACGTGCGCGGTCGCGGGCGAGGCTTTGAGCGCGAGGCAGAGCTGGTAGCCGTCGCGGCGCGGCATCTCGACGTCGCTGATCACGAGGTCGGGCCGCGCCTCGGCGACCTTCTGGAGCGCCTCCTCGCCGTCCACCGCGTGCACCACGACGTAGCCTTCTTCTTCGAGGATCGCGCCCACGTGGCGATGCACGAGGTCGCTGTCGTCCGCGAGCACGATCACGCGCTCGGTGCGGGTCGAGACGCCGAGGGCGGCGAGCACGTCCGCGGGCGCGAACGGCGCGGCGAGGAAACCTTCGAGGCGCGCGGCGCGGGCGGCCTCGCGGTCGGCGTCGTCGGTGCCGACCAGCACCACCGGCGCGCGTCGCAGCTCGGGCGGCAACGCGAGCGCGTCACCTCCGGGCAGTCGACGGGCCACGAACGCGGCCTCCGCGTCGACCATCGCGCGTCGCAGCTCGTCACCGTCGCGCACGTGCCGCACGTCGTGGCCGGCCGCGCGCAGCGGGCTGGCGATCGCCTCCGCGAGGCTCCGGGTGCTTGAAGCGACGACGACGCGCACGACGACGAGGGTACCGCACGGCACCCGCGACGCGTGAAGTACCGCGCGACGAGCGAACCAAGTTCGGCGGCGGGCTGCTACCATCGAGCCCGATGCGCGCGATGGTGGTCGACGACTCCGCTGCGATGAGGCGCCTGCTCGCGGAGATCGTGCGTGAGCGCGGCTACGAGGTGCACGCCACGGGCACCGGCGAAGAAGCGCTCGCCGAGCATGCGCGCGCCCCCTTCGATCTCTTCCTCGTCGACTGGACGCTCCCGGGCTTGAGCGGCATCGAGCTCTGTCGCGCCTTGCGGGCGTCGCCGCGCGGAGACGAGCCCACGATCGTGGTGATCACCGGTCGCAGCCGACCCGAGGACGTCCACACCGTGCTCGACGCGGGCGCGGACGACTTCGTTCCCAAGCCGATCGACGCCGATCGTCTCCGCACGCGGCTCGTCGTCGCGAGCCGTCGCACGCGCGCGCCGACACACGCGGCGCCCGAGCTCGGTGTGCTGAGCGCGGCGGTGGACGCGGCGTGGCTCGTGCGCGGCGAGCGGGTGGTCGACGCCAACGTCGCGGCGGCGCGTGGGCTCGGGCACGAGGCCGCGGGATCGTTGGTCGGCGCGGCGGTGGTGTCGCTCGTGCACCCCGACGATCGCACGGCGTTCGCGACTCCGGGTGGACCGCGCCGCGTGCGCTTGCGACGCCGCGACGGGAGCTTCGCGGCCTTCGACGCGACCACCGCGCTCGATCCCCGTACGGGCGCGGCGATCGTGATCGGTCGGGTGGTCGGCTCGAACGAGCGCGACGCGCGGCAGCTCCTGACCGATCGGCTCGCGTGTGCGGCGCTGATCTTCGAGGGGCTCGCGGCGGAGCTCGGGGAGCCCGTGCAGCGCGTGCTCGACGCGCTCCCGGCGGGCGAAGGCACGAGCGAGCGCAAGCACCTCGAAGAGCTCGTGGGAAGCCTCGCGCTGCTGGCCGACGACGACCGCGAACGACACTGCGCGGACCCGCGCGGCGTGCTGCGGACGTGCCTGCGGCTCGCGCGCGCGAGCCTGCGCCGTCGCGCACGCGTCGAGCTCGACGTGGGCGAGGTCCCGTGCGTCGCGCTCTCGTCCGCGCGCCTCGCGCAGATCGCGATCGGCGCGGTCGAGGCGCTCGCGGCGGTGGTGGAGGAGCTCGCGCCCGCCACGGTGCGCATCCAGGCCTCGACGGAGCCGAGCGGGGAGCTCGGTCTCGTGCTGCGCGCGCGGGGGGCTCGGGCCTCTTCGCGCGCGCCGTCGCTCGTCGACCCGAGCGGGGGCCCCATCGGGCTCGCCATCGCGCGGGCGCTCACGTTGCACGCTGGGGGCACGGTCGGGATCGAGACGACCTCCGACGGCGAGGTGTGCATCGAGGTGCGTCTCCCGCCCTGTCCGACGTGAGTCGGGCGTGCGCGAACGTGATCGCCGGTCCGACGTGAGCGATCGTCGTCGCCATCCACGCGACGCGGTCGTCGCGACGCGACTGCGCGACGGCGATGCCGCGGCGCGACGTGGTCCACTCGGGGTAGACGCGACGCGACATCGCGTACGATGCGCGTGACCGCGTCGCGCGGTCGGGGAGGGCGAGATGCTTCAAGGCGCGATCATCGGCGCGATCGTCGGCATCGTGATGGTCATCGTTCAGATGGTTCGGATGCGACGGGGCGCCGACAAGGTGATGGCCGCGCTCCAACGAGGCGGGGACGGCGCGCGCTCGGCGCTCGACGCGTGGGTCTCGCCCGTGACGCCAGGCAAGAAGGTCTCCGCGAACAAGCTCGTCGACACCCTCGAGCGGTTCTCGTGGCTCGCGTTGCTCGGGGATCTGCGCTCGCTCGAGGAGGAGGGTGCGGCGGTCGACGGGATGCTCAGCATCCGCACGCAAGCCAAGGCGCACGCGCTGATGGCGCTGCTCGCGCACCGCGACGATCCGCGCGACGTCCGAGCGCTCGAGGAGGTCGCGGAGACGATCGAGCGCGAGGGCGGCGCGATGCTCGGCCTCGTGAAGAAGAACACCCGCGAGCTGCTCGCGCTCGCGCACGCGAAGCTCGGCCGCGGGCTCGACACCGCGGCGCGCGATCGGCTCGTCTCTCGCGCGCGTCAGTCGAGCCCCGCCTCGAAGGTCGTGCTGCTCCGCTTCGCGACCGTGGTCACGCGCGCGGCCGGCCACGACGCGAGCGCGCTCGAAGCGGAGGCGAACACCGCCAACCTCCGCCTCGCGCGCCCTTGAGCTCGCGTTCGAACCTCGAGCTCGAAGGGCCGCGCGCCGACGAGAGGTCGGCGACGCGTCAGCGCCAGCGCAGCGTCTCGGCCGCGCCGCGGATCACCTGATTCTGGTTCGCGCCCTCGGGGTTCGACACGAAGATGCCGCCGCGCGACGAAGCGAACGCGACCATGCGGCAGTCGGGCGAGAACGCGGGATCCTTGTTGGAGCCCTGGCCCTGCGTGAGGCGCGTGTACTGGCCGGTCGCGACGTTCACCGTGAACACGTCCATGCCGCCGCTGCGGCCCGTGAACGCGAGCAGGTTCTGGTCGCCGCGCTGACACCACGAGGGCGTCTGGTTGTGCTCGCCGCGGAAGGTCACCCGCCGGACGCCGCTGCCGTCTGCGCTCATCGTGAAGATCTGCGGGCTTCCGTGGCGGGTCGACACGAACGCGAGGTTCCCGCCCGGACCGCACGCGGGGCTCACGTCGATCGCGGGGTGTCGCGTGATGCGCCGGACGTCGCCGCCGCTCGTGCTCGCGCTGTAGATCTCGCTGTTCCCGTCGCGCGTCGACGTGAAGTACACGCGCCCGTTGCAGACGGTGGGGCCCATGTTGAGCCCGTCGCCGTCGATGATGCGGCGGCCGCCGGCGTTCGAGTGGGTGATGAACATGCCGGTCTCGGTGAGCTTGCTGTACCAGATGCCGCCCGGACCGAACGACGGGAGCATGTTCACGCCGTTGCCGTCGCTGACGCGACCGACGTCGTTGCCGTCCCAATCCGCGATGTAGACGTCTTTGCGCCCGGGCCCTGCACGCCGCGCGAACGCGATGCGGCTGTCGAACGCGCCCGCGGTGCCGGTGAGCTGACGGAGCACCTCGTTGGCGAACTGGTGCATGAAGCCGCGCAGCTCGCCCTGTCCGCCGCGGTAGGTGCGCGTGAGGGTGGCGGTGGTGCCGCGCGCGAGCTCGTAGAGCCGCATCTCCACCTCGATCGATCCACCGCTGCCACGAATCTCACCCTTGATGACGCCCTGCGCGCCGACCGCGCTCCAGGGTCCGGGCGTGATGTTCAATCCCTCTTGTTCCAGGTTCGCGAGGAAGCTCCGCGCGTCGAGCACCTGGAAGAGGCTCACGAGCGTCAGATCGTTGCGGAGCACCTCCGCGCCCGACGCGCCCATCGCGGTGTTGGCGCCGCGCAGGTTCGGGATCGCGATCTTGTAGAGGCTGCGCTCGGGCGAGTCGATCTCGATGACCACGCCGCGCTCGGGCAACGGCTCGCTGGGCTCGGAGGGCGCCTCCTGCGATTGGATCGGCAGCGCGACGAAGACGAGCGCGCCGAGCGCGAGCGACGCGGCGAGGAGCGAAGGAAGACGTCGAAGGGTCATGATGGCCTCGGAAGATCGCATCTTTCGGCCGTCGCGTCATGCGCGGCCCGCGGTTCGACGCGCGAGGCGCCGATGCATTCCACGGCCGTCGGTTCGTGCTCGTCCGCGACTCTCGGGCAGAGCGCTCTCGAGTGCCCCACGCGCTCTCAAGATCCCGCCCCCACCGCCCGATGGCGATCGAGTGAACCTCGCGGGTCGAGTCCTGGCGCGCTACCGCCTCGTCACCGAGCTCGGCTCGGGGGGCATGGGCTCGGTGTGGTTTGCCGAGCACGTCTCGATCGGACGCCGCGCCGCGGTGAAAGTCCTCGACCCGGTGCTCGCGCGCGACGAGCGGTTGGTCGACCGCTTCTTCGCCGAGGCTCGGGCCGTCAACGCGATCCGCCACCCGAACATCGTCGACGTGGTGGACTGTGCGCGGGAGGACGACTGCTGCTTCCTCGTGATGGAGCTGCTCGAAGGCGAGACCCTCGGCGCGCGGCTCGAACGCCGTGGCCGTCTGGATCTCGCGGAGCTGGTCGCGCACGTCCGGCAGATCGCGGCGGCTCTGGACGCGGTACACGCGCGCGGCATGGTCCACCGCGACCTCAAGCCCGAGAACGTCTTCCTGGTGTCGCGCGACCGGCAAGCCGAGCTCGTGAAGGTGCTCGACTTCGGCATCGTGAAGCTCACCGAGGGGCCGACCACCCGTACCTCGCAAGGCACGCTGCTCGGCACACCGGCCTACATGTCGCCCGAACAGTGCTCCGGCCGCCTCGAGGTCGACGCGCGCAGCGATCTCTATTCGCTCGGGGTGTTGATCTTCGAGGCGCTGACCGGGCGACTGCCGTTCGAACGCGAATCCACCCTGCAGTTGCTCGTCGCGCACCAGCTCGAGCCGGCACCGGACCTGAGAGAGCTGCGATCGGACGTGCCCCGCGCGCTCGCGGAGGTCGTCGGGCGCACCCTCGCGAAGTCGCCGTTCGATCGGCCGGCCAGCGCGTTGGAGCTCGCCGACGCGCTGACGGAGGCGCTACGCGACGAACGTGCGGTCGTGAGCGCATCGGCACGAGCGCCTTCGACGCCTCCCGCGCACCGTCCGCCACGCCCGGCTCGTTCGACCGAAGCCTCGACGATGGTCGGTCGCCTCGCAGCACCCCTCGCGGAGCGCGCGACCCTCGCGAGCCAACCCGGCGTGGTCGCCCCGCCCGCTCCAGGCCAACCGAGTTCGACCTCGCGCGTCGGGCTCCCCGCGACCCGGAGCTCGCTCGTTCGAGGGAGCTCGAACGGCGCGCCTCCCTCGGCGACGTCGACGCCTCGGACCACCGACGTTCGCGCCGCCCAACCGCCCGCTCCGCCCGAACGAAAGACCGGTCCGAGCGTTGCCGTGATCGACGCGCCGCCCGCCGTACGTCGCGGACAAGCGCGACGTGTCGGCTCGCGCCTCGTCGACATCGTCGAGGCACGCATCGAGGACGGACGGCTCGAGCTCCCCGCCATGCCGGAGGTCTGCGTCGAGTGCCTCTCGCTCCTCGACGCACGGCAGCCGCTCGCGCGCGTCGCCGGCGTGGCGGCTCGCGATCCTCTGCTCGCCGCGCGCGCGTTGAGGCTCGCGAACTCCACCGCCTCCGCCGCGCGCACGCGCATCGTGGAGCTCGAAGGCGCGCTCGTGCGCATCGGGACCGAACAATTTCGCGTGGTGCTCGTGGAGGTCGCGGCGCGGGGCGTGTTCCTCTCGCGCGATCCCCGAGTGCGCGCGACGATGCGCGCGATCTGGGAAGAGTCGCAGCGGGTGTCGGAGGTCGCGGGACGTCTCGCCGAACGTGTTGCCCCCGATCGCCGCGCGGCCGCACGCACCGCGGGGCTGCTGCGCGACATCGGTCGCCCGGTGCTCGCGGCGCTCATCGCCGACGTCGAGCGCACGCTCCAGACCGGCGCCCGATCGTGGATGTCGGCCGAGGTCTTCGGCGCCATCGTCGACAAGCACCACGCCAGCGTGGCGAGGCGGGTGGCCGAGCATTGGCGACTGCCACCCGACGCGATCGACGCGGTCGAGGGCGATTCGCTCGAGGACCGTTCGACGGCGAGCGTGGTGCGCCTCGCGCATGCTTTGGTGCGTCGGCGCCAGATCGAAGACGTCGTCGAAGCGCGAAGGCTCGACTCCCGAATCGACACGGGCGTCGGGATCTTCGGCGTGGTTCGCGAGGAGCTCGAAGCGCTGGTCCCGCACGGCGCGACGGACACCACAGACGCGCGCGCGGTGTGAGCGTCGGGCTCAGCCCGCGTGGCGCCCGCGGAAGCGCAGCGTGAAGGGCGCGCCGACGTACCGCGCGCGCACCAGGATCGGTGGCTCCGGGATCGTGTCGTTCGACAAACGGAGCCGCTCGAGCTGTCCGAGCACGCTCTGATCGAAGTCGGCGTTGTCGCTCGAGCCGCGGAGCCGGAACTCTTGGATCTGCAGATCCTCACCGACCGTGATCGTGACCTCGACGTTCAGATCCTGGAGCTGGTCGCGCGAGATCGTCTCCGGCACCGCCCAGCCGCGGCGGAAGAACGCGTAGATCTGCCCCGCGTAGAGATCACCCGCCGCCGCTTCGGTCTCCGTGCCCTCT
>JALOQC010000615.1 GCA_025453555.1 Myxococcota bacterium | reverse complement strand
GTCTGCATCGCGGTGCCGGTCGTGCGCACCACGTCGACGAGGTGGTCGCCGTTGACGTCGAACATCTGGTAGTGCGTGCCGTCGCGCACGAGGTCGACACGCGGGTCGGTGCCGCGTTCGAGCTGCACCTCGGCGTACGTGAAGCGCCAGCCTTGGTCGGCGGGCGAGGGGCTGTGACCGGTGGCTTCGTCGCTCGCGCGCGTCGGCGTGAAGAAGCCGTAGCGATCGAGGCGCGGCATGTGGAGCAGGTCGCTCCGGCCGTCGCCGTCCACGTCCATCGGCACGACGTTCGCGTTGCCGAGGTTGAGGGTGCCGGAGAGATCGCTGCGCATCGCCACCGGTACCGGCGCGCTGAAGACTCCCGCGCGGCCGGCGGGCTCCGCGCTGTCACCGGAGAATCCATTGAAGAAGACGCCCACCGCGGGGGCGCCGCTCGCGGTGCGATAGCGAGCCGGATCGGTGACGATCAAATCCGGAAGTCCGTCGCTGTTCACGTCGAAGAGATCGGCGCGCGCGGCGTCGACGCTGACGTTTGGTGGCGATTCGACGGTCTGCACCGTCTCGTCGATGCCGCCGAAGCCGGGGATGCCGCCGCTGGGCGGCTCGGTGTAGCCGAAGGTCATCGGCGGGAGCAGACGGCCGCGCATCCGATCGAGCGCGTCGCCGAGCACCGCGGTCTCGGACACGTTCGTGAAGACGTGGTGCGCCATCACGCCGCCCGCGTTGCGCTCCTCGTCGGGGCGACCCTCGACCTGCACGCTCGTGAGCAGCGAGTGGAAGGACTCGGTCGAAGGCGCGTAGCCGAGGTGGTAGCGACGCACGAGCTGCCGCTCGACGCCCTCCATGTCCATCGCGGTCACGCTGACGCGACGCAGTCGGAGCCGCGTCTCGACGCGCCAGCCGCTCGTGTAGCGCGAGGTGACGTCGCCGCGGTTCTCGTAGTCGAAGTGCACGCGCACGCCATACCCGTCGAGCGCGGCGCTGCAGGCTCGGCGCGCGGCCACGTCGTCGCCCGTGCAGTCGTTCGGGCTCAGGTAGTAGACGTCGCTGACGTAGACCTCGCCCGCGTCGTTCGCGTAGCGGTAGTAGACGGTCGACCCGTGCGGGTCGCTCATGCGCGTGAGGTGCCAGCCGTAGATTCGCCCGATGCCGCCGACCGATTCGCTCTGCACCGCCACGGTGTCGTCGAGGTCCGAGGGGCCTTCGCCGCTCGGGAGCAGACCGAAGTCGAAGCGGGTGCCGTCCTTGCCTTGCACGATCCAGCGCGTGCGATCGGGCGAGCGGAAGAAGCGCAGGAAGCCGCCTTCGATGCGCGCGCGGTATTGCTGCCAGCCGTTCACCTCGGCGGGTTTGCCGACGGTGTTCGTGTAGCGGCCGGAAGCGTCGATCGCGGCGATGGTCGCGTCGTCGACCGGCACCAGCTCTTGGCCGCCGTTGTAGAAGAAGCGGTCTTCGTCGGGATGCCAGCGTGCGTCGTCGAGGTAGCGCGGGAGGCCGCGATCGGACTGCCGCACGATGAAGGGCGTCGAGAGGTTCCAGCCGATACCGACCGGACCGTTGCCGTTGGTGCTCGCGTACGAGAGCCCGAGCGAGGGCTGCACGCCCGCGCGACCGGCCGGCAGCGCGATGGGCACGCTGAAGGTCGCGGTGCCGCTCGAGAGGACGGGCGCGAACGACTCGCCCATGCCTTCGATCGAGCCCTCCGCGTTCGGCAGACTGATGCGCGTCGGCTCCACCGCGCTCTTCGCTTCACCCGAAGGAAGCGCCGTCGCCTCGGCGCCTTCGGGGAGCTCGGCCGGAGCTTCGCCCGCTTCTCCGGATTCGAGGGCTTCCCGCAGACGCGGGTCGTCCGAGAAGTCGGTTTGAAGCTGCTCGGAGGCTTCGTGGGCGAGCTCGGCTGCGACGGCCGCTTCGACCTGTGCCGCGAGCTCTTCGCGGACGACGCTGAAGCTCGGACCCGACGTGCTCGGGGGGAGCGCTTCGGTGTCTTGTGCCTCCGCGGCGAGCGGGGTGCCGAGGGTGAGGAAGACGACCGCGGCGAGGAAAGCGGCGAGCGCGCGGTGGGTGGGGCGATGGGTCGACATGAGGGAGCCTCGAAGGAGGTTCAAACGCGAAGGAGGCGGGGGCGAAGGTCGGTCAAATCGGAAACCCAGTCCGAGACCGAGACCGAGACGAAGTCCGAGACCGGACCGAGTCCGAGTCCGAGTCCGAGACCGAGTCCGAGTCCGAGTCCGAGACCGAGACCGAGTCCGAGACCGAGTCCGAGACCGAGTCCGAGACCGAGTCCGAGACCGAGTCCGAGACCGTGACCGTGACCGTGACGGAGACCGAGTCCATGACCGAGTCCGTGACGGAGACCGAGTCCGTGACGGAGACCGAGTCCGTGACGGAGACCGAGTCCGTGACGGAGACCGAGTCCGTGACGGAGAACGTGGCTTCGAAACTCGCTCCGCGGTCGCCTCCGGTGGTGGGCGAGGTTGGGAGGTGGGGGCGGCGCGTCGAATGGGCGTGGCCGGGAGGACGGGCTCTCCAGGGCTGGTCGGGCTGACTCACGCCGAAGGGGCGAAACGGTCGCGCCAGCCCTCGTGCGGTTCGGTCGGAGCAACTCGGCGGGCTGTCACGCCCCTTTCGCGTGAGGTGGGCATGAGTCAGCCCAACCAGCCCTTCCAAGCCCTCTCGCTCGCGTACGACCTCGTCGAAGCGCTCTCCTCCGTGATTCCCGCGGTCCGGAAGCACGATCGGCATCTCGCGGATCAGCTTCGGCGCGCGGCGGCTTCCGTGGCGCTCAATCTCGCGGAGTCGACCGGGAATCGCGATGGCAACCGGCGGTTGCGCATCGAGACCGCGTTCGGGTCCGCGCAGGAGACGAAGGCCGCTCTTCACATCGCTCGGTGCTGGGCGTACGTCGACGCGGCGGCGGCGCAGCGGGCTTTCGAGCTCGCGGACCGGGTGGCGCAGATGTGCTGGAAGCTCCTGCGCTAGCGCCCGCGGGGCGCGGAGGAAGAGGCGCAAGGCGCCGTCGAAGCCGGATTCGATCCAGGCGATCCACGTGCCGCGCGACGACGACGCGAGGGCGAGGCCGTCTTCGGCGAGACCGGGACTGGGCAAAAATGGTGGAACGTTCCCCCCACCACCACCAGCGGGTGCAGCCAGAAGACTTCTTCGAGGGTTCGGGTGGTCACGAAGAACAGGTGTTCGGGTTCTTCACACCGGAGGGGACGCGACCGGCGCGCAGGCTTGGCGGTGGGCATGGCGGCTCATCGCACCACCGGATTACCCGTTGATTCTCGGGACTGGGCAAAAATGGTGGAACGTTACTCGCCGCCGCCGGAACACGACCGCGAGCGTGTCGACGTCGGCACCTTCGGGCACGAGCACGCGCGCGCTTTCGAGCTCCACGATCACCACGCGCGGCGACGGCGCGCGTCGCAGCTCGATCTTCGCGAACGCGGGCTCGGGCGTTTCGTCGACCTCTTCGATCTCGCCGAGCTGACTCGAGTACCAGCGCAGCGTCGACACGGCGAAGTCGCGCCCGCGACAGAACTCCGCCGCGGTCAGCCCGCTACGCCGCCACTCGGACACGCGGCGCGCCCACTCGGATCGATCGGCCATGCGGTCGAACGTGAGGGGTGGGGACGGGCGTCGCTACACCGGTTCGTGCAGCGGATACACGAGGCGCTCCAGCTTCGTGCGCAGCCGCGACCGCTTCGCCTCCACCACCCGCCGCGCCTCCCGATTCACGGGCGCGAGCCGCGAGCAGAGCAGTGGGTGGAGCCAGAAGACTTCTTCGAGGGTTCGGGTGGTCACGAAGAACAGGTGTTCGGGTTCTTCACACCGGAGGGGACGCGACCGGCGCGTGGGCTTGGCGGTGGGCATGCCGGCTCATCGAGCCGGCGGTTTCGCCGTTGATTCTCGGAGCTGGGCAAAAATGGTGGAACGTTACCCCGTTACTCGGCTTGGAACGTTACCCCGTTACTCGGCTTGTAGCCACGTGCCGCTCTTCGCGAGCGGCAAGCGCAAGGGCTGGACGAACGAGCTCGGGCGAGCCGCGAAGCTCGTCGGCGTCCGCACGCCCACGTGGCACTCCTTCAAGGCCTTCATGGCCGACCGCCTCCACATCGAGGCCGAGTGCACGGAAGCTGAGGTGCAGCTCGTCACGCACCCGTTCTCGGGTCGCAGCAAGAGCAGCGTCCGCCGGTACCTTCGCACTGAGTTCGAGAAGCGGTGCCAGTACGTGGGCCGTCTGCCGTCGCTGCTGCGCGAATCTGCGCCTGTGATCCCGCTGCGTCAGCTCGCCGCCTCGGGTTCGCACGAGCCCGGCATGACCGCGAGCGAGGGCGAGACTCAGGTCGGCGACTCAGGCTCCGATGCTGGGACGTTGCTGGGAAGCATCCGGAAGTCGGATTTGAAGGTCCACAAAGCCCTGGAGTTTCGGCTGGTTAAAGAGCCGGCCGAAAACGGGCAAAAATGGTGGAACGTTTCTCGCCGCCGCCGCCGCCGCCGCCGCCGCCGCCGCCGCCACCGCCGCCACCGCCGCCACCGCCGGTTGAACGTTGCTCGTCGCCGCCGCCGCCGGGCTCACATCTTCGACGAGACCTCTTGTGCGAATCGTACGCACAGCGACTGCAACTCTCTTTGTACACACCGCACAATCAGATCGACCGGAATTCCTTCAGACCATTCGCGAACTCCACTAAACCACCGTTCGCGCACACGCTCCAACTCGTCGAACGACACATCTCCTTTGACCAGATTCGAGATCACATCACAAAACGACAGCGCGCACCGCACATCAACCGCCGCAAGGTCGAATCCGATCATTCCATGCCACGCCTCACCCATCTGTAGCACTTCGG
>JALOQC010000193.1 GCA_025453555.1 Myxococcota bacterium | reverse complement strand
CACGCGTAGCTCACGTAGAGCCGATAGCGCCCCGCCTCCGGCGGATGCTTCGCGTCCGGCTCGTCGACGATCGACTCGCGGAACGCGGACTTCTGCCGCTTGAAGTCCCCCGAAGCGTCGTGCTCCCACTCCCACTTCGGCTTCCACGTCCCGTCGACCAGCATCCCAGACATCGCACGACCCTTTCGCGTCGGGCGCTCGCGCGCCGCCCCAAGTGCTTCGGGGATGTCGGCCCCCGGGGCAACCCCTGTCGGTGGAACGCTACGTTCCGGTCGCTCTCGCCGTGTGTCGTGACGGCGACGACAGGGTTGGCGGACGGATCTGTCAGCTCGCGCGCACCCGGCGTCGAAGCGCCCCCGGATCGCCGCGGCACGCGCCTTGAGAAGGGCTCGCTCCGACCCGCCGCGACGTCGGCGGCATCCCGCGGCAGGCGCGGGGTTCACGGCGCCACGTCGGCGCACGAGGAGCAGTCAGTCATGCGTCGTTCGATCTCCGTCCTCCTTCTCTTGGTCTCCGCCTTCGGGCTCGGTTGCTCGGAGAGCGCCGAAGCCCCCACGTCCGAGGTGCCCGACCTCGCGGCGGCGCCGCCGACCCCCACCGCGCCCGCGACCTTCGAGTACACCGAAGAGCTCTCCGCCGCGCTCATCCCGGGCTTCCCCGTGAAGGCGTCGGGAGACGGTCGCGAGATCGCGATCCGCTCCATCTTCTTCCAGCCGCGCTTCGACGCGTGGGGCGTGAGCTTCTCCAGCGCCGAGCTCTCGTCCCCGACCGCGATCCAACCCGGCGGAGACGCCGAGACGATCAACCTCACGGATCTGCCGCAAGCGATGGCGGTCGGTGTCTACGAACAATCCATCGACGAGATGGGCGGCGGCTACTTTCAAATCCGACAAAAGGAAGATCCGACCCGCACCACGAGCTGGAACACGAACCTCGCGTACGTGCTCGAGATCACGAAGTGGGACGTGCGTCCGTGGAACGAAGAGGGCTCGATCTTCCAGGACGCGGGGCGCGCGTCGGGTCGGGTGGTCGCGGTGTTCCGCGGTCGCGAGGGTGGCTTCGCCAACAGTTGGATCGCGGGCACCTTCGAGGATGCGGTCGTGCGGTACATGGGCCGTCCGCGCTGGGTGCCCGATCCGGACGCGCCGGCCGCCACCGCGCAGTGAGGCGGGAGCGTCGTCGGCTCCACCGCAGCCCGATGTCTCGTCGAGTCGTCGTGGACTCACGTCCCACCTCACTCGACGAGACACCACTTCGTACCGAGCAAGCGGCCCTGTCGAGTGGGCTCGCCGATCCTCGGCGCGGGTACGTGTAGCGGCGACGACGTCAGCGCGTGAAGTACCAGGTCGCGGCGGCCGCGAACGCGAGGACTGCCATCGCGGCGAAGAACGCCACGAAGCGGAAGAGAGGGACCGGCGCGTCGCCCACGCCGTCGATCGGGATCGCGGGCAGAGGCCGCGGGGTCGGCGTCGGATCCTTCTCCAACGCGCGATCGAGCAAGGTGCGCGCCGTCGTGTCCGCGTCGCGCGGGGCGTCGAGCGCGCGGCGCTCCTCCAGCCGCAGCGGGCGCGTCGCCTCACCGCTCGGCGGCTCGGAGCGCTTCTGGTCACGTGCGGACGACGCTGCGCGCTGCGCTTCGCCTTCCACGGCCCGCGGCTCGTCGTCCCATCCGCGCTCGTCGACCGCGCTCGGATCGCCCAGCGAGAACGGCTCTTCCGGGGGCGGCGGTGGCGGCGTCGACGCCCGAAGGCCCACGACCGGCTCGCTCTTCGGGGAGCCACGCAGAGAGCGCACGAGGTCCGCCTCGGTCCAGCTCGCCGCCGCGGGCATCGCCTGCGCGAGCGCGTCGGCAAAGAGCCGCGCGCTCGCAGGTCGCGCCGCCGGATCGCGATCGAGCGACGACGCGAGCAAGCGACGCAGCGCGGGTGCCTCGTCGACGAGCACGTCGAACGCCCACGCCGCGATCGGTCGATGCACGGGCGGCTCGTGCCCGGCGAGCAGTCGCACGAGGATCGCGGCGAGCGCGAAGATCTCGGAGCGCTCGTCGACGGCTCGGCCGTCCATCTGCTCCGGCGACGCGTACGGCTCCGCCGGAAAGCGCGGCGGGGCCGGCGGGGTCGCTCCGGACGTCGGGAGCGGGCGCACGCTGCCGAAGTCCGCGAGCTTCACGTGCCCGTTCGCCGACACGAGGATGTTCGAGGGATGCAGGTCGCCGTGGAGCAACCCGCGCTGACCGGGCGCCGCGGCCTCGTGCAGCGCGGCGACGCCTCGCGCGATCCGGAGGACGACCATCCCGGCGAGCGGCGTCTCGAGCCGACGCGAGCGGCGCGCGAGCGCGTCGAGCACCGTCTGCAGCGAGAGCCCCGCGACGTGCTCACGCACCACGTACGGTCGATCGCCCCAGGTCCCGCGCGCGAGCACGCGCACGACCTGCGGATGATCGACGCGCATCCCGAACGCCGCTTCGTTCGCGACGATCGCTTCTCCGGCCTCGCCGCCCCGCTCGGATCCGGTGCGGAAGACGACCCGTCGGTCGTCCTTCGTGCGCCGCGCCGTGAACACCGCGGTGGCGCCCGCCGCCAGCACCGAGAGCAGCTCGTAGCCCTCCACGGTCTCACCGACCTGGAGGTCGCGCGGCGAACGCACGCGCGTGCCACTGCTCGGGCGCGGGGGAGGCGAAGCCAGCGGGCGCGGGTTCGGCTCGGTCATTGTCAGGTTTTCCCACGACGCCCGGCGCTTGTCGACCGCACCGTATCGTGATCCGGGCTCACGGCTCGGCGGATGGAGGCGCGTGTGTGGAAGACGGAGACCCAGACGGTGACCGCCTTCGTCGAGCGTGAGGGACCTCCGCTCGCGGGCATCACGATCTGCACCTCGCGAGGTCGAGCGAGTACGCTCGCCGCGGGGGTCCTGGAAATGCTGCGAACGTGCTCTTTGGTGCTCGCGCTCGCGGGCTTGTCGGGGTGTTGCGATTGCCCGTGCGACGATCCGCCGCCCATCGCACCGCCGCCGAGCAGTGGAGACGAGACGCCGGTTCGGGCCGAGCCGACCCCGCCGCCCGCGCCCCGCGGCGTCGACGAGGCGCGCGCGGTGGAGATTGCGATGAACCTCGCGGGCGCGGAGGGCTTCGACGTGACGGCGTTCACCGACGTGGTCGTTCACGCCGGCGACGACGGACGGACCTGGGAGGTGCAGCTCCGTCGTCCGCGCATCCTGCGTTACCTCTTCGTCGTCGTGCAGCGCGCGGACGGCGCGGCGACGCTCGAAGAACGCAGCCAGTGAGCCTCGTGAGCACGGCCGAAGCCCGGTCGCTCAGCTCGGCGCGCCCTCGATGCCGAGGTGCACGATGCGACCGCCCGTGCGCACCACGGGGTTCGTCGCTTTGCCGATGATCACGCCGTCCTCCGGTGCGCGGTAGGTGCGGAGCTTACGACCCCACGGATCGCAGAGCGTCGCGAGCACGTCGCCCTGCTTCACGCGGGCGCCCAGGCGCGCCGTCACGTCGAGCAGACCGCCGGTGTCGGTGAAGAGCCACGCGCTCCGGTGGCACTCGATCGCGCCGTGCACCGCGCGCTCTCCGTCCGGAGGCAACATGCCGAGCTCCTCGAGCACGTCGCGGATTCCCACGCGGGTCAATCGCACTTTGTCGCGATCGATCACTTGCGGATCTCCGATCTCCACCGTGATCGCCGGCACCCCGCGCGAGGCCACGCTCGCGCGCAGCGTCCCGTCCGCGCCCGCGTTGTGGATGATGATCTCGGCCCCGATCGCCCGCGCGAGCTTGGCCGTCGCTTCGTGCTTCATGTCCGCCCGCACGTAGAGCGTGTTCACGCGCCCGAAGCTCGCGGTGTGCAGATCGAGCAGCACGTCGAACGCCCCGAGCAGCCGGGTGCTCAGCCGATGCGCGTACACCGCCGCTTCGTTGCCGTTCTCTTTTCCGGGCATGATCCGGTTCAGATCTTGCGCGTCCGGATAGAGCCGATCGTGCCGGATGAAACCCGGGACGTTCACGATCGTGACGCCCACCACGGTGCCCGAGAGCTCGTTCGGATCGATGCGCCGAAACAGGCGATGAATGGTCGCGATGCCGTTGAGCTCGTTGCCGTGCACGGCCGCGGTGATCCCCACCGTCGGGCCGGGCTTCGCCCCCTTGGCGACGAGGATCGGCACGTGGACCGGCCGCGCCGCACCGTCCTCCACCACGTGCACCCCGAGCCGATGCATCCCGGGCGCGAGCTCGCTCGGACGCAGCGCGTCCACCGGGAGGAACCCGCCCCCTTCGTGCACCTCGATCCAACTGCTCATGGGGAGAGGATCGCCGATCCGCGGAGCATGTCGCGAGAAAGCGAGGGGTCAGCCCATCTTCTGTCGCACCACCACTCGGGCCGCGAGACTCGTCGTGGCGACCTCGCCGAACACCGGAGGTTTCTCCGCACGCTCTCGCGCAGCGGCTCACCGTGCTGCTCGTGCTGCTCGTGCTGCTCGTGCTGCTCGTGCTGCTCGTGCTGCTCGTGCTGCTCGTGCTGCTCGTGCTGCTCGTGCTGCTCGCCGTCGGCCGTGGTGCAGCATCAACGCGCGGTCGACATACACGCGGTCGCGCGAGGACGAATGCGGCGGGGCGGGGCTGCGAGGTTCTCCCACCGCTCAGGGCAGGCACACCGCGTAGACGTCGACGGCCTGGCACGTGAACGCAGTGGGACACGTCGAGTCCGTCTCGCACGCCTGGACGCAGATACCGGAGGTTGCGCCGAACGCGAGGCACACTCCACGAACGCCCGCCGAGTCGCGTTGGCAGTCGTCATGACTCGCGCACGCGTTGGTGCAGACAGCCGCCGTCGCGGTGCCACGCACCGGCGTGCACGTGCTCAGCTCGCAGCACCCTGCGGTGGTGCACGACACGTCCGTCGTGTCGCAGGCGTCGTAGATCTCCGGCCCCCGAGGGCTACAGCCACCCAGCGTGAGGACGACCAGTATGAGGAAGCGTCGCAACATTCGCCTTGGACGCCGTAAGCTGTAGCCATTCACTCGGGCACCTCACGTGGTCGAGCTGCTGTACTAGAGCGCATCTCATAACCTCCCGCGGCCGCTTCGCGGCATCCGCACGCCGCTCGCCGCCATCCACTCACGCTCGAAAGTGCACCACATTTCCTCGGTTCGCGGACGCGGCGATCGACGCACGGGCTGCCACGACTCAACTCACGGCAGGTCATGAGATGCGCTCTAGCGCTTCGACTGAACGAAGCGAGACAAAACGGTCTTTGGGCCACTGGCGAATCCGATGACGAGCCGCGCTGCGTCGCCTCCGTCGAGGACGGACTCGATGGTCCCCTCACCGAACTTCGCGTGGGTCACTACGTCGCCTACCGCGAATGCTCCCGGCGCGTGCGCCGCCCGGGCGTTCTCCGCAGCAGCGAGCCGAGCGAGGATCGCTTTGCGATCCGGCCCCGAGCGCGAGTCCTGCGCGAGATCGATCGGGCGACGGCCGCGCCGGTCACGGGCCATCGGATCGGCGCCTCGGTCGAGGAGGAGCGCGACGGACTCGACACGGAGCCGCGCCGCGGCGACGTGGAGCGCGGTCCCACCATCGGCCCCCAGCGGATGATCCACCGGTACCGTTGCGTCGACGGCCGCTCCGATGCCGAGCACGAACGTCAGCGCCTCGACCCCATCACGCTCGGCGGCCGACAACAGGCTGAACGTGAGCCGCAGCGACGGGGACGCGCCTGGGACCGCCCCGCTTCGCACGGGATGCGCGAGCAACATGCGGAGCACGTCCTCGACCCGGTCCGACCACGAGAAGCTTCGGACGGCGGCACGGATCGCGTTCATCACGTCGCGTTCGTCGAACGCGCCGTGATGGAGCAGCGCCGTGACGGCGTCGCGCGAACTGGTCGCCGCCGCGGACCGGAGGGCGTCCGGCGTGGCCGCGCCGCCGCGCTCGAGCAGCCGCGAGAGCATCGCGGGCTGCTCGACCGCCGCGTCACACGTGACGTGCCGCACGTCAGCGCCCGCGTCGAGCAAGAGGCGAGTGCACTCGGCGCACACGTCGTCGTACTCCATGTCAGGGTCCAACGCGACCTGGATGGGTCGCTTGTTCCCCGCCCCGTCCGGGTGCGCACCGAGGCGCACGAGCGCAGCGATGCCCGCGGGATCGTCGGCCGTGCGGTAGAGCGGCGTGCGTCCTTCGTGGTCGACGGATTCGAGCGGGCAGCCGTGGGCCACGAGCCATTCGAAGAGCTCGGTGCGGCCGGCGCTCGCCGCATAGTGCAGCGGCGTGGCGCCCGACCCATCGGGCAGCGCTGGCCTCGCGTCCGGCAACGCCGCGAGCGCCTCCAGGCAAGCGCGATCGCCCCGCACCGCCGCCACGTGGAAGAGGGTGCGGCCGTGATCCCCGGCGCTGAGCGGGCGGGCCAGGAAGCGGTTGTCCGGCACGTCGCACGTCGCTGACGCCTCGTAGAGGAGCGGGATCATCTGGGCCTGCCGCTTCTCGATGGCGATCATCAGGAGGGTGCAGCCCTCGACGTCCCTGAGCGCCAGCGGCGACTCGTGCTGGAGGAAGACGAAGCCCCCGTCCAGCTCGTCGTCGGCGCCAAGCTCACGCACGGCCTCCTCCGCCTGTGCGCAGTACCCAGCGACGAGCGCGCGAAAGCCCGCGACGTCTCCCGCGGCGACGAGCTCCCCAAAACGGTGGCGGAGTTCCTGGAAGATTGCCTCTCGGGACGCGCTCACCACCGGCACCCCCCAGAGAGCGCGTCAACACCGGCGCGGACAGGGTGGAGGCCGGTGACGTCGGAGCCGCCTCTCATGAGACCGAGACTGTACATCAACGCGGCGCCTGAGAGCATCCCTTACTTGCGCGGATTCAATCCGTGCACGTAAGGGATGCTCGGCGGTGGGAGAGGGCCCCAATCCGGCTTTGCCGGTTGGGGGGAGGGGCCGCGCCGCCCCCTCGGAAAAAAGCGAGAAGCGGCAATCAGTGCAACTGATGCCCGCTCTGAGGCATTCGAACTTGGGCTGGGCGTGCAGATGCGCTCGGCGCGAGACAGCGCTACCGCGCAGCGTCGAAGCGGAGACGTCCACTTCTCTCGGGGTGTTTCGGTGCGTGTACAGGTACGGCTCGGCAACAGCGGATCTGCACTTGATGAAGCCCGCTCCATCCGCGATCCCGTCGAGATGAAAACGTGGTGTGGGACTCGGTTGTTCGTCCGACGACGGCTTCGACGATCCGCCGTGCGAGGAAGACGCAGACTGAAAACGAAGCTCAGCCGATTTCGCAAGCCGCCCTACCGGACGGCGCGCAGCTCGCGAGGCGAGCGTAGGCTCTTGGGTGGGGGCCCCATCGGGGCTTCATGCCCCGTGGGGGAGGGTCTGGCGACAGACCCTCAGGGAAGCTGTCCGGACGGGAGCTTCTGCGGCGGCGCAGGTCTCTGCGACGCGGAGTGCACGTGGATGGGCCGCGAGATGGGCTGCCCGGGTGGGCAGATCTGCGGCGTCGACGGTCTGTGCGCGGAGTGACGGGGCCCGAACGACGCGACGGAATCACCCGAGCGACGGGGCGCTGCGTCACCGCAACGAGGCGAGAAACTCCGCGGAAGGCGCACACTCGGAGGACACGTCCACGAGGGTTCCGCTCGGATCTCGGAGCAGCATCCGACGCTGACCGTAGAACAAGTCGCGGGGCGGCTCGACGATCTCGAGCCCTCGCCCGACGGCGATGTCGTGCAGCGCGTCCACGTCGGGAACCACGATCGTGATCATCGTGCCCGCGGGCGCGCCGCGAAACGCTTCCGGAACGATCTCGTGGTCGCGACGAAGGATGCCGAGCTCGATGGCGGCGTTCTCGCGCGCCTGGAGGTGCACGAACCAGTCGCTGTCGAAGTCGACGCGCCATCCGAAGAGCTCGACGTAGAAGTCTCGTGTTTCGGGCAGCGACTCGGAGAACACCGACACGAACGCACGGACGATCGACATCGGCCCTACCTGCGGCTCGGACGACGGCGTCGCAAGCCGAGCAGGATCGCGAAGCCGATCGGCCACGCGCTCGCCGCGCCGCTCGTGGTGCGGCAGTCGCAGCCGCTCGGGGTGCCGGGCCCGCTGATCACGCCCGCGTCGGTGTCGATCGCCGCGTCGCTGCCCGCGTCCGGCATCGGCTCCGCCACGCCGACTCCGTCGAGCAGGATCGGGGTCGTGCAGCCGTCCGGGTCGTTGCTGAAGAGCACGATCATGCCGCTGCGCGCGCCGTCCTCGGTGGGTCGGAAGCGCACCGGCAACGAGAGGCGCGAGCGTGGCGGCATCGAGAAGGTGCCGCCCTCGACCTCGAAGGGCGCCGACGGCGCACGGATCGTGAGCTCCAGCGGGGCCTCGCCGTCGTTGTGCAGCGTGAGGTTTGCGCGCGATTCCTCGCCCGCGTCGACCGATCCGAACGCCACGCGGGTGCCGGGCTCGACGCGCAGATCCGGCAGCGGCACGCGCGCGCTCGCGGTCTCGAACGCGGTCGGGTTCATCAGATCGAGCACGTTGATCGGGATCTCCGCGATTGGGAGATCGAAGCGCGAGCCGAGTACCTCGACGTAGAGCGCGGGGCGAAGCACGACGCCCGCCTCCCAGCGGAGGGTTCCCTCGGGGACCATCGTGGCGTCGAAGCCGGCGCCCCAGCTGCCCTCGGGCGCGAGCCAACGGAGTGAGCCGAGCTCCATCTCGATCGCGTCTTCACCGGGCGTGATGATCAGCCGCTCGCTCTGGTAGCTGCCGCGCAGCGACGCCGCGAGCGCGACCTCGAAGCCACCGTCGACCCCGGGGATCGGGATGATCGAGCCGAGGCCGACGTTCAGCACACGCACGCTCTCGGTCTCGTCGTACGCCTGCACCGGTCGCGGATCGGCGCCCGGCAGCACCCAAGGCGTGAAGGTCGTGGTGGCGGCGGTGCGCAGATCGCGCGGGATGCCGCCCGGGATCGGGATGTCGCCTTCCCAACGGATGCCTTCGAGGTCGAAGCGGATGCGCGCGACGAGCTCGAGGCCGTAGTCGACGGAGAGGCGTCCGCCGTCCGGCGTGCCCTCGGCGGTCGCGGTGATCGACTCGGGCCACGTGCTCACGAGATCGCCCGCGAGCGCGACCTCGGTCTCACCCGCGAGCCGCACCGCGAAGCGCACCTGTAGCGGCGAGCCGCCCGGCACCCAGCCGCTGTCGAGGTCGATCGCGTCGAAGAGCGCCTCGCGATGCAGGAACGACATCGGCACTTCGTGTCGGCTGGTCGGACACGTCGGCGCGCCTTGCGCGTGCGCGCCCGCCGTCAGTCCCAAGAGCACGATCGCGCACGAACCCCAAGCCACCCGAAGCATGCGCGCAGGATCCACGAGCGATTCGAGGCCGACAAGAACGGTGGAGCATGTTTCAGCGTCTCCGCTCTCGCAGACGAAGCTTCGAGCCGTGGATCCCCACGTAGCCCTCGAACGAGTCACGTCCGAAGGTCAGGTGCGCAAGGTCCGGACGGAACGTGTTGACACGCCGCGTCACGCCTGCTATTCGTTAGGGCCCTCGCGTGTGTCGCCTAACGTTGTTCGGGAACGGCCCATGCGAAGTGTTCTTTGCACGGGTCTACGTTCGAGCGTCCACTCTCGCGACCGCGGTTCTTTCGGGTCCAGGCGCTTTCGGGTCCGGTCCTTCATTGGCTGAGCACGTCAGGCTCGGTTCCGAGGCTCGGCTCGGAACCCCTCGGAAACCCCGAGCCTCGGTTCGCGGAGGGGTGACTCGACCAGGCCGTGAAGGTCCCGCGCCACGCTCCGCACGCGCGTCGACGACGACCCTTCGAGACCCGAGGGCGACGATCGGCGGACGTCGAGCCCTCGAACCGCGAGTCGTCGCGACCGAGGGATACGAGCGGCTCGCTCGAAGCGAGCGCGAAGCGGAGCGCGGACCTCGACACGAGACGAAGTCCTCGAGCGCATGCGCCACCGACGCGCCGACCGAGGGACACGAACAGAAGCGGAGACGAAACGAATGACGCAGGCAGCGCGGCCCACCCGGCCCATCGGGCTCTACGACCCCGCCTTCGAGCACGACGCGTGCGGCGTGGGGTTCGTGGCCGACATTCGAGGCCGCCGCTCGCATCAGATCGTGCTCGATGCCGACCAGGTGCTCCGCAACATGGACCACCGCGGCGCGTGCGGCTGCGAGGCGAACACCGGCGACGGCGCGGGCATTCTGACGGCGCTGCCGCACGAGTTCCTGCGCGAGGTCGCCAAGGAAGAGCTCGGCCTCGACTTGCCGCAGCCCGGTCGCTTCGCGGCCGGCAACGTGTTCCTCCCGACCGATCCGAAGGAGCGCGCGCACGCCAAGCGCACCTTCGAGCGCATCGTCGCCGAGCAGGGCCAGACCTTCCTCGGCTGGCGCGTGGTGCCCGTCGATCCCGACGGTGCCGACATCGGCCCCACCGCGCGCGCGTCCTGCCCCGCGATCGAGCAGCTCTTCGTGGCCGCCGCGCCGGGCCTCGATCAAGACGCCTTCGAGCGCCAGCTCTACGTGATCCGCAAGCGCGCCGGCACCGCGCTCCGCTCCGACGCGCGTCTGCGTCAGCGCGAGATGGTCTACGTCTGTACGCTTTCGACGCGGGTGCTCGTCTACAAGGGGATGCTGACGCCGAACCAGCTCCTCACGTTCTATCCGGACCTGCGTCATTGGCAGTACAAGAGCCATCTCGCGATGGTTCATTCGCGCTTCTCCACGAACACCTTCCCGTCCTGGGATCGCGCGCAGCCGCTGCGCTGCATGAGCCACAACGGCGAGATCAACACGCTCCGCGGCAACGTCGGCTCGATGAACGACCGCGAAGGCGTCCTGGAGAGCGACCTCTTCGGGGATGAGCTCTCCAAGGTCTACCCGGTCTGCGAGCCCTTCGCGTCCGACTCGGGCAACTTCGACAACGTGCTGGAGCTGCTCTTGATGGGCGGCCGCACGTTGCCCGAAGCGATGATGATCATGATCCCGGAGGCCTGGCAGAAGGACCCGGCGATGAGCGCGGAGAAGCGCGCGTTCTACGAGTATCATTCGTGTTTGATGGAGCCCTGGGACGGCCCGGCTTCCATCGCGTTCACGGACGGTCGCTACATCGGCGCCGTGCTCGACCGCAACGGCCTGCGCCCGAGCCGCTACTACCTCACGCACGACGACAAGGTCGTGATGGCGAGCGAGGTGGGCGTGCTCGCGATCGAGCCCGAGCGCGTGAAGGCCAAGGGGCGTCTGCAGCCGGGCCGCATGTTCCTGGTCGACTTCGAGGCGGGCCGGCTGATCCCGGACGAAGAGGTGAAGCACCTGGTCGCGACGCGGCGTCCGTACGGGAAGTGGCTCGCGGAGCAGCGCCTCGAGCTGAAGGAGATCCCGCCCGCGCCTCCCAATGGACATGGGTTCGCGCCCGACACGCTGATCTCGCGGATGCAGGCCTTCGGGTACACGACCGAGACGATCCAGTTCTTCCTCAAGCCGATGGTCGAGCAGAAGCGCGACCCGGTCGGCTCGATGGGCAACGACGCCGCGCTCGCGGTGCTCAGCGATCAGCCGCGCCTCGTCTACGACTACTTCAAGCAGCTCTTCGCGCAGGTCACCAACCCGCCGATCGATCCGATCCGCGAAGAGGTGATCATGAGCCTCGAGTGTTATTGCGG
>JALOQC010000192.1 GCA_025453555.1 Myxococcota bacterium | reverse complement strand
CGAGCGATCACCGAGCGATCACCGAGCGATCACCGAGCGATCACCGAGCGATCACCGAGCGATCACCGAGCGATCACCGAGCGATCACCGAGCGATCACGCGGTCGCTTCTGCTCGAGGGATCCGCGTGGCGATCACCCGAGAGGACACCGCCACGAGAGGACCGCGATCGCCCTCGACGTCGCGACCGTCGATCACGCCATCGCGAAGCGCGCGACGCCGAGCCAGGGGCGCGGCATGCCGAGCACGTCGCAGGTCGCGTCGCTCCATCGGCGCGCGAGCGGGGTCTCGAAGACGAGGCGAGGATCGACGCGGGGCGCGCGGATCCACGCGCCGGCCGCGATCTCGTCTTCGAGGTCGCCCGGCTCCCAGGTCACGTGGCCGAGCACGAGAAGCACCGGGCCGCCCATGTCGACGATCGTGCTCATGGCGTCGGGGGAGGCGGTCACACCGACCTCGGGCGTGAGCAAGCAACTGTCGTCGGGCTCGAGGCACGCGCGCGCGTCGAAGAGCATCCAGCCGATGTCCGGTCGCGTGAGACCACCGAAGTGGGCGTGGCCTTCGCGAGGCGTCGCCTCGATCCCGAGATCGGCGGCGGCCTCCGCGAAGGAGCGCACCGACGCACGGTTGAGCACGAAGCCGAGCGAGCCTTCTTCTCCGTGCACGGCGACGAGGACGACGGTCTCCCGATGCTCCCCCGAGGCTTGCGGGGTGGCGACGAGGAGGAAGCCTTCGTCCGTGCCCATGAGCCACAGCGTACCAACCGTCCGCGAGCACGGCGATGAAGAACGTGAGTCGGGCTCTCGAGCCCGCGAGTCGCGTACGATGTCGGCATGACCCCCGAGGAAGCGCGTGGGCTCACGCTCGCGCGACGCAGCTCCGGCTACTCCGTCTACGCAGGCGACACCCACGTCGTCTTCGTCATCGCGCCGAGCTTCGGCTTCGGGATCGCGGCGCTGATCGTGGGCGGGCTCGCGTTCATCCTCGGCGTCAACGGGCTCGTCGCCGCGCTCAACCACGCGTCGTTGCTCGGCGTCGTGTTCGTCGCGCTCGCGGTGGGCTTCGGCGTGATCACCGCGGTGCTGCATCGTTTCTGGAAGCGCCACGCGAACGCGGGGCTCGACTGGCCGAACCGCTACGTCTTCGATCGACGCGAGGGCACGCTGGTCGATGGCAAGGGTGGCGTGATCGCGACCCGCGGCGAGCTCGGCGCACGCCGGAGCTTCGCGTTCGGATCGCGCTCGGTCTTCGTCGAGCTCGTGACCGCGCGCCGCCGCCTGCCGGTCTATCAGGTCTACACGGGCGGCTTCGGTCGAGGGCCGGAGGCGGACGCGGTGCTCGCGCAGCTCGCGACGTGGGGGATCCCGACGGTGCGTTGAGTAGGAGCTGATGGCCGATTACCGCAAGCCGCCCTACTGGACGGCGCGCAGCGACCGAAGGGAGCGAAGGCTCGTGGGAGGGGTTCGGGGCTTCCTGGGGGAGGGTCTGGCGACAGACCCTCAGAGAAGCTGATCGCGATCAGCTGCGCATCGACGCGAGCTCGACCGGATCGTGCGCGCAGAAGATCCGCACGTCGGTCTCGCGCGCGCGCAGCTCGCGAAGCCGCTCGCGGTTCGCGATCATCGCGTTCGTGTCGAGGGCAGCGAGCCGTTCGAAGAGCGCGATGCCGGGCGGTGCCCACGGCGCCTGGGCGAGCCGACCGCGGAAGAAGTACGCGTCGCCCGCGTGCAGGAGCCAGCCGCGCGAGCCCGCGTCGATCGCGACGCCCGCGTGGCCGCGCGTGTGCCCGGAGAGCGGCACGAGCAAGAGCTCCGGCGGCAGCCCGTCGAGCTCGCGCACGCACTCGAAGCCCTTCCAGGCTTCACCCTTCGACGCGTAGGTCCGCCACTCCGGCCCGTGGGCCCACTGCGCGCTGCGGTAGCGCTGGTGCTCGAGGCGGGTGGTCGGGCGGAGGGCGGCGTCGTGCTCGGCTGCGAGCAGGTGGACCCGTGCGTTCGGGAAATCCGAGAGCCCACCCGCGTGATCGAGATCGAGGTGCGTGACCACCACGTGGCGCACGTCGTCGCGCGCGAAGCCGAGCGCCTCGACCTGCGCGATCGCGGTGCCCTTCGGATCGCGATTCCAGTTCAACACGTGGCGCATCGGCCCGAGGCGGCCTTCGGGATCGGCGAGGTCGCTGGTGCCGTAGCCGGTGTCCACGAGCACGAGGCCGTGGTGATCGGTCTCGATCAAGAGGCAGTGGCAGGGGAGGGTTCCACTCTCGAAGAGCCCACCTTCGCCGTTCACGAGGCGGCGCGCGACGGGGCACATCGTTCCGCAGTCGAGGTGATGGATGCGCACGGCGGAGGCGTAGCAGGTTCGGCGTGGGCGGGCCGGGCGAGTCGAGCTTCGAGCGAGCGGTCCGTTCCGCGTGGCTCGTGACCGTCCCGTGGACGCCGGCCTGGAGGTTCGACGTCGGATCGGACCGACAGGAGCGCCGAGCAGGTCGCGGGCCGGAACGAGCAGGTGAGCCGGACTCGCTCGGCGAACACCGCGTTTCGGGCCCGACGCGCAGAAGAATTGCGCTATCGTCTCGACCGGATCGCTCTTGGGGGAGCGTTGGAGGAAGGTGCGCCGATGAATCGTGCTCGTTGGATTGCGCTCGTGACGCTGGTGGTGGCGTCCGCGGGGAGCTCGCGTGCGTTCGCCGCCGGCTACGACACGGCTACGACACTCCGATCCTCTACACCGCGCGCCACCTCGGCATGGGCGGCACCGCGATCGGCTACGTCGACGATCCGTCCGCGCTCTTCCACAACCCGGCGGGTTTGCGGCACACGAAGCGCTTCTCGCTCCTCGGTGACGTCTCGCTCCTGCTCGGCAACATCACGGGCTCGCCCGCAGCGGACGCGCTCGAAATTGACTCCGAGACGACGGTCGCGCCCTTCTTCATGCTCGCCGCGTCCGCCCGTGCGACCGATTGGTTGACGCTCGGATTCGCTATCTATCCCGTCGCTTCCGCGGGCGGCACGTACAAGTACGAGGATACCGGCTCGGGATTGCAGATTACCGACAGTACGACGCTGATCTTCTTCGAAGCGTCGGTCGCGGCGGCGGTCGAGATTCCCGACTACAACCTGAGCTTCGGTCTCGGGTATCGCATCACGTACGTCAGTCTCACGCGAGAACGCCTCCCCACGGAGCGTACGCCCGAGAACATCGACGAGTACTTCCCCGGCGGTACCAACTTCAGCGCGTCCGGCCTCTCATTCGCAGGGTTTCGTCTGGGCGTGCAATGGCAGCCGATCCCCGAGTTCGAGGTCGGCTTCTCCTACCGGCACAAGACCGAGACCGACATCGAAGGAACGGGGCCGACCATCGACCCGTTCAACCCGCCACCGTCCTGTGCTGCGCCGTGCGCGCTCGGGACGACCTCCGAGAGCATTTCCACGACTTTCACGCTTCCGTCTCGGTTGGGCGTCGGTCTCCGCATGAACCTCGGCGACTTCAGTTGGGCGGGTGATCTCGAGTACACGATTCAATCGCAGAACAAGCGCACCGACTTCACGACCACCACGGGTGATCTGGACATCCCCGTCCCGAACGTCTTCGACTGGAAGGACGGCCTCACCGGTCGCCTCGGCTTCGAGTACCGCCTCCTCGACGGCTCGCTCCCGCTGCGTGTCGGTTACATCTGGGAGAACCGCGTCACGAGTCGTCCGTACGTGACGGCGTTCGGTACCCCGCCGGGCACCACGCACGTCGCCACGGCTGGTGCTGGCTACGAGGTCGGCGACTTCCGCGTCGACGTCGCGTACGCGTTCCGCACCTCGAAGGGTCGCGTGACGGAGAGCCAGATCACCGAGGGACGCAGCGATCCGGACGGGGAGGGCGCGTGCCCGTTCTGCGGCTTCGCCGGCGACTACTCGCTCACCATGCACGGCATCTACGTCAGCGCGTCGTACGCGTGGGGCGCGCGGGAAGAGGAGCCGGAGGCGGAGGAGTGGGGCGAAGAGCCGGCGGCGACGCCGGAGCCGACGCCCGCGGTCGAGCCGGAGCCCGCGGCCGAGACGCCGCCCGTCGAGGAGACGCCCGCGGTGGAGCCGAGCCCCGAAGGCACCGAGACCGCGCCGGTCGACGGAGAGGTCGCGCCCGCAGGGGCGCCGCACGCGACGCCGTCGGGGCCGCTTCCGCCCTCGCTGGTAGACACGTCCGAAGAGGAGAACCCGAGCGCGCCGTGAGCGCTCGGTGATTCGACTCGGTTCGACCCGAGGATCGAGAAGGCCCCGTCGACCCACGGGGCCTTTTCGTATCCGTCGCTCCCGACTCGTGGGCTCCCGATTCGTGGCAGCGATGCGACCGGGCCCTCGTTCGACGCCGCGCACGAAGCGACGCGCGTCCGCCTCTGCCCGGCGCCGCTCGTCGAGATCTTCGCGCCCGCCCCGCGCTCCCGTAGCATGAGCGAGACATGACGAGCGCGCGCGTGCGAATCCGTTGGGAGGCTCGACCGAGCGTCGACTACGTCGTGCGCTCCGCGAAGGGCCGATCGATCCGGTTCGAGTCGGACGGAGCGCTGCCGCCGCCGGGAACCAAGGGCGCGTTCGAGCTGCGCGACGTGGACGGGCGGACCATCGCGGAAGGTACGCTGCAGCTCGCGTTCGTGCAGGGGTCCGAGGCGGGCGCGCAGGTGATCGACGGACACAAGGTCGTCGTGCGGCCGAAGTCGGTGGACGTCGCGCTCGACGATCTGCCGGTACCGGAGCTCCCGGTGCCCGAGGATCTCCCGCCCGCGACGACCGCATCCGAAACCTCTCGGTCGGCCGGGTCAGCGGCCGACGAAGCGTCGGTGATCGTCGAGCCCGACGTGCCGCGCGAGTCTCGGCCCGAGAGCGACGAAGGGCGCGTCGCGCGCGTGGCCACCCGGATCCGCGGCAAGGGCGCCTCGGAAGGCTTCACCATCGGCATCGACCTCGGCACCTCGAACACGTGCGTGTCGATCGTCGAGAACGGCCGTCCGCGCGTCCTCCCCACGCGCACGGGCGCGAGCACGGTGCCTTCGGTGCTCGCGATCGTCGACGGTCAGGTGCGGGTCGGCCAGGCGGCGGCAAAGCGGCTCGTGCTCAACCCGCAAGAGACGATCTACGGCAGCAAGCGACTCGTGGGGCGCGCGTACTCGGAGGCGCTCGCGGACGAGTTCCAACCCTACTTCGCGTTCCCGCTCGTGGAGACCGACGATCACCAGTTCGGCGCGCGCCTTCCCGATCGGGTGGTGTCGTTCGAGGAGGTCGCGGAGCGTTTGTTGCGTGAGGTGCGCGAGGTCGCGGCGGAGCACTTGAACGGCTCGGTCGACCGCGCGGTGGTCACGGTGCCCGCGTACTTCGGCGAGGCTCAGCGCGACGCGGTGAGGCGCGCGGCGCGCAAGGCGGGGCTCACGGTGCCGCGCGTGGTGGCGGAGCCGACGGCGGCCGCGGTCGCGTACGGGTACGGTCGCAAGGAGCGCGCGACGCTCGTGGTCTTCGACCTCGGCGGCGGCACCTTCGACGTGTCGATCCTGAAGATCGAGGCCTCGCGCTTCGAGGTGCTCGCGACGGGAGGCGACGCGTTCCTCGGCGGCATCGACGTGGACGACTTGCTCGCGAACCACCTCGCGAGCGCGTTCAAGCGCGCGGAGCGGCTCGACGGTTTCGAGCCGGACGCCACGCAGATCGCGCGCCTCCGCGAGGCGGCCGAGCAGTGCAAGAAGGGCCTCTCGGTGCAGAAGAAGTTCTCCGTGAGCCTGCCGCACTTCGCGATGATCGACGGCTCCGCGCGCACGCTCGCGGTGAACGTGACGCAGGAGGAGCTCTTCGAGCTGACGCGCGCGTTCTGCGAGCGGCTCGTCGCGATCACGCAGGACACGCTCGAGAAGGCGAAGCTGCAGACGTACTCGGTGGACGACGTGCTGCTCGTGGGCGGCTCGACGCGCCTGCCGCAGGTGCAGGAGGCGGTGGAGAAGATCTTCGGGCGCCCGCCGAGCAAACGCATCAACCCGGACGAAGCGGTCGCGATCGGCGCCGCGATCCTCGCGCAGGAGTCGGCGTCGGCGGTGGAGCTCGTCGACGTGCTGCCGCTCTCGATCGGCTTCTCGGGCGACGGACGGCGCTACATGCGGCTCATCCCGCGCAACACGCCGGTGCCGAGCAAACGTTCGTTCGTGGTGCGCACGACGAGCGAAGGGCAGCTCACGTACCGGATGCCGCTCTTCCAAGGCGAACGGAAGGACGCGGTCGCCAACGAGTACCTCGGCACGCTCGTGGTGGAGAACATCCCGACGGGGCCGAAGGGTCGTCAGATCGAGCTCTCGCTGGGGCTCGACCCGCAGTGTTTTCTCGAGATGAGCGCGGTCGACGTGGAGTCGGGGCGCGCGCTCGACGTGAAGATCTCGCGAGCGAGCTCGGTCGCGGAGGTCACGGCGGCGCTCGGACCCTACGAAGGACCGGTGGAGGCGCCGGAGCGGCCGCGCGCGGCGTCACCGCTCGGCTGGTTCTTCTCGCGCCTGCGTGGGCTCTTCGGCAAGCGCTGACGAGCTGCGCGACGACCCTCTCGACGACGTCGTTCATGCAGGGCCCCTCCATCGCGCAACGCTTCCCCGTGGTGCTCGGCACGATGAACCTCGCGGGCGAAGGTCGTCCTTCCCGGGAGGTGGCGCTCGCGACGATTCATGCCGCGCTCGACGCGGGCGTGGGATCGATCGACACCGCGGACGTGTACGGGCTCGGTGAGCACGACGCGCACTTCGCGGAGCGGCTCGTCGCGGAGGTGCGACGCGAGCGCGCGTTCGTGGTCTCGACCAAGGGCGGCGTGCGGCGGCGCGGTGAGGCGTGGGAGCACGTGGGCGACCCGGCGTACTTGCGGGGCGCCTGCGAGGCGTCGCTCGGCGCGCTCGGGGTCGACGCGCACGACCTGTACTTCCTGCATGCGGTCGACCCGCGCGTGCCGATCGAAGAGAGCGTGGGCGAGCTGGTGCGGCTGCGCGACGACGGAAGGATCGTGCGGCTCGGGGTTTCGAACGTGGATGCGACGCAGCTCCGTCGTGCGCTCGCGGTCGCGCCGATCGAGGTCGTGCAGAACGAAGCGAGCCCGTTCGTGCGCCTGGATCCCGAGGTCGAGGCGACGTGTCGCGCGCGTGGGATCGTGCTGCAGGTCTACGCGCCGATGGGCGGCTGGCGAGCGGGCCGCGTCGCGCACGAGCCGGTGCTGCGCTGCGTCGCGGAGGAGCTCGGCGTGAGCCCCTTCGAGGCGATCGTCGCGTGGACGATCGCGCGCGGTTGGCAGCCGGTGTGTGGGGCGTCGCGGCCGGAGAACGCACGATCGAGCGCGCGCGCAGCGGCGATCGCGCTGACCGACGCGCAGGTGGCCGCGATCGACGCGATCGTTCCACGTGCGTGAGCGCGTCGCTGGCGATCGTACCGCCGTGATCGCGTCGTGCCGCGCGCAGGATCGCGTCGTTCGAAGCGATTGCGCCGCGTGCGTGATCGCGTCGCGTCGACGTGCGATCGTCCCGCGCATGCATCTTCGCTTCGTCGCTCTCGGGCTCGTGTCGATGTGCCTGTTCGCCTGTGGCGACGACGACGCGCCGCGGGATGCCGAGGTCCTCGACGCCTCGGCCGACGCGAGCGACGCGAGCGACGCCGCGCGCGACTACGTGCCCGAGCCCTTCGCGCCGACCGAGGCCACCCGCGCGTATTGCCCGCGCCCGACGGAGGAAGCGGACGCGATCGAGGCGCGCATCACGGCGCTGCTCGCGCAGATGACGCCGCGCGAGAAGATCGCGTGCCTGCACGGCGCGTCGCTCGCGATGATCGAAGGCACGTGGCGCGTCGCCGGCGTGGACCGGCTCGGGATCCCGGGGCTGCGCATGCTCGACGGACCGCGCGGGCTCTCGAGCATGACGGGCAAGAACGGCACCGCGTTCCCGGTGGCGATGATGCGGGGCGCGACCTTCGACCCGGAGCTCGAGCGGCGCGTGGGCGCGGCGATGGCGCGCGAGCTGAAGAGCGTGGGCGCGGACGTGCTCCTCGCGCCGACGATCAACGTGCTGCGGCACCCGCGGTGGGGGCGCGCGCAGGAGACCTATTCGGAAGACCCGCACCACATGGCGGAGATGGCGCTCGCGTTCGTGCAGGGCGTGCAGAGCGAAGGTGTGCTCGCGAGCGCCAAACACTTCGCGGCCAACAGCATCGAGGACACGCGGCACGAGGTCGACGTGCGGCTCGACGAGCGCACGCTGCGCGAGGTCTACCTGCCCGCGTTTCGGCGCGTGGTGGTCGAGGGCCGCGTGGCGTCCGTGATGACCGCCTACAACCAAGTGAACGGTCGCTGGGCCGATCAACAAGACCACCTGCTGCGCACGATCCTCAAGGGCGAGTGGGCCTTCTCGGGGTTCGTGGAATCGGATTGGATCCTCGGGACGCACGGCGACGTGGAGAGCCTGCGTGCGGGGCTCGACGTCGAGATGCCCGCGCCGACGAACTTCCGGAGGCTCGCGAGCGCGCTCGACGCGGGCGAGATCGAGGAGCGCGAGATCGACGCGAGCGTGCGGCGCGTGCTGCGTGCGCAGCTCTGCTTCGGGCTCGATGAACGTGAGCGCCCGCTCGACGACGCCGCGGCGCGCGAGACCGAAGCGCACCTCGCGCTCGCGCGGGAGGTCGCCGAGCGCGGCGTGGTGCTCCTGAAGAACGACGCCGCGCTGCCGATCGTTCGCGCGTCCGTGAGCCGGGTCGCCGTGCTGGGGCGCGTGCTCGCGCTCGACAACGTCGGCGACACCGGCTCGAGCAACGTGCGCGCGACCGACGTGGTCAGCGCGCTCGAAGGGATCCGCGAGCTCGCGGGCGAGGTCGCGATCGACGTGGTGGAGTCGCTCGACGACGCGGGCGAAGCGACGGTGCGCGCGGCGGACGCGGTGGTGATCGTCACCGGCCTCACCCACGAGGACGAAGGCGAAGCGACGATCGGCGCCGGCGATCGCGAGAGCCTCGCGCTGCCCGCCGACGAGCTCGCGACGACCCGCGCGGTGTCCGCGATCCATCCGCGCGTGATCGTGGTGCTCGAAGGCGGCGCGTCGATCGTGGTGCGCGACTTCGAGGACGAAATCGAAGGACTGCTCTTCGCTTTCTATCCGGGATCCGAAGGCGGACGCGCGCTCGCGCGGGTGCTCTTCGGCGACGTGGTCCCGCGCGGTCGCTTGCCCTTCTCGATCCCGCGCGCCGAAGCCGACCTCCCGGTCTTCGACAACGTCTCGACCACCGTCACCTACGATCGCTTCCACGGCTACACGCACCTCGCGCGCGAGGGCCACGCGGCGGAGCATCCGTTCGGCTCCGGCCTCGACTACACACGCTTCGAGCTCGGCGAGCCGACGCCGTCGGAGACCACGATCGAGGCGGACGGAATGCTCGAGCTCCGCGTGCCGGTGCGCAACGTGGGCGATCGCGAGGGGCGCGAGGTCGTGCAGCTCTACGTGCGCGCTCCGGGAGACGACACGGCCCACGAGCTGCGCGCGTTCGCGTCGGTGGAGCTCGCGGCGGGCGCGAGCGCCGAGGCGGTGCTGCGGCTGCGCGCGATCGATCTTGCCACCTGGGACGGGAGCGCGATGACGGTGCGTGCGGGGACGTACGCGCTCCGCGTGGGAACGCACGCGGAGGATGCGGCGTGGGAGGCCGAGCTCGTCGTGCCGTGAGGGCTCGGAGACGACGTCCGAGACTGACGGAGATGGACGGAGACCGAGACGGAGACCGAGACGGAGACCGAGACGGCATTCGAGACTGCGTTCGAGACTGCGTTCGAGACGGAGACGGAGACCGGACAACGCACCTTCCCTCGGCGTACGCTCGCGCCGTGGCTCGACGCACCTTCGCCATCGGCGACATCCACGGGGACCTCGATCATCTGCGCGCGCTCGTCGCGAAGCTGCCCACGCTCGACGCCGACGACACGCTGGTGTTCCTCGGCGACTACGTCGATCGTGGGCCCCGCTCGGAGGAGGTCGTACGCGTGGTGCGGACCTTCGCGCGCGAGCTCGGCTGCAAGGTCGTCACGCTGCGCGGCAACCACGAGGACGCGTGGCTGCGCGTGATCGACGAAGGTTGGCCGGAGTTCGTGTTCCCGCCCGCGCACGGCTGCCTCGCCGCGATGCGATCGTTCGTCGACGGCCCGGTCCCGGAAGAGGACGCGCTGCCGCGACCCGACGAGGTCGAGGCGCTCTTCTCGGGCGCGTTCTTCCCCGCCGACGTCGTCGCGTGGATGCGCGAGCTCCCGTATTGGTACGAAGACGAGCACGCGATCTACGTGCACGCGGGCATCGTGAAGCGCGGCGAAGAGTGGCAGCACCCGCGCGACACCGAGCCGAAGTCCGCGCTCTTGTGGACCCGCGCGCGCGAGCTCTTCACCGAGTATCGCGGCAAGCGCGTCGTCGTCGGACACACCGCGACCGACTACCTGCCCCAAGAGCTCTCGCTCTACACGGTCGACGATCCGACCGACATGTTCGAGAGCGAGTCGCTGCTCGCGCTCGACACCGGCTGCGGCAAAGGCGGCTTCCTCACCGCAGTCGAGCTCCCGTCGAAGACGGTCTACGAGTCGCGGTGATCGGCGTTGCTCCCGCGGAGCAACTCGACGGGCGCGACCCGTCGAGCACGCCCAGCTCGTCTTCGGGTCGGAGCCGAACTGGACGTTCGAGCCAAATCAACCGCAAACGAGCGTGATCACGTGGTCGTGCCCCGAGTTGCGGGTCGACATGACGGTGACGGTCTCTCCAGCCGCCAACATCGCAAACTGAGCGGCGGTCACGACGACGGTGTGCGGGTGGGTGCCAGCGCCGCGAATCTCGTACGAGCGCTCGACCCCTGCAGCGACATCCGCCGCGGATACCGGCATCTCGTGGCCGTGCCGGTTCGCGATCGTCACGGAGACAGACTCACACGACGTCGTCTCGCCCGCGTCCGAACCCGCGTCCTCCTCGACGCCGGCGTCTTCCTCCATCGACCCCGCGTCCTCGTCCGGACGTCCCGAGTCTCGTGGCTCAGTCCCGGAGTCGGAGCCACCATCGGGGCGAGGCGTGCCGGAGTCTGTTCCCGCAGGGCCATCGTCGTCACCACATCCGATTGCGGAGAGCGCGGCAGTTGCGCCACCGAGAGCCAATAGCGTCTGAAGGAAATCGCGTCGCGAGGTCGTCATGTCGCGATGCTACGCCTCGAACAGCCTGGTCACCAAGAGCGTCTCGATGCGCATGGACACATTTCGCCCTCATTGGGCGGTCGTTTGCGATGAGGCTGGATGCTACGGTCTCCGGATGTTGCGTCCCGAGCTCATTTGCTTCGCTGCTCTCGTCGTCACGGCGTGTTCCGGTCCCGAGGTTACCTGTCCGGCGCCGATGCTCATCGACCGCGCCATGGATCGATGTGTGTGTCCCGAAGGCATGGAGGCCACGGAGGACGGGTGGTCCTGCATGTCGCTCGATGGCGGGGTGATGGACGGTGGACTATCAGACGCCGCGTTCGATGGAGGAGCGGATGCCGGCGTTCAGCCCGACTCCGGCGTTGACGCGGGTGACGTCTGTGAGACATGCATCTGGGGATGTGCACCGGACTGTGATCCTCCAGTCGCCGCGTCCGCGGGCAACGCTCATACGTGCGCGTTGCGATCGAGCGGTGCAACGGTCTGCTGGGGCTGGAACGATCTCGGACAAATTGCGACCGATCCGTCCGATCCAGTTCTGAGGCCACGAGTCATCGAAGGTGTCGAGGGGGTGCAACTTGCCGCTGGGCGAGACCACACGTGTGCTCGAAGCGAGGGGGGGGAGGTCTGGTGCTGGGGAGGGACCTTCTCGGGCCAGCTCGGCACGAGCGTAGACGAGATCCGTCCCGAACCAAGAAGGGTTGAAGGGGTTGCCGGTGCGGTCGATCTGGCTGCTGGAGCCGTACATGGCTGCGTGGTCACCGTGGATCGAACGGTGACTTGTTGGGGCGGCAATGAGTATGGGCAACTCGGCGTACCGCCGCTCGAGGTAGCGCGATTCATGCCTGCGGAAATTCCTGATCTGAACGATGTCGTCCAGGTCGTGGCGGGAGCCGGACACTCGTGTGCGAGGACCAACTCGGGTGGCGTGTATTGTTGGGGTGACAACTCGCTTGGTCAGCTCGGTGATACGACGCTGATGCGTCGAACGAGGCCGGTGGAAGTCCGCGGCATCACCGATGCTATCGACATCTTCGCGGGGGAGACTCACTCCTGCGCCCTCACCAGCGGTGGCGAGCTCTGGTGTTGGGGCAACAACGAGAACGGACAGTTGGCGGATGGCTCGCAGGCGAACCGACCGACACCCGTGCGAACCGCAGGCCCACGCCTGTTCGTCGACGGCGTCGCTGGCCGAACCTTCACGTGCGGCGTGGCGGTCGGGGGTGAGCTCTGGTGTTGGGGTGGGAACGCGGAGGGACAGCTTGGCCGCGGGACTCGCAACGACACCGCCAACGAACCAGCTCGGGTCGTGATCGACGGCGTGGCGAGCTTGACTGCCGGAGACGCGCACGTTTGTGCCACCGCCAGCCTCGGTCTTCATTGTTGGGGGGCGAACGACACGGGCCAGATCGGCAACGGCGGCCTGGGTGGTGTGCTTACCGAACCGACCCTCGTTGGCGCGCCCTGATCACCCCCACGCGGGGCCGCTCGGGTCCACCATCGCGTCGAGCAAGCCGCGCGGCAGGCTCGAGTCGCCGAAGTCGTCCACCAGGCTTCCGTCGCTCTTTCGCACGCCGGCCGCGCTCAGGATCGTGTTGAAGACGCGGTTGTGCGCTTGGTAGGTGCTTCCTTCGCGGACGTCGACGTACTGGCCGACCGCGAGGTTGCCGCCGAGGCTGCCCGCGAAGATGAAGGGCACGTTGTTGTACGTGTGACTGACGCCCGCGCCGAGGTCGTTGGTCCAGCACGCGGTGCCCACGTCGAGCAGGCGATCGCCGTCGGGGGTGTCGCGCTCGGCCAGGCGCTCGAGCAGGTACTTGAAGAGTCGCGCGTGCATGCGATCGACCTGGTGATGCAGGCCGTGCGCGCCCGCGATCGGATCGCCCTCCGATCCGTCGCTGTAGATGCGGTGCGAGATCTGGTGGTAGCGCGGGAGCGCGGCGCCACCGTTCACGCCTGGGATCGAGTGCTGCGTGCCGTCGTTGCCGTTGCCCATCTGCAGCGTGGCCGAGCGCGTGTACCCGCAGGTCAGCGCGATCGCGATCACGTCCATGTGCATCTGCGTGACGAGCTGGTAGTTGCCCTCCGAGAGCGGGTCGACGCCGTCGAGCTCCATCTCGCGCATCGCGGGCAGGTTGCAGCCCATCGTGATCTCGAGATCGCGGATGGCGGAGAAGTGCAGATCGAGCCGGCGTCGGTCCGCGCCGCTGAGATCGCGGCTGAGGAGCCACGACATCTGATCGCGCACCGCGTCGTTCACGCTCGCCTGGCGCAGGCGCGCCGCGTTGAGCTCCTCGTCGCTGCGGCCCGACATCCCGACCATGCGCGAGTACACGAGGTAGGGATCGTTCTCCGCCGCGCGCAGGTCGCGCGGGCCCCGGTAGCTGAGCACCTCGGGCAGGAATCCGCTCTTGCGACCGGTGAAGAGCGTGAGCGGGTCGGTGGTCGACGAGGCGAGCTCGCGCGCGAGGCGGTTGTCGACCGACTCGCCCATCGCCAGCGACTCGTTGCCGCTCGGGGTGTCGGAGACGCGCGCCGCCGTGAGCACCTGGTTGCCGCCGCCGCTGTGACCGCAGCCGTTGCCCGGGAAGGGGAAGCGCAGGCCTGCGACGGGCAAGAGCACGTCCGCGAAGTCCGCCAGCTCGCTCATCGCTTGCGTGCTCATCGCGCCGAGGCTCTCGCGCGTGAGGCGCCCGGTGGCGGTCGGCCAAAAGAGATCGGGCTCCGCGCGCGCGGGGTCCCACTGCAGGTCGGATTGAGCGACGCCGTTCGCTTGGCGGCACCACACGGCGAAGCTGTAGTCGGCCGGCGCCGCCTTTGCGCGCGAGGTGCGTGTGAACGACTCGAGGAACGGCAGCCCCAGCGCGACGGTGCCGGCGCCGCGCAGGAAGAGTCGACGCCCGACCTTCGTCGAGGGCTTCGTCGCGGACTTCGGAGAGGTCTTCTTCGACGACGTCATGATCACTCTTCCTCCGGAAGCGGCGCACGCGTGCGGAACGAATCGCTGTCGACCAGGGCCACGAGGATCTCCTTCACGCTCCACGCGTCGTCGCGCGAGCCGTCGGCGATCGACTCCACCGTCGCGAAGTCGCGCACCTGCAGCGGGCGACCGAACGCGAACTCGAGCCAGTTCTGCGCGTAGCAGCGGTGGGCCATCTCGCTCTCCGCCA
>JALOQC010000191.1 GCA_025453555.1 Myxococcota bacterium | reverse complement strand
GCGCGGCGAGCTGCCCGAGGTCACGAAGATGATCTACGAGGCGCGCGAGAACTGCCTGGAGCTCGTGCGGCGCGAGGCGGACGCGCTGGGCGCCGAGCGGGTGATGTCGACGCGCCTCGAGATCCGCGAGATCGGGCAGGGGCTGGTGGAGATCGTCGCGATCGGCACCGCGGTGGTGCCGGCCGCGCCGTCGATGCAGCCGCAGACGCCGCAGCTCCTTCCGCAGGCGCTGGTGGCGGACGGCGACCACGACGACAGCATCGAGACGCTCGGCTTCGCGACCGCGCCGATGCAGATGGTGCGGAGCGGCGCGGGCGCGGCGGGTCAGCAGACGCTCGGCTGTCTGATCGCGCTGATCATGTTCTTTTTTGTCGGTTGTTGCAGCCTGATTCCCGTGTTGATGCAGGCGCTCGGCGAGAAGTGAATCGGGATTGAAAAGCGCGGTGGTCCGCTCGTGACTAGAGCGCATCTCATCACCTCCCGAGGCCGCTTCGCGGCATCCGCACGCCGCCATCCACTCACGCTCGAGAATGCACCACATTTCCTCGGCGTCGCGGACGCGGCGATCGACGCACGGGCTGCCACGAATCAACTCACGGCAGATCATGAGATGCGCTCTACTCGTGGATCACCCAGCGGCTCCGCGGGTGGCGGCGACGTCGGTCGCACTGCAGGCCCTCGGGGCGTTCGTCGCGGACGGTCCACTCGTGCTGCTCGATGCGCGCGAGGCGGGAGCGGTGGCGGACGCCGGGGCGGAAGAGGGTCGCGGGATCGCAGTTCTCGCCGCCGAACATGAGCTCGAAGTGGACGTGGGGGCCGCGGCTGATGCCGGTGGAGCCGAGCTCGGCGAGGACGGCGCCGCGCGGGACGCGCTCGCCCGCGACCACGAAGTTGATGCTGTTGTGCGCGTACATCGTGACCCAGCCGCCCGGGTGCACGACGAGCACCATGAAGCCGTAGCCGGGGACCTCGTCGCCGCTGTACGCGACGATGCCGGGCGCGGCGGCGCGGACGTTCCAGCCGATGTCGCCCGCGATGTCGACCGCGAGGTGGTAGCTGCCTTCGCCGCTGCCGTAGCCGCGCACGAAGCGCCCGTTCGAGACGGGCCACCGAAGCGTGCCGGGCAAACGGTTGCCGCCGGCCGCGCGCATCCAGCGCGGATCGACCTGACCGCGGAGGAGCTGCTGCGCGACCTCTTTGGTGCCGAGGCCGAGGCGGCGTGCGTCGGCGAGGGCGCGGCGCTGGCGCGGGGTGAGGCGGTCTTCGCGGCTTCGTCGGCTCCGATCGCCGCCGCCCGGGATGAAGAGGCGCTGGCCTTCGCGGAGCGCGGCCACGTCGTCGGGCGAGAGCGAGTTGGCGGCCATGAGCTGCGAGACGGAGACGCCGAAGGCGCGCGCGAGATCCCAGATGGTCTCGCCGCGCGCGACGGTGTGGCGGATGCCGCGGCTCTCGACCTGGGCGGGCTCGGCGCGGCGCACGTCGCGATCGCGGATGCCGGGGACGACGATCGCGCGGCCGGGACGCAGCGCGCGCACGCCGTCGTCGTCGAGCGCGTTGCGCTCGATCAGCTCGTCGACGCTCTTGTCGTAGGTGCTCGCGACGTCCCACAAGGTCTCGCCGGGGGCGAGCACGTGGTAAGCGCCGTCTTCGAGCGGCGGGAGCTCTTCGACCGGGACCGGCTCGGCCGCGCGCGTGACCTCGGCGCGCTCGGTGACGCCGGGGATCTTCAGCACCTGTCCGACGCTCAGACGACGCACGTCCCGAGGACGCAGCTCGTTGGCTTCGAGGATGGCTTCGGTGGTGACGCCGTAGGCGCGGGCGACGTCCCAGAGCGTCTGGCCGCGCTCGAGGGTGTGCTCGACGAAGGGCTCGGGGGCGGGCTCGGCCGCGACGTCGGCCGCGGGCTCGGCGAGCTCGGGCGGCGCGGGCGGCGGGGCCTCGTCGCAAGCGAGGATCCCGAGGGCGAGGGCGAACGAACGGCGCACGGAGCCGGGGAGGGTAGCGGGTTTCTCCCGTCGTGCAGCCGGGTGTCGAGGGCCGCGCGTGCGACGATGGGACGAGGGGCTGACTGGGTCTATGGCGGCGTATAATCGACCTGAACATGCCGGTCGTGACTCGGGGCTGGGTTACGTGTGCCGTTTTGGCGGCCGCGCTGGGGTCGGTGGGGGCGTACGCGCAGCCACCGGAGGAAGGGCTTCCGTCGGAAGACGGACAGCCTTGGTACGAGCGTGGCGGTGGGACCGACGCGCCGGACGACGGGGCGGGCACCACGCCGAGCCCGGAAGAGGAGGAGCCCGCGCTGGCGGTGCCGACCCCACCCGCGGGGGAGACGGCGCCCACGAGCTCGCCGTCCGAGACGTCCGCGCCCTCCGCGGCGGCCGAAGCGACCAGCAACCGAAGCGGGTTCTTCTTCGGCTCCTACGGACGCATCAGCGCGGTGAGCAACCTGCGCGGCGGGCTCGGGCGCGAGTCCGACATCGTCGCGTTCAATCCGCGCATCGACGAGGACCTCTACTTCGAGCTCGAGCTTCGTCGCGAGGACGAGCTGGTCGGCAACCTTCGCTCGCGCATCGTCGCGACCGTCGCGTTCACGGGCGAGTTCTTCCACCTGGACAGCGAGTTCGACGAGAACATCGCGGTCCGGAACCTCTTCGCCGAGGTGCAGAACGCGCTGGTCGACGACCTCTCGCTCTGGGTCGGCTCGCGCATGTGGCGCGGCGACGACGTCTACCTCCTGAACTTCTGGCCGCTCGACAACCTCAACACCGTCGGCGGCGGCATCGACTACCGCGCGCTCGACGAGCGCCTCGACCTGCGCCTCGCGGTCGGCCTCGCGCGCCCGGACGATCCCTTCCACCGCCAGGTCGACGGCACGGTCGCGAACTCGGGCTTCCTGCCGGCAGACGTGGTGATCCTCGATCGTCCGCGCACCACGGTGGCCGCGAAGGCGACGTACTTCCTCTTCGGTCGTCGCGTCGAGCGGGGCGCGAAGATCTCGCTCTACGCCGAGGGTCACTTCCTTCCCGAGGGCCGACGCAACATCGAGTTCGGCATCACCGAGGTCCTCCCGCGCGACGGAGGCTACGTACTCGGTGGCCAGCTCGGCGGGTGGGACGTCGGCAACCGCGCGTTCGTGAACCTCTTCTTCAAGTGGGGTCGCGGGCTCGGCGCGTACAACCCGCTCGGGGTGCCGTTTCGCGTGGGCGGCGTGATGGACTCGAGCCGCGCGCGCGAGGCGCTGGTGGCGCTCTCCGCCAACTGGGAGACGGGCCCCTTCGGTCTCCAGGTCGGCGCGTACTACCGGAACTTCCGCGACGCGGATCCGAACGTCTTCGACCGCAACCACATGGCGGAGGGCGCGGTGAACCTCCGCCCGCACGTCTGGGTCGGTAACCACGCGGGCCTCTCGATGGACCTCTCGTACCAGGCGCTGCAGATGTCGGCGCTCGACGAGGTCACGGGCAAGGTCGTTCGCGGCGGTGTGACCAAGATCGGCTTCATCCCGTTCTACAGCCCCTTCGGGCGCGGCACGTACACGCGCCCGCACCTTCGCATCATCTACGCAGCGACGATTCGTGACGACGGAGCCCAGCGGCTCTATCCCTTCGAAGACCCGCGCTCACGCCAGTCGGTGGAGCACTTTCTCGGAGTAGGAGCGGAATGGTGGTTCGACAGCACCAGCTACGGGTTCTGACGCCGGTCGTCCTTGCCAGCCTCGGCCTCGGCCTCTTCGCGTGCGTCGACGATTGGCGCGACGAGGTCATCTACCAGATGCTCGTCGACCGCTTCGCCAACGGCGATCCGGGCAACGATCATCGGCTCGATCCGAGCCCGACCTCGCTCGCCCGCTTCAAGGGCGGCGACTGGCAGGGCGTGATCGATCAGCTCGACTACCTCGAGGAGCTCGGGGTCACGGCGATCTGGATCAGCCCGATCGTGCTCAACGTCGACGCCGACGCTGGCTTCGACGGATATCACGGCTATTGGCAGGTCGACCTCGAGCGGCTCAATCCGCATTTCGGGGACCTCGCCACGCTGCGTACGATGATTCAGGCGTGTCACGAGCGCGGCATCAAGGTCGTGCTCGACATCGTGACCAACCACCTCGGTCAGGTCTTCTACTACGACATCAACCGCAACGGGCGCCCGGACGAGTTCCTCGCGGGTGGTTACCCGACGAACCCGGGCGATCCGCAGGCGCCCGCCGGCACGCCGGTCACGCGCATCACGGAGTACGACCCGGACTGGGATCCGCGCGGCATCCAGTCGGTGACCAGCCTCGGCGAGGCCGGGCCGGCGCCGATCCGGTTCTTCGACATGCCGGAGATCTACCGCGTGCCCCCGCGGCCGGTCGTCTTCCAGCGCCCCGAGTCGTACAACCTGCGCGGCAAGGTCACGGACTGGAACGACCGTGATCAGGTCGTGCTCGGCGACTTCCCGGGCGGCCTCAAGGACATCGACACCACGAACCTCGAGGTTCGCGACGAGATGGTCCGCGTGTTCTCGGACTGGGTGCTCAAGCTCGATCTCGACGGCTTCCGCATCGACACCCTAAAGCACGTGGAGCACGAGTTCTGGCAGGACTTCTCGCGTCGCGTGCGCGAGCGTCTGTCCGCGGCCGGCAAGGACAACTTCCTGATGTTCGGCGAGGCCTTCGACGGAGACGACGTGCTCGTCGGGAGCTACACCTTCCCGGGCGAGATGGACTCGGTCTTCTACTTTTCGCAGAAGTTCCAGGTCTACGACGAGGTGTTCGCGCGGGGTGGTCCGACCGCGAACGTGCAGCGTCTGCTCGATCAGCGGGCGACCAACTACGGGTCGGAGCCGCAGGAGCTCGGGATCGGGATCTCGCCGCAAGAGGCGCTGATCAACTTCATCGACAACCACGACGTCCCGCGTTTCTTGTGGCGGAACGCCGACCCTCGCGCGCTGCGGGCGGCGATCTCGTACCTGATGACGCAGCAGGGGATTCCCTGTTTGTATTACGGGACCGAGCAGGACTTCGCGGGCGGCAACGATCCGGCGAACCGCGAGCCGCTCTGGTGGAGCGGATACTCGCGCGACGGCGAGACCTTCCGTTGGACGTCACGCATGGCGCGTTGGCGTCGCACCTACCCGGCGCTGCGGCGGGGCGACTTCAACCTGCGTTGGACGACCACCCGCACCGGCGACGAGATCGACGCGGGCATCCTCGCGTTCGATCGTCAGTACGAGGGGCAGTACGCGCTCGTGGTCATCAACGCCCAAGGCAACCACCCGAGCGAGACGCGCTCGCCCGAGAACACCGCGATGACGGTGGGCGCGGCGGCCGGAACGGTGCTGGTGGATCTCGTGACGGGCGACCGCTTCACGGTGGGCGCGGACCAGACGCTGGTGGTCGAGGTGGACGTGTTCGGAACGCGCCTGCTCGTCCCCGAAGACCAGGTCGTCGCGGAGTGATCTGAGGCTGCCGAAGTCACGAACGCCCACGAGAGATCGTGGGCGTTCGTGTTTGGGGCGATGGGGCTTTCCGTTGTCGTTGTCGTGGTCGTTGTCGTGGTCGTGAACGGCGACGTGGCCGGCGACGATCGAGCGTTGAACCGACGTAAACGTGAGTCGTTCTCAGACCACGTTCACGACCACGCTCGCTCACGACCACGTTCACGACCACGTTCACGATTCACGACCACGTTCACGACCACGTTCACGACCACGCTCGCTCACGACCACGTTCACGACCACGTTCACGACCACGCTCGTTGCTCGCGTTCGTGTCGGGGTTTTCGCGTCTCGTGCGAACGACACCGGACGGTAACCTGTCCGTCATGGCGCACGGACGACTGTGGGTGGTGCTCGGATGCGCGCTGGCGCTCGCGGGCTGTGGGGACGACGACGGACCGATCGAGGTCGACGCGGGCACGGACGCGGGCGAGGTGGACGCCGGGGAGTCCGACGCAGGACGACCGCTGGTGCCCGACTGCGACGCGACGAGCGCGGAGGTCTACGAGACGCCGAGCGATCTTCCGGCGTACACGGAGGACGAGGCGGGGCGGATCGTGCGCTGCGCGGCGCCCACGTCGCTCACGGCCGCGCGCATCCAAGAGCTCGCGGTGCTGCGCGACTACGATGGCGAGACGCTCACGAGCGGCACCCAGGCGCAGCTCTTCAGCTTCCGCACGCCGCGCGCGAACGGCGCTGCAGGACTGAGCAGCGCGCTCTTGTTCGTGCCCGATCCGGCGCCGGCGGGGCCGATCCCGCTCGTGGTGGTCGGCCATCCGACGACGGGCCTCGGCGACGATTGCGCGCCGAGCCGGATGATGGAGGAGGACTCGAGCCTCACCGACACGCACCGCGTGTTGATGCCGTTGCTCGGCTCTGGGCACGCGGTCGTGATGCCCGACTACGTCGGGCTCGGCACGGACGGCACGGTGGGCTTCTTGAACGCACGCGAAGCGGGCACGACGATCCTCGACGCGGCCCGCGCGGCGTTCGCGCTCGCGCCGGAGGGGCTGCTCGACGGACAGGTCTTCCTCGTCGGGCACTCGCAGGGCGGCAACGCGGTGCTGAGCGCGCAGGCGATCGCGCGCACGTACGCGGCGGAGCTCGACGTGAAGGGTGTCGCGACCTTGGCGCCGCCGTGGTTCAACGTGCGCCCGCTCTCGGACCTCGGGCTCGCGCCCACGCGCCCGACCGGAGCGATCGAGAACTTCGCCGCGATGTGGGCGATCGGTCAGCAAGCGACGACGGTGTCCGACGCGTCCGCGTTCGACGTGCTGGCGGCCGGTCAGCGTGACGCGCTTCGCGCGGTCTACGACTCGCAGTGCATCGACGGGCTCGCAGAGGCGGTGGCGGAGGTGGCCCCGACGGTGGGCGAGCTCTTCTCCGACACGACGCTGCGGAGCTTCCGGTGCACGTCGTTCGGCACCTGCCCGACCGATCCGTGGGGCGCGTTGCTCGACGCGTTCCGCGCGGACCCCGATCCCGACGGCGCGCCGATCTGGTTCCACCTCGGCACCCTCGACAACCGCTCGCCGATGGAGCCGATCGCGTGCGACAGCGTGAGGCCGTACATGGCGGAGGGGCTCCCGGTGGAGGCCTGCACGTACGAACAAACGCACAACCTCATGGCGCTCGAGCCCATGGCGTGGGTGCGCGAGTGGATCGCGGCGCTCGCGGACGGTGGGGAGGCTCCGAGCTGCGACGCGTCGCTCCTGCCGAGCTGCGGCATGGAGACGATGGACGGAGGCGTGGCGTCGGACGCCGGTATGGATACCGACGGCGGCATGGACGCGGGCGTCGGGGGCTGAGCTCCGCTCGGTGGCTCTGGCCGCGTGAGCCTGGTTCAGCGGCTACTCCATTCGCCAGGAATGGGGACCAGGCGCACCACGGGGGCTACGGCGGTGGTCCCCCACCTCGGGGGTCGGCATACAAAGTCGAACGATTCCGGGGGCCGGAGTCCGGCGTCCGCCTGGCACACGGCTCGCTTTGGACGAGAGCCATGAGCGCGTCGGGAACGAGCCTGGTGGGGCGTCGGAGCAACAACGAAGACGCGTTTCGCGTCCGCGAGGACTTGGGGCTCTTCCTCGTCGCGGACGGGATGGGCGGCCACGAAGGTGGCGAGATCGCGAGTCGGCTCGTGGCGGATGCGGTGACGCGTTACTTCGCGGATCCGGACGCGTTCACCCAGCCGGGCATCGACTTGCGCGATCCACAGCGCCTCGACGCCGAGCGCATGGAGCGCGCGATCCGCGTGGCGCGGCGCGAGGTGCTCGCGGCGGCGACCGGTCACCTGCGCGAGATGGGCTCGACGCTCGCGGCGCTCTGGCTGCGTGATGATCGCGCGCTCGTCGCGCACGTCGGTGACTCGCGTGTGTATCGCCTGCGCGGAGGTCAGCTGAAGCAGCTCACGCAGGATCACTCGATCCTGGCGGAGCTCGCGTCGGCGGGCGCGCGGGGGATCCTCGAGCGAATGGGCGCCGACTTGGAAGGCGTGGTCACGCGCTGCATCTCGTCGGGCGGCAACTCAGAGCCCGACATCGCGCTGCACCAGGCGCAGCCGGGCGACGTGTTCTTGCTCTGCAGCGACGGGCTGACCGACGCGCTCACCGATACGCAGATCGCGTACGAGCTCGAGCAGAGCGCGGAGCCGGAAGAAGCCGCGCGTCGTCTCGCTGCGCGCGCGTACGAGCTCGGCTCGCAGGACAACATCACGTGCGTGGTGGTCCACGCGCCGCTCGTGGACGCTTGACCGGGCTGGTCGTGCGCGGGGCTCCGCGCGAGCAGGTGGATGCGCTCTTCGTGGCGGTGGGGGCGCTGCAGTCCGTGCGCGCTCGCTCGAAGGACACGCTCTGGTTGAGCACCGCGGGGCTCGGAGTGGATTGGCTGCACGTGCGGATCGATTCGCGGCCGAAGTACTACCGGCACGGACCGTACAAGCTCGTTTGAGTAGCTCGAGGAACCACTCGATCTCGATGCGAGAATCTCTTTGAATCGAGTGGACTCGTAGCGAGAGCTTGGAGAAGTCGGGCGAGCTTGCGATTGTGAGCGGCGAGGACCGGGCGCAGAGTCGACGGGTTTCGAATGAGTCGACGGTGTTCGGTCAGCAGATGCGTGGCATCGGCTCGCCCGCGGGGAGATCGAGCACGCGGGTGCTGCCGAGGCGGGTGCGGAGGACGACGGGCGCGACGTCGCGTGCGTGAACGGTGCCGATGATTGCGGCGTCGGTGGCGCCCATCGCGTGCCAGAGCGCGAGCGCGCGGTTCGCGTCCCGGGCTTCGACGAAGGCGACGAGGCGACCCTCGCTCGCCACGTGGAGGGGATCGAGACCGAGCAGCTCGCAGACGTCGGCGACCTCGTGGCGCACCGGGATCGAGGCTTCGTCGAGGACGAAGGTGTGGGCGGTGCCGGCGAGCTCGTGGGTGACCGCGACGAGGCCGCCGCGGGTCGGATCGCGAAGGCAACGCAGCGCGACGTTCGCGTCGAGGAGCGCGCGCGCGAGGGGCCAGACGCTCGCGGCGTCGCTGACGAGATCGACCTCGACCCCGCGGGGATCGCGCGCGAGCAAGACCGCGGTGCCGTGATCGCCGAGGGGGCCGCTGACCAGGATCGCGAGGCCAGGCTCGATCGCGTGGGGCCCGAGCGCGTCGGTGGCGAGCGGACGGCGCACGCGGCCGAGGCCGGTGCAGGCGACGTAGACGCCGTCGCCGCGGCCGCGCTCGACGACCTTGGTGTCCCCCGCGACGACACGGATGCCGGCCGTGCGCGCGGCGTCGGTGAGGGAGCGGACGAGCTTCGAGAGCACGGAGAGCTCGAGGCCTTCTTCGAGCACGAACGCGACCGTCATCGCGAGCGGCTCCGCGCCCGCGCAGGCGAGATCGTTGACGGTTCCGTGCACGGCGAGGCTGCCGAGGTCGCCGCCGGGGAAGAAGAGCGGGCTCACGGTGAAGGCGTCGGTGGTGACGGCGAGGCGGCCGTCGAACGCGAACGTGGCGGCGTCGTGGGCGGCGTGGAGCTCGGGCGTGTCGAAGCTGGCGACGAAGAGGTCGCGGACGAGGCGCGCGGCGAGGCGGCCGCCAGAGCCGTGGGCGAGGGTGATGCGTTCGTAGGCGCCGAACGGGACCGGGCAGTCGAGGGTCGGTGCGTCGAGTGCGCCGTGCGAGTCGTGGGAGTCGTCGGTCACGTCGCGGCTCCGTCGTGGGCGAGAGGCGTGCTCATGCGTGCGCGCTTCGTCGGCTGAAGTAGGCCGCGCATGCGCCTTCGCTCGAGACCATCGGGGCACCGAGGGGGGTCTCGGGAGTGCAGCGACGGCCGAGCTCGGGGCAGTCGAGCGGGCGGAGGCGACCGCGCAGGACGTCGGCCGCGCGGCAGCTCGTCGGCTCGCGGATGGGCTCGTCCGCGCCGACCGATCCACGGAGCGCGAAGCGGCGTGTGGCGTCGTGAGCCGCGAAGCGCTCGCGGATCGCGAGGCCGCCTCCGGGGAGCACGCCGAAGCCGCGCCACGGGACGTCGGCGACGGAGAAGACGCGCTCGACCGCTGCACGGGCGAGCGGGTTTCCTTCGGGGCGGACGATGCGTGCGTAGGCGTTCTCGACGCCGGCTTCTCCGCGCTCGAGGCGACGCACGCAGGCGAGCACCCCGCGGAGGAGATCGACGGGCTCGAAGCCGGTGACGACGATCGGGATTCCGAAGCGTTCGGCGAGCGGCGCGTAGACGTCGGTGCCTTCGATGGTGCAGACGTGGCCGGCCGCGAGGAGGCCGTCGATGCATGGGGTGTTCGGATCGGTGGGCGTCGTGTCGCTGGTGCTCGTGCTCGCGTTCGTGCTCGCGTCCACGTCCACGTTCGCGTCCACGTCCACGTTCGCGTTCGCGTGCGCTTCCACGTCCACGTCCACGTCCACGTTCACGTCCACGTCCACGTCCACGCTGTTGCTTGCGAAGAGCGCGTCGAGCGCGGGGGGGACGCGGACGTGGGCGGAGAGGACGTGGAGGTTCGTGAGGGCCTCGCGATCCGCGAGCTCGATGAGCGCGGCGGTGGCGGGCGCGGTGGTCTCGAAGCCGACCGCGAGGAAGACGACCGCGCGCTCGGGCGAGCGGCGCGCGACGTCGAGCGCTTCGAGGGGCGAGGAGACGATGCGGACGTCGGCTCCTTCGGAGCGGGCGGAGAGGAGGTCGCCGTGGACGCCGGGCACGCGGAGCATGTCGCCGTAGGTGCAGAGGATCACCTCGGGGCGGAGCGCGATCCGGCGTGCGTGCTCGAGGACTTCGAGAGGGGTCACGCAGACTGGGCAGCCGGGGCCGTGGATCATCGTGATCGTCGGCGGGAGCAGGTCGAGCAGACCGAAGCGCACGAAGGCGTGGGTCTGTCCGCCGCAGACCTCGAGCAGCGTCCACGGGCGCGTCGCCTCGCGCGCGATGCGATCCGCGAGCGCGCGCAGGAGCTTGGGTTCGCGCCACTCGTCGACGTGCTTCATCGCGGCTCCGGTCCGCGCGACGTGTCGGCAGCCTCCGTGGACTCGGCGGCGATGGAGTCGTCGGCCGATGCGAGCAGCGCGAGGGTGCGGCGCGCTTCGGCCTCGTCGAGCCGCTGGATCGCGAAGCCGACGTGCACGATGACCCATTCGCCGATCGCGGCGTCGGGGACGTACGCGAGGCAGACCTCGCGGCGCACGGAGCCGAAGCGAACGAGCGCCATCGGCAGCACGCCTTCGCGACGCTCGACGATCTCTCCGGGGAGCGCGAGGCACATGCGGGCGATGCTGGTCGCGAGAGCGCGTACGCGTCAACGTCGGCGCTGAATCACGTGGACTGGGCGAACGCGCGACGCGTGTCACGCGTACGTGCGTGTGGCGAGGTTCCACGACGCGACGCGGAGCTGACCGAGCGCGAGGCCGCCGTCTCCGGGGGGGAGCTGCGTGGCGAGGAGCGCGCGGAGGCCGCGGGCGGCGAGCTCGTCGACGGTACGCTCGAGGAGGAGCGCGTTGACGAAGCAGCCGCCGGCGAGGACGACGTCGCGCGCGCCGTCGAGGGCGCGCGCGGTCTCGAGGTGTCGTGCGGCGAAGCTCGCGATCGCGACGGAGAGAGTCGCGTGGAAGCGGCCCGCGGCGCGTGGGGCATCGTGTCGTTCGGCGAGGAGCGGCTCGATCGCGGGGCGCCAATCGATCGTCCGCGGCTGACCCCGCGGACTGGAAACGCTCGTCTGCGCGTCGAGCGCGAACGGATACGGGGATTGATTGGGGAGCGCGATCGCTTCGAGCGCGCACGCGGCTTCGCCTTCGTAGGTCGAACGCGCGCAGACACCGAGCAGCGCGGCCACCGCGTCGAAGAGGCGGCCGCCGCTCGTGGAGGGGACACCGCGCGCGGCCACACCCGCGAAGCGAGGGACGTGTGCGTGGACGTCGAGCCCGGCGGCGGCGAGCACGCCGACGAGCGCACGATCGCCCTCGCGCGCCGAGCGATCCACGCCGAGCAGCGGAAAGGGGGCGAGGCTGCCGACGAAGCGCGCGCCAGCCGGCGAGACCTCGAGCAGCTCGCCGCCACCCGCGCCGTGCGGGGTGAGCCCGAAGCCGTCGAGGACGACACCGAGGGCGCGCTCGACGCGATGCTCGGCGAGCACGGCCGCGACGTGCGCGTGGTGGTGCCAGACGCGTTCGATCGGGAGCGCGCGTGCTTCGGCGGCGTGTGTGCATGCGAGATCCGGGTGGGCGTCGGTCGCGACGACGTGGGGCTCGAGCCGATGGAGCGCGAGCAGATCGTCCTCGCTCGCGCGATGCGCGGCGCGAGCGCGCGGGGAGTCGAGATCACCGACGTGCGCGGCGAGGTAAGCGCGCTCGCGATCGCAGGCGGCGGGTGCGCTCTGGTAGTGGGCGCCGGTGGCGAGGATCGTCGTGGGTGCGTCGAAGGGGAGCGTGAGCGGCGCGAGCCCGCGGCCGAGGCGGAGGGTGCGTGGCGCGCCGGCGAGGACGACGCGGACGGAGTCGTCGAGGCGGCGCGCGATGGGGCGGTCGTGATCGAGGAAGAGATCGGCCACGCCGCGGAGATCGTCGAAGGCCTCGTCGCCGAGCGGCGTGGGATCGCCGTGGAGGTTCGCGCTCGTGCAGACGAGCGGTGCGTCGAAGCGCGAGGTGAGGAGATGATGCAGCGGGGAGCTCGGGAGCATGAGCCCGAGGCGTGGCGTCGCGGGCGCGACGTCGGGAGCGAGCACGGCGTCGCGGGGACGAAGCAGCACGATCGGCGCGGCGGCGGAGGTGAGCTCGCGGGCTTCGTCGTCGCTCACGTGCGCGAGCACCCTCGCGGCGTCGAGGTCGCGCACCAACACCGCGAAGGGCTGGCGTGGGCGACGTTTTCGATCGCGCAGACGCACCACCGCGCGCGGGTCGCGGGCGTCGACGAGGAGCTGCCAGCCGCCGACGCCGCGGAGCGCGACGATCGCGCCTGCCCGGAGCTCGGCGATCGTCGCGTCGAGGGGATCGACGTCGGTGAGGTGGGCTCCGTGACGGTCGCGGAGAAGAAGACGTGGGCCGCAGTCGGGGCACGTGAGGGTCTGAGCGTGGTGGCGACGGTCGAGAGGATCACGGTGCTCGGCGGCGCAGCGTGGGCAGTGCGGGAAGCGCGCGAAGGTCGTGCGCTCGCGATCGAAGGGGAGGGCGAGGATCGTGGAGGCACGTGGGCCGCAGCGCGCGCAGCTCGTGAAGGCGTAAGCGTGGCGTCGCGCGGTCGGATCGTGGAGCTCCGCGCGACACGCGTCGCAAGGCGCGAGATCGGGAGGCGTGCTGGGGAGCGGCGCTCCGTCGAGGACGCTGGGCTCGATGGTGAAGTCGCGGTCGTGAACGTGGTCGTGGTCGTGGTCGTGGTCGTGAACGTGGTGGTCGTCGTCGTCGTCGTCGTCGTCGTGAACGTGGTCGTGAACGTGGTCGTGAACGTGGTCGTGAACGTGGTCGTGAACGTGGTCGTGAACGTGGTCGATCGGACGGAGCGTCGCCCACACGATCGCCTCGATCCGCGCGGGGGCCGGAGGAGTCACGAGCTCACACGCGAACGCGTCGAGCGACGCGGGCGCTCCTTCGACCTCGATCTCCACGCCCTCGGCCGCGTTCCGCACGAACCCCACGAGCGAATGCGCGCGCGCGAGCGCCGCCACGAACGGGCGAAAGCCCACGCCCTGCACCACACCACGCACGCGAGCTCGACGACGTTCGTGCGAAGGCGACCTCGTCGCGGCGGCCACGACGTCGTTCACTCCGCGAGGAGCACGCGCACCAGCTCCACTCCCGTCGGACGCGTGGGCTCGACGGTGACGGTGAGGGAGAGCGCGCCGAGCCCGAGCTCTTCGCAGACGTGCTCGAACTCGTGGCGGAAGTGGGCCTCGTCGGCGCCGTAGAGCGCGCCCAGCCGCGCCTCGACGCCGCGTAGGGTGGCGCCGCGGGTCGTCGCTTCGCGCTCCGCTTGGCGGAGGAGCTTCGTCATCAATCCGTGCTCGTGCATGGTGCGGGTCCTCGTTCGTCGAGCGCGTCTCTGGTGTCGCGGGCCTCGATCTTCGTGAGCGCGGTCCGGGCCGTGTGCGCGAACGCATCGAGAGCGGCCTCGACCTCGGGGCTGAGCGTCTCGCCCGGACCGAACGCGCGCCCGCCGAGGCCGAGGAAGACGCCGCGCGGCGTGGGTCGTCCGAGCGCGACGCCGAGCCGTAGCGCGGACGCGGGCCCGAGGTCGTGCGAGGAGACGCTCGGCGAAGCCAACGCGGCCTCGGCGAGATCCGCGAGCGGGAGCTCGACGAGCGCGCCGCACGCGACGCCGTGGCGCACGACGTCGAGCAGTACGCACGGGCGATCGAGCAGATCGAGGAGGCCCGCGCCGGGTCGGCCCGCGAGCACGACCTCGAGCCCTTCGTCGCGCAGCTGCTCGGCCACGCGCAGCGCGGCGGCGTCGTCGGAGGCGAAGCGGTTGCCGAGCGCGATCACTCGCGGGCGACCGACGTCGGTGTCGCCCGAGTCGATGTTCGCGTCCGCGCGCGCGCGCGTGCTCATGCGCCCTCGATGCGCAGATCCAGGAAGTGGGTCGCGCAGCTGATGCAGGGGTCGTAGCTGCGGATGAGGCGCTCGCAGAGCGCGGTCGCTTCGTCGTGCGGGAGCGCGAGGAGCGTGGGTGCCATCGCGACGAGATCCGCCTCGATGCGCGCTTGATTCTGCGAGGTCGGCGGGACGATGCGCGCGTCGCGGACGAGACCTTCGTCGTCGAGCTCGTAGCGATGCCAGAGCAAGCCGCGCGGCGCCTCCGTGGCGCCGAAGCCGACGCGCGCGTTCGTCGCGCCGGCGGCCGACGCCTCGTGCACGAACGCTTCACGCGGCTCGACGTAGGCGTCGACGAGATCGAGCGCCTCCGCGAACGCGTGCACGAGCTCCAGCGCGCGCACCACGAGGAACTGGTGCGGGTTGCGTACGGATCGGGGGAGCGCGATCGACTCCATCGCGGCGCGCGCGCGCGGGTGCAAGCGCTCCGCATGGTGATGAAGGCGCGCGGCCGGGCCGGTGAGGTAAGTGGTGCCGTCGTGCAGGGTCGCTTGGAGCGCGTTCGAGTGGGGGACTTGGCGCTCGACGAAGTGCTCGTCGAAACGATCGATCGGCACGCGCGTGGTCGTTCCGTCGCGCCCGACGAGGATGGCGTCGCCGCGTTCGAGCGGATATTCGGGTGCGTCGAGCGCGACGTAGACGTACTCCACGTCGAGCGGCGGCATCGGCAGGCTCGCCGCCCACGTGACGGTGAGCTCGGCGTCGCGCAGACCGGTCGCGAGGTCGTCGCGCAGCGCGCGCAGGCGGTCGCGCGCCCGCCGAGCGTCTCCAAGATCGCGTTGCCGATCTTCTTCATGCGCAGCCCGCGCTCGACGAGCTCGCGGTGCTCGGCCGCCATCTCGATCGCGCTCGGGAAGCCGAGGAAGTCGGGCGCGTGCAGCAGGAACACGTGCAGCGCGTGGCTCTCGATCCACTCGCCGCAGTAGAGCAGGCGTCGCAGCCGACGGATCGGATCGGGCACCGAGAGCCGCAGCGCGGCTTCGAGCGCGAGCGCGGCGCTCATCTGGTACGCGACGGGGCAGATGCCGCAGATGCGCGCGACCACGTCGACGACCTCGTGGCGATCGCGGCCGCGAAGGAACGCCTCGAAGAACCGAGGCGCCTCGAAGATCGCGAGCTCGGAGCGAACCACGCGGCCCTCTTCGAGCTGCAGCACGAAGCGCCCTTCGCCTTCCACGCGCGTGAGGACGTCCACGTGGTACGTGCGCTCTTCGCGCGCCTCGCGTTCGTCGGGCTTCTCGCTCACGGCTCCTCCTCGGGCCCGAGCTCGACGAGCTCCCGCGGGTCGTGCTCGAGCGCGCGCTTCGCTTCCTTCGCGAAGGCCTCCGCTTCCCCGGTGAAGCTGCGAAAGCGACGCGCGATCTCCGCGCCGCTCTCGCCCCGCGCGCGGAGCAGCGACGCCACCGACGCGGTGTTCGCTTGCTCCTTCGGGCCGAAGCAGCCGTAGCAGCCGCGCGCGAAGCTCGGGCAGAGCGCGCCACAGCCACCGTGGGTGACGGGACCGAGGCAGGGCGTGTCGGAGGCGACCATCACGCAGACGTTGCCCGCGCGTTTGCACTCGACGCACACGCTCTCGTCGCGGAGCTCGGGGCGGCGTCCGAGCAAGAGCGCGGTGAGCAGCTCGAGGAGCTGACCCTTCGCGATCGGGCAGCCGCGCAGCTCGTGATCGACGCGCACGTGCGCGGCGACCGGCGTGGCGTCCGCGAGGGTGTCGACGTACTCGGGCCGCGCGTAGACCACGCGCAGCATCTCCTTCACGTCGCGCCCGTTGCGGAGCGCCTGGATGCCGCCCGCGGTCGCGCAGGCGCCGATCGTCACGAGGGTCTTCGCGCGCGCGCGCATCGCGCGGAGGTGCGCGAGCTGATCGTTCGTGGAGACGGAGCCTTCGACGAGCACCACGTCGAGCGGACCGCCGTCGTCGCGACGCGAGCTCGCCTCCGCGAAGGTGACGATCTCGACCGCGCCCGCGAGCGGGAGCAGCTCGTCCTCGCAGGAGAGGAGCTGGAGCTGACAACCGTCGCAGGACGCGAGCTTCACCACGCCGAGGCGCGGGCGCTTCGGGTTCCGATTCGGGGCGGGAGGTGACGCGTGCATCAGAAGCCCTCCCGACCGAGCAGCGCGAGCTCGTCGCGTCGGAAGACGGGACCGTCGCGGCAGACGAGATGTGGGCCCATCTGGCAGCGACCGCAGAAGCCCACCGCACACTTCATGTGCCGCTCCATCGTGAGCCACTGCCGATCGTGCGCGACGCCCGCCGCGAGCAGCGCGTCGCTCGTGAAGCGCATCATGATCTCGGGACCGCACACGAGCGCCCGTGCGTCCTCCGGGATCGCGCCGCGTCGAAGGAGACGCGTGACGACGCCCACGTGGCCGCGCCAAGCGGGGCTCGCGTGATCGACGGTGACCGTGAGCTTCACGTGCGATCGTTCGAGCCACGTGATCATCTCGCGCGGGTAGAGCAGATCCTCGGGGGCGCGCGCGCCGACGAAGAGGCGCACGTCGGGGAACCGCTCGGGCGCTTCGACGAGCGCGCGGATCGCGCCTCGGAGCGGCGCGAGACCGACGCCGCCCGCGACGATCACCACCGGCGCGCCTTCGAGCGCGGCCAGCGGCCAGCCGCGACCGTAGGGGCCTCGCACGCCGAGCTCCGCGCCGGGCTCGAGGCTCGTGAGCGCGCGGGTCGTCGCACCCACGCCGCGGATGGTGAGCTCGACGTCGACGAAGCCTTCGGCCCGCGAGACGCCCGACACCGAGATCGGCGCTTCGCCGATCGTCGGCAAGGAGAGCTGCAGGAACTGCCCGGGCTCGGCGGCAACGCCGTGATCGCGCACGTGCAGCGTGACCACGTCCGAGGTCTCCCGCGTGATCGCGAGCACCTCCGCCGCGCGTGGCACGAGGTCCTCGGCGCGGGGCGCATCGCACGAGAGCGGCCCCTCTCGGTCGGCCGGTTCAGCGGCCGACGAGGCCTCCGGGAGCACGACCGGTGATGCGAATCCGTCGGCGGCTGACCCCGCCGACTCGACGGGTCCGTCGAGCGCGCGCGCCTCTTCGACGAGATCGATGCCCGCCGGACACCAGGTCGTGCAGCGTCCACAACCCACGCAGCCGCTCGTGCCGAACTGCGCGACCCAGCTCCCGAGCTTGTGGGTGAGCCACTGGCGGTAACGATCCTTCGTGGTCGCGCGTGGGTTCGCGCCGTGCATCGCGCCGTGATCGGACGAGAAGCAGCTCTCCCACACGCGCACGCGCTCGCTGCGGCCTTCGAGCGCGCCGGCAGTCGCGCCGGCTTCTTCCGCGTGGCTGCAGAAGCAGGTGGGGCACACGTTCGTGCAGTTACCGCACGCGAGACAGCGCGCCGCGACCTCGTCCCAGCGCGCGTGATCGAGGGCCGCGAAGAGCCGCTCCGGAAGACCCTCGAAGGCGAGCCGGCCGGTGCGTGTCTTCGTGGTCGCGGCGTCGAGATCGCGCTCGGCTTCGACGTGCTCGTCGCCCGCGACCTCGCGGGTCGGCAGCCGATCCAGCAGGCGCGCGCCTTCGTCGGTGCGTGCTTCGAGGACGAGGCCCGCGTCGACCTCGGTCGCGATCAGATCCGCGGCGTCGCCGTGGACGCGCGGACCGGTGCCCGCGTCGCCGCAGAAGCAGGTCGCGGCGGGCGACGTGCACTGGACCGCGACCACGAGCCGGAGCGCGTCGCGACGCGCGCGGTAGCGAGGCTCGGACGCCACGCCGTGGACGAAGACGCGATCCTGCACGCCGATCGCGGCGAGCTCACACGCGCGTGCGCCGAGCACCGCGGTCGCTTCGGGCTTCGGCTTCACCGCCACGAAGCCGACCTTGCCGTCCGCGCGGCGCTCCGCGCGGAAGAGCGTTTCGCGCGGAGGAAAGAGCGTCTCCTTGAGCGAGGTCGGGCCGACCGCGTACCCGAACGCGCGGTCGTCTCCACGATCGCGAAGTCGGTAGCGTCCGGGGCTCTGCTCGTCGCCGATGCCGATCGGGAGCTCCTCCGCCGCCTCGAGGTCGCCGAACGTGATCGCGCCGTCGCGCACGCGTGGTCCGAGCAGACGACGCCCGTCGCGCAGCGCGTCGACGAGCGTGGCGAACGACTCGCGAGGCAAGAAGCGCGCGCTCATTTGGACCCGAAGACGTCGAGGAGCTGCAGGCGCGTCGCGTGGAGGCGATCGGCGACCTCCTCGAACGCGAGCGCCATCACGCGATGCCCGACCCGTGGGTCGTTCTCGCAGAGCTCGAGCAGCGCGGACGCGTTCATGCGCAGGAGCACCGTTTCGGTGAGGGCGCGCGCGCTCGCGACGCGAGGGCGACGCAGGAGCGCGCTCCAGCCGAGCAGCTCGCCGTCGGAGAGCGTGAGCACCGCGGTGGTGCCGCGCCCGTCGAAGCGCTGCGTGAGCTGCACGTGGCCGCGCACGATGACGTAGAGGTCGCCGGGCGCGTCGCCTTCGGAGAAGAGCAGCGAGTCGGCGCGATGCCGCTCTTCGGAGGTGAGCGACGCGATCGACGCGAGCGCGTCGGTGGGGAGGGTGGCGAGCCCGGGAAACGAAGCGAGCGTGCGGCTCTCGACGGTCACGGTTCCATCCTACACGCAGGCCGAGCACGCACGGTGTCGTCCTGCACGCGCAAGGCGCGGGACCTCACGCTGGTGCGGCGAGCCACGCTCGTTCCTCGTGCAGGTTCCGCACGCCTCGCGCTCGGCGAGCTTCGCGCCGCGAGTCGCGCCGCAAGTCGCTCGGCAGGCGCACGTGTGACGACGTTCGGCGACCACGCGCTCCACGCGATGCGTGCCACACGTCTCAGACCGCGCGAGCCCGCGACGATGGCTCACTCCATGCGGCGATAGTAGATGTCGGCGTTCGGGCACTGCGTGCCGGCCACCGGGCAGCCGCTGCCGCGGCGGTGGTCGGTCCACACCACGTGCACGCGACTGCTGCCCACCGCGACGGAAGGCGTCTGCGAGTCGGTGGTCCCGATCGCGTTCGTGTCCATGCGGTAGTCCTGCGGCTGCCACGTCGCGCCCGCGTCCAAGCTGAAGTTCGCGTAGACGTCCGTGAAACCGCTGCGATCGTCCGACCACGCCGCCGCGACGAGATCGCCGCTGGCCGCGAGGGACACGGTCAAGCTCGCGCTCGTGCCCGCCGCGGTGCCGGTGTCGAGGCGCACCGGCGCGGAGAAGGTCATGCCCGCGTTGGTGCTGCGCGACGCGAGGATGTCCGGGAAGCCGTCGCGGTAGTCGACCCACGCGACGATCGCCCGGCTCGACGAGAGCGCGACCACGCGTGGCGCGATCGAGTCGTGCGGGAACGGATCCTGGTCGAGCTTCGTCGGCGTCGCGAGCCAGGTCATGCCGGCGTCGATGGAACGGTTCATCCAGATGTCGAGCGAGCCCGCGTCGCGGTTGTCCACCCAGACCACGTAGGCGTTGTCGCCGTCCGCCGCGATGTCCGGATCGACGCTCGCGTTGCGCCCCGCGAGATCGCCGGTGTCGACGCGCACGGCGGTGTCGAAGCTCGAGCCGCTGTTGCGCGAGGTGCGGACGTAGAGGTCGGCGCCGCCGTTGCGGTTGTCGCGCCAGACCACGTGCACGCGGGTTCCGCTCGCGGCGATGCGCGGGGTCGCGGCGACGTAGTCGGCGCTCGCGGTGTCCGGGCTGAGCTGAACGGGCTCCGACCACGTGTTGCCGTTGTTGGTGCTGCGCGAGAAGTAGACCTGGCGGCGGCGCGTGGTCTCGAACGCCTCGAAGACGACGTAGACGTTGTTGCCGCTCACCGCGAGGTCGACGCCGAAGCTGTCCGCGGTCGCCGTCTCGCCGGTCGCGTTGACCTTCGTGTTGCCGCTGAAGCTCGCGCCGCCGTCGGTGGAGCGGTTGCGGTAGATCTCGCGGTAGTTGGTGCCGCCGCGGAAGTCGGCCCACACCGCCGCGACGTCTTGGGTCGCGCTCGGCGCGAGCTGCGGCGAGAACGCGGGACCGCCGGACGAGTCCAGCAAGATCGGTGCGCCCCACGCCGCGCCGCCGTCGGTGCTGCGCGCGACGTCTCCATCCACGCCGCGTAGACGAGGTTGCCGGAGCCGGTCGCGATCACGGGCGCGAGCGAGTTCAGCGAGCTCTGCGTGACGTGGGTGTCGAGCCGACGGTCCGTGCCGCGCGCGGTGAGGCAGCCTTCGTCGGGCGTGCCGTCGCAGTCGTTGTCGAGGGTGTCGCAGCGGAACTCCGTCGTCTGGTACTGGTAGGTGCTCGGGAAGTCGCACGCGAAGCCGCCCGCGCCACGGCAGGTCGGCACGCGCCCCGCGCACACACCGGTCTGGTTCGCGCAGCTCGCGACGCTGCCGGGGGCCGGCGTCGTGAGGCCGTCGTCGATCGCGCCGTTGCAGTTGTCGTCGAGGCCGTTGCACGTCTCCGCGATCGGCCCGACGAACGCGCCGCCGCACGTCAGCGCGGCGCCCGAGCAGGCGAAGGTGCCGTACTCGCAGCGACCGACGTTGGTGCCGCCGCAGCGATCGCCCACGCCCGGCACGCCCGGTCCTTCGTCGGTGCGTCCGTCGCAGTCTTCGTCGGTGCCGTCGCAGGTCTCGCTCGGCAACGCGCCCACACCGCCCACACACACGATCGCGCCGCGCTGACACGAGTTGATGCCGGGACGGCAGATGCCGGTGGACGAGCCACACGCGGTGCCTACGCGCACGTCGGCTTCGTCGATGCGTCCGTCGCAGTCGTCGTCGATGCCGTCGCAGTCGTCGACGCCGCCGCTCGGCGTGCACACGTACTCGCAGCCCGTCGCGGGATTGCCATCGAGGTCCACGAAGCCTGCGCGGCAGCTCGCGATGCCGCAGGTGCCCATCGTGCAGCTCGGCGTCGCGTTCGCGAACGTGCACCCGCGCCCGCAGGCGCCGCAGTTCGCGGGCGAGCTCGCGAGATCGAAGCCCTCGTCGAGGTTGCCGTCGCAGTCGTCGTCCGCGCCGTTGCAGATCTCGGCCGCGCCGCTGCTGCCTGAGCAGCGGTACTCGCAGCCGTTGCTCGGGTCGCGGTCCAGATCGACGAAGCCCTCGTTGCAGCCGTCGAGCTGGCACGTGCTCGCCTCACACACGCCGTCGCCGTTCGCGAACACACACGCGTTGCCGCAGGTGCCGCAGTTCGCGCGGTCGGTCGTGAGATCGAAGCCCTCGTCCACCGCGCCGTCGCAGTCGTTGTCGCGGGTGTCGCAGAGCTCGGGCCCGGACGGAGGGCACTCGTACTCGCAGCCGTTCGTCGGGTTGCCGTCGAGATCGTGGAAGCCGATCTCGCACTCGTCGATCGTGCACTCGCCCGCCGCGCAGCCCGGGAAGGCGCCCGGCAGAATGCACTCCGCCTCGCACGCGCCGCAGTTGCGCGGATCGGTGGCGAGATCGAACGTCTCGTCGACGCGCCCGTCGCAGTCGTCGTCGCGCTCGTTGCAGACCTCGTCGCCGAACGGAATGCAGCCGTCCGCGGGCCGCGCGTCCACTCCGGCGTCGCGCGGCCCGGAGTCGGTGACGATCTCGCCGCAGTTCTCGAAGCAGAAGGGCTCGACGTCGCAGCCGGTGCCGGTGAGCGAGAGCGCGCTCGTGGCCGTCAACACCGCCGCGCGACGAAGCGACGCGCACGACGACTTCACGGACGTTCGAGCCCTCGCTGCGCGGCGACGCCAACCCAACAATCCGAGGAGCACCAGCGCGATGCCCGCGCCCGCGGCGTTGGATCCCGACGTCGGCGCGCCGGCGGCGTCGCAGGTGCAGCCACCTCCGCCTGCCGCGAGACCGAGGACTCGCTCCGGAGGCGTGGTGGGGGACTCCGGCACGCACGCGCCGTCGTCCGCGCGACAGCTCGATCCTTCCGGACAACGCCGCCCCGCGCACGGATCGTCGACGCAGGTGTCGCCGACGCAGACGCGCGCGCGGCCACACGCGGGCTCGCACGTCGGCGCCACGCACGCGCCGTCGATGCAGCGGCGATCGCCCGAGCAAGTGCCGCCGCACGGCGCTTCCACGCACGCGCCGCTCTCGCAGCGCTGTCCGCTCGGGCACGAGAGATCGCAGGGCGCGACGCAGGTGCCTTCGTCGCAGTACTGACCTTCGGGGCAACCCACGCCCGCGCACGGATCGGGCTCGCACGCTGCGTCGCGGCAACGCTCGCCCATCGCGCAGCCGCGTCCGTAGCAGTTGTCCTCCACGCAGCGTCCGCGCACGCACGCGTCGCCCGGTCGGCAGCTCACGCCCTCGCAGAGGTCGCGACACTCGCCGGTGGTGGGCTCGCAGATCGAGTTCTCGTCGCAGACGACGCCCTCGCACATGCCGCCCACGCAGTATCCCGGAACGCCACCGTCGGGCGGCGCGAGCGACTCGTCGCAAACGCGACCGGGCGGGCAGGGGAACTCGCCGTCCGCGCACGGCGTCAGGCAGCGACACTCGATGCACGCGCCGGTACCGCAGAGGCTGCCGTCGGCCTCTTCGTCGATCGCGCCGTCGCAGTCGTCGTCCTCGCAGTTGCAGACCTCGCGCGAGGGGCTCGTCGAGCCGAGGCATTGAAGGTCGCCCGCGACGCAGGTGACGCGACCGGGGATGCACGCCGCGCCCGCGGGAGGATCGAGCACGTAGCCGCCCATCCCGTCGGGCACACACTCCGCGCCGCCGCCGGGGTTGCCGTCGTCGATGATGCCGTTGCAGTCGTCGTCGAGGTTGTTGCAGGTCTCGACGCCCGGGGTCGGCGCGTCGCAGCCCGCCCACGCGCCCGAGGTGCACGTCTCGGATCCGAGCCCGCACGCGCTGCTGCAGGTGCGCGTGAGCTCTTCGTCGATCCTGCCGTCGCAGTCTTCGTCGGTTCCGTCGCAGGTCTCGAGGCGGGGCGTCGCGGCGGTGCACCCGACGAACACGCCCGAGATGCACGTCGCGATGCCGCCGCCGCACGCGGTGGAGCACGCCATCGTGATGGGGCCTTCGTCGGTGCGCCCGTCGCAGTCGTTGTCGAGGTTGTCGCAGGTCTCCACGCTCGGCGTGGGCGCGGTGCACCCGCGGTACGAACCCATCGAGCAGGTCTCGATGCCGCTGCCGCAGCTCGACGAGCACGCGCGCGTGAGATCTTCGTCGGTCGTTCCGTCGCAGTCGTCGTCGGTGCCGTTGCAGAGCTCCGCGGTCGGTCGACGCGCGTTGCAGCCGGCGAAGGTGCCCGCGACGCAGACCTCGGTTCCGGCGCCACACTCGTTCGTGCACGCGCGGGAGATGCCCTCGTCGATCGTGCCGTCGCAGTCGTTGTCGACGTTGTCGCAGCGAGTCACCACGCCGTTCTCCGTCACCGGGGTCGGCGCCGAGCACGCGCCGAAGCTGCCCGCGACGCACGTGCGCACGCCGGCGCCGCACGCGGAGCTACACGCCTGCGTCAGGCCGTCGTCGATCACGCCGTCGCAGTCGTCGTCCAGGTTGTTGCAGGTCTCGGGGCGTGGATCGCAGAGCGGCACGAGGCCGGTCGCGCGTACGAGCATGTCCTCGAAGTCGTTGTCGCCGCCGCGGAAGAGATCCTCGAAGCCGAAGTAGAAGGTGTTGAGCCGCGTGGCGGACTCGTAGACGAGGAAGTGTTTGAAGTCGCCGTCGTCGTTGAGCGCGGCGTTCGTGAAGTAGATGCGGTTGTTGCTGTCGAGGCGGCCGCCGCAACTGTCGTTGACGTTCGCGCCGGTGGGGTCGCAGCCGCGATTGAAGTCGCACGCGCTGCCGTCGAACGTCCCGTTCTCGCGGGTGTTGTCGAGGCGCTCGGGGGTTCGGAGCCAGAAGCCGATCGGTCGGCCCGCCGCGAAGCCGGGCTGGGTGTCGAAGTCGACCGTGATGGTGCGCGTGGTCGAGCAGGGGCAGTCGCACGTCGCGTAGGTGCGACAGCCGAAGATGGTGCGGAGGTTCGCGGGGTTGCTGACGTCGTCGCCGAGCCAGAACCAGCCGAACGAGTTGCGGAAGCCCGCGCCCTCGCCGATGTCGACGAAGGTGACGTCGTAGCTGCCGGACGCGTTGGGCACCGGGCGGTACGCCTCGGGGAGCACCTGTGCGTCCTCCACCGCGTTCAGCGCGCCTGCCATCGTCTCGCCGGTGCCCGCTCGGTCGAGGCAGGCCTGCATGCGCCCCGACTCGGGGACCACGGTGCCGTCGACCTGGCTGATGTACGCGTGGGCTGTCCCGTCGCGTGCGACGAAGACCGCGACCACCGAGAAGAAGGGGACCCAGAGGGCCGTGCCCCGCCCGAACGTCAAGCTCCGCATGTGGCTGCAAAGATACCAGCACGCGAGAACGCCCGGAATGGGGACGTGAGGGACGTTTGCGTGTCGCGTGCGGTTCTGGGTTCGGTCCGGCCGAGCGCCTGCCGGTTGGAGGCTCGCGGAAGGTGATCGCCCGCGAGCCGCCCCTCCGCACGGCGCGCCGCGAGCGAAGAGAGAAGGCTCGCGGGGCCGTCCTCGGGGCCGGCGCTCCGCAGCGACGGTCTGGCGACCGCGCCTCGGGGAAGCCTACGGGAGCCTGAATTTATCCCTTGCCAGGTCCGAGGTCGGAGCTATCATCCGCGTCCGTTTCTCGGACGGTGGTGGCTGTAGCTCAGTGGTAGAGCACTGGATTGTGGCTCCGGGGGTCGCGGGTTCAAGCCCCGTCAGTCACCCCACCTCAAACCCGGTTTCGGCCGGGTTTGATCTTGACAGACGAATGATGTGAGGTAGAAAGCGCGCCGCTTCGGGCTCGTTCCGAAACGAAGCTCTTTCCACCAAGTACGACGAGCACCCGTAGCTCAGCTGGATAGAGCGTCGGACTTCGAATCCGCAGGTCGCAGGTTCGAATCCTGCCGGGTGCGCCGACTCTTACGATTCAATCGTCGAACGTTTCAGCCGTTCGATGGGCATCAGTCGTCTCTCTTCGGGTCATTAGCTCAATTGGTAGAGCAGCGGATTCTTAATCCGTTGGCTTCAGGTTCGAGTCCTGAATGACCCACCAACCCGCGCCTCGGCGCGGGTTTTTCATTTTCGGCGTCTCTTCGGTTCGGCCTGCCTCGAGGGGCATGCTTCGGGACGACAGTGTCGCCGGCGGTTCACGCGGCCTGCGACCTCGGTTCACTCCCGACCCTGTCCCGCTCGGGTCGATCGCATCGGCTCTCCGCCGCGGGCGCCACGTTTTGCGAGGTTTCGTGAGGCTTCGTTCGCGTGCACGTCCGACGGAGCGCGATGGCAAGCGCCTTGCTCAGGTGCCCGCGGTCCGCGACGCCATCGTCGCGGCGAGGAGAACTTCATGACGACGATGCTTGGATGGCGCTCTTTGTTCCGGACGACGCTCGGCGTGCTCGCGATCGGCTGCGGAGACGGAGCGGGGGCGATCGACACGGGGCTCCCGGACTCGACCCCGATCGCGGAGCTCACGGACGCGCAGGCGGTGCAGGCGTGCATCGCGTTCGAGCGCTGGGAGCGCGACGAAGCCTCGAACCTCGGTAGCCGACGCGAGCTCTGCACGGTCTTCGCGGTCGCGTTCACGGAGGACGCGACGAGCTGCGAGGCGGCGGTGCAAGGCTGCCTCGACGCGGAGCCGAGCGAGCCGGAGCCGGAGGACGAGACGCCGGAGGAGGAGTGCGCGGACGAGACCGCGCCGGAGGTCGAGGCGAGCTGCGACGTGACGGTGGGCGAGTTCGAGGCGTGCGCGAACGCGCGCGTGGACGCGACCCAGCGCGCGCTCTCGGAGCTGGACTGCAGCTACGCGGGCGACGACGACGCGCTCGACGAGCTCGAGGACCGCTACGAGCCGGAGATCTGCCGCGACATCGAGCGCCGTTGTCCGGGGCTCGACGGCGACGACCTGACCTGATCGACGAGCGGTCGCGATGCGGTGATCGCTGACGTGAGTCGTCGCCGACCACGTTCACGACTGCGACCACGTTCACGTTCACGTTCACGATCACGATCACGTTCACGATCACGATCACGATCACGTTCACGATCACGTTCACGTTCACGTTCACGATCGCGGAACACGACGAAGGCCGGTCCCGAGACGGGGCCGGCCTTCGTGCGTGTGGCGATCGCGCGTCAGCTTCTCCGAGGGTCTGTCGCCAGACCCTCCCCCACGGGGCATGAAGCCCCGATGGGGCCCCCACCCACGAGCCTTCGCTCGCTGGCGCTCGCTACGCGCCGTCCGTAGGGCGGCTTGTGAGATCGGCTGAGCTCGTTTCAGCCCTTCGTGAGCTTCCGGTACTTGTCGAAGAACATCACCTGGCTGTCGCCTTCGAACGCCAGGATGTGCGTGCAGATGCGGTCGAGGTACCAGCGATCGTGGCTGATGATCAGCACGCAGCCGGGGAACTCGAGCAGCGCCGACTCCAGAGAGCGCAGGGTCTCGACGTCGAGGTCGTTCGTCGGCTCGTCGAGGAGCAGCACGTTGCCGCCGCTCTTCATGAGCTTCGCGAGGTGCACGCGGTTGCGCTCACCGCCCGAGAGGTTGCCGACGATCTTCTGCTGGTCGGAGCCCTTGAAGTTGAACCAGCCGCAGTACGCGCGTGACGACACCGTGCGATCGCCGACGTCGATCTCGTCCGCGCCGCCGCTGATCTCCTGGAAGACCGTCTTGTCGTCGCCGAGGTGATCTCGGTGCTGGTCGACGTAGCTGAGCTTCACCGTCTCGCCGACCACGATCTTGCCCGCGTCGGGCTCGAGCTGACCGGTGATCATCTTGAAGAGGGTCGTCTTGCCGGCGCCGTTCGGGCCGACGATGCCGACGATCGCGCCGGGCGGCACGCGGAACGAGAGGTTCTCGTAGAGAAGGTTGTCGCCGAAGGACTTCGCGATGCCCTCCACCTCGATGACCTTGCCGCCGAGGCGCGGGCCGGGCGGGATGCGCACCTCGTTGGGATCGCGCGCGGCGCGCCCACGATCCTGCACGAGGCGATCGAAGGCCTCGATGCGTGCCTTGCTCTTGGCCTGTCGGGCCTTGGGCGACGCGCGCACCCACTCGAGCTCTTCCTTGATCTTCCGCTGCCGCGCGGACTCTTGCTTCTCTTCGAGCTCGAGGCGCTTCTGCTTGCTCTCGAGCCACTCGGAGTAGTTGCCCTTGAAGGGATAGGCCTCGCCACGATCGAGCTCGAGGATCCACTCGATCACGTTGTCGAGGAAGTAGCGGTCGTGGGTGATGAGGATGACGCAGCCGGGATAACTCTGGAGGTGCCCCTGGAGCCACGCCGTGCTCTCGGCGTCCAAGTGGTTCGTCGGCTCGTCGAGGAGCAGCAGATCCGGCTTCTCGAGCAGGAGTCGGCAGAGCGCGACGCGGCGCTTCTCGCCGCCGGAGAGCGTCGCGGTGCTCGCGTCGCCGGGCGGCAGACGGAGCGCGTCCATGGCGATCTCGAGCGCGTGGTCGAGGTTCCAACCGTCGACCGCGTCGATCTGATCCTGCAGACGCCCCTGCTTCTCGAGCAGCTTCGTCATCTCGTCGTCGCTCATCGGATCGCCGAGCTTCATGCTCAGCTCCTCGAACTCCGTGATGACGTCGCGGATGGGCTTGACCGCGAGCTCCACCGCCTCGAGCACCGTCTTGGCGCCGCCGAGGTCGGGTTCCTGCGGGAGGTAGCCGACCTTGAGGCCCGACTTCGTCCAGCACTCGCCGGTGTAGTTGGTGTCGACCCCCGCCATGATGCGCAGGATCGTCGACTTGCCGGAGCCGTTGGACCCGATGATTCCGATCTTCGCGTTCGGGAGGAACGAGAGGTAGAGATCGGAGACGATCTTCTTGTCGGGCGGGTGGACCTTCGTCAGGCCCTTCATGGAGAATATGTAGTCGGCCATATGCCGCGCCCTCTGTGCCACAGGGCGGACCGCTTGGGTAGACGTGCCGCTCGGAGACACGAGCACCCCGCGTCGGGATATGCTCCGTCCCGTGGAGGTGGAGCCTGCGCGCCTGCTCTCGGTGCTCGTCGCGACGACGGCGCCGATCCTCGTGGAGGACGCGGGGGGTCGCGTGCTCGCGGTCAGTGGGGCGCTCGCGGTCGCGCTCGGGGTGGACGAGCCCACGTTGCTCGGGCGCGAGAGCACGTCGCTCGCGCTCGATCGCCTGTTCGGACGGCGGAAGACCGTCACGCTCGGCGGCTGGCGCGTCTCGCGTTGGGAGCCGAGCGAGTCCACCGACGAGGCGCGCGCGACCAAGACACGTTTCCTCGCCGCGCTGAGCCACGATCTGCGCACGCCGCTCAACGCGATCCTCGGCACGGCGGAGCGCCTGCGGCGTGGGGGGCCGCTCGAGCCCGAGCGTGTGCACGCGTCCGCGCTCCGCATCGAGCGCAACGCCCACGCGCTGTTGCTCCTCCTCGACGATCTCTTCGACTCCACTCAGCTCGACGAAGGCCTCGAGATCGAGCCGGTGCCCTTCGCGCTCGCGGATCTCTTCCGCCACGTGATGGAGGTCGCGCGCGACGTCGCGGAGCCGCGTGGGGTGTCGCTCGTGCTCGATCACGACCCGCTTCTGCCCGAGCGCGTGCTCGGCGACGTGCGGCGGCTGCGGCAGATCCTCGGCGGGCTCATGACGCGCGGCGCGCGGCGCGCTGCGCGGGGTCGCGTGACGTTGCGGGCGCGACGTGACGAGTCGCCGGAGGCCCGGCTCGCGGCGTCGGCGGACGCGCGCTTCCCGCTGCGGCTCGAGGTGTCCGTCGAAGGCTCGGGCGACTCCGCGGGGGAGAGCACGCGCGCCGGGATCGACCTGCTCGCGCGCATCGCGACCGCGATCGGCGGGCGCCTCGTGTGCGACGAGCGCTTGGACCGTTGCGTGCTGACCCTCGCGTTGCCCATCGCGCCCGCGTCGGCGTCGCTCTCACGCGGCGAGGTGCGCGGACAGCTCGCGCGCGCGGTGTTGCGGGGGCGCGTGCTCGTGGTCGACGACTCGGCCGAGAACCGCGAGCTGCTCGGATCGCTCGTCGCGGCGGCGGGGCTCGAAGTGGACGTGGTCGCGGACGGAGAGGCCGCGCTGGAGCTCGCGGAGCGCCGGCTCTTCGACCTCGCGCTCGTGGATCTCCGGATGCCGGGCCTCGACGGATTCTCTCTTCGGGCTGCGCTCGACGAACGCGCGCGCCGCGACGGCGAGGTGCGCGTGCCGGTGGTCGCGGTGACGGCGGACGCGGTCGCGGGGACGCGCGAGCGATGTCTCGCGGCGGGCTTCGCGGACTGTGTCTACAAGCCGATCGAGGGCGACGCGCTCCTGCGCGTGGTGCGGCGAAGGCTCCGCCGCAACGTGCTCGTCGCGGACGACGACGGAGACCTCCGCGCGCTGGTGGCGGCGTTCCTGGAGGACGCCGGCTGGCGCGTGTTCTCGGTCGACGACGGCGCGCAGGCGGTCGCATTGCTCGCCGATCGCACGGTGCACGCGATGGTCGTGGATCTCGAGATGCCGGTGCTCGACGGCTTCGGCGTGATCGAGCGCGCGCGGTCGCTCCTTCCGCACGTCCCGGTGATCGCGCTCACCGGTCATCGCGATCCGGAGACGCGTCGCCGCGCGCAGGCGGCGGGCTTCCACGAGGTGCTCGCGAAGCCGCTCGAGGGCGCGCTGCTGGTGGAGCGGCTGCGCACGCTGCTGCCGTGAGCACGACCCGAGGAATGGCGCGTGGCCCTCGGCTCGTCGAGGTCCCGTGCTCGACGAAGCGTGCCGATCGCCCCATGACCCGTCGATGCGTCACCGCTGGAGAACGACGATGCCCCGAACCTCGACGGCCGATCCGACTCGAAACGCGATGATCTCCCCCGAACCTCGACGGCCGATCCGACTCGAAACGCGATGATCTCCGTGGGGCGACGAGAGACCTGTGGGCCGTGCGTGGTGGTCGTGCTCCTCGCGTTCGCGGCGTGCACGCCTCTGCCCGAGCAGCGGGTGGCGCGGGGGCTCTATTCGGATCTCCACCAGGCGGTGGAGCTGCGCGAGAACAACGAGTGGGTCGTCGACCGTCTCGAGGTCGAAGGCTCCATCGAGTCGGTGATGTCGAGTGTCTGCGCGACCGAGCGCGAGGACCGCGAGGACGTGCGGATGTTCGTCGCGTCGCAGATCGCCGCCGAGGGTGGGCCCTCGGAGGAGCTCTATCGCCAGGAGGGACTCACGCGGCGCGTGAAGCGCGTGCGGCGGCTCGAGCGGGTGCGCGCGATGCTCGACGCGGGCGAGGACATCGTGGCCGAGTGTCCCTACTGGCTCGAGCCGGACGAAGACTTCGCGGGCGTCGAAGGCAACGAGCGGCGCGTGGTGATCCTCGCGGAGACGCGGGGCGGTGGTGCGCTCGTGGTGAGCGACGGCGAGGTCGGGCTCGGCGGCGGCGGCGGCGGGCGACTCTTGCTCGCGGCCGGGCTCGGCCCGCGGTTGACGCTCGGGGTCGGCTTCGAGCTCGGCGCCGAAGGTCGTCTGCCCGAGACCGACGACGGGCGCCGCAGCTTCGAGGGCATCCTCGCGACGGCGCTGCCGGTGTTGCTCCGCGTGCGCGACATGAGCCGCATCGTGGACGTCGAGCTCGCGTGGACACAGCGCTACGACAGCCCCACCCGCCACGGCGCACGCATCGGGATCGGCTACGGGATCACGACGCCACGTGTGTCGGCGTTCATGCCGTACGGCGTGATCTGGGTCGGCTACGGCCTCACGCCGGGCGCGCACGGCGAGCCGACGGACCACACGATCTGGCTCGGTACGCGTGTCGGCTTCGACTGGGATCCGTGACGCTCGCTCGTCCGGTCACCGCAGGCGCGAGCGGACCATCGAGCGGACGATCGAGCGGAGCCTGCGGATGAACTGGCGCACTTCGTCGGCCGCGCGACGTGCGAACGTGCTTCCCCTGCGGCGTCGCGGCGGCGATCCTCGCGCGCGATGTACGCCGTACCGCCTCGCCGCCCGCCCGCCGACGCCCCGCGCGTGACGTGGCGGATGCCCAAGCCGCTGCGCTTCACCGCGCGCGCCTTCGCCGAAGCGCTCTTCGCGAGCGACGACGGACCGCCCGACGCGGCGCGCCTCGACTGGTTGCTCGAAGAGGTGGAGGACTTCCTCGCGCGCTCGGGCTTTCGCGCGCAGGCGGTGTTCCAGGCGAGCATGCTCGCGATCGCGACGAC
>JALOQC010000614.1 GCA_025453555.1 Myxococcota bacterium | reverse complement strand
GAAGCGCACGCCCTCTTCGAGCGCGACGTCCACCCAGCGCTTCATGCGATCCATGTAGACGTCGGAGCTCTTCTCGACGATCGCGTTGAAGCCGAACGGGCGATCCGTGATCTGCCGCATGAGCCGCAGGCCGTCGCGCAGATCGTGGCCGTGCACGAAGCGCATCGAGATCGGTTGCACGATGCCGAGGCCGCCGGCGGCGCTCACGGCCGCGACGAGCTCGGGGTTCGAGCACGGGTACATGGCCCCGCAGATCAACGGAACTTCGACACCGGCGTGACGCGTGAAGGCGGTCTGGAAGGCGCTCATGGAGCGCGTTCTAGCATCGATCGCGCGCCGTGCCGCACCGCGTCATCGCTCGCGTCATCGCTCGCGTCATCGCTCGCGTCATCGCTCGCGTCATCGCTCGCGTCATCGCTCGTGTCATCGCTCGCGTCGCCCTCGAGGAGGTCGCGTCCTCAGCTCGCCGGTCGCGCGCCCACGTCGCCGAGCGCGAAGAGCTCGTGGAACACCCGATCGGTCACCGCCGCCGGAAGCCACGGCTCCGCGCGCACCGCGACCGACGCGGTCCACGGCGCGGCGAAACGCGGCGACGGGCGCGGCATCGTCGCGGCTTCGGCCACGACCTGCGCGACCTCCTCCGCGTCGCCGCCGAGCACGCCGAGGCGCCCTTCGATCGCGGGAAGGTGCGGGAGGATCGGACGCCAATGCGCGGCCGCTTCACCGCGCGACTCGATGCTCTTGGCGACGCGATCCGCGAAGCCGTCCGCGATGAAGCTCGGCTCGATGAGCACGACGTCGACGCCGAAAGGATGCAGCTCCTGGCGCAGCGCGTCCGAGAGCGCTTCGAGCGCGAACTTGCTCGCTTGGTACGGACCGACGAAGGGGAACGCCATCACGCCGGCGACGCTCGAGACGTTGACGATGCGCCCACTCCCGCGATCGCACATCCGCTGCGCGACGAGCCGCGTGACGCGCATCGCACCGACCGCGTTGACCGCGAAGGTGCGCTGCCACGTGCGCTCGTCGACGAGATCCATCGGCGCGGGATCGACGTAGCCGGCGGAGTTGAGCAACAGGTCGACGCCGTAGCCGCCGGTGCGCGCGTCGACCTCGCGCAGGGCGCTCCCGACGCTGCGCGGATCCGTGACGTCGAGGGAGAGGGTCTCGACGTTCTCGTGCCCCTCGAGGTGCACGAGGGTCGCGGGATCCGAATCCGTCGCGAAGACACGAAAGCCCGCCTTCGCGAGCGCGAGCGCGGAGGGCCCACCGAGGCGTCCGCCCGCACCGGTCACGAGCGCGATCGGCGTGCCGAGCGACTTCGCGACGCCGACGCGCTTCGCCAGCCCGAGGGTTGCGCGCACGAGCCCGTCGAACGCGCGCGTCGGCAGCAGGTGCTTGGCGCCGAGCTGCACGGTGGCGCCCGCCGCGGTCACGCCGTAGCGGCGGCGCGGCGAGGGCACCGTCGAGGCCTTCACGAGCACGCTCGCGACGCGCTCGGGCGCCACGCCGATCCACGAGACCGCCCGCTTGAGCGTCTGCAGGCGATCGATGACCTCGTTCCAGCGCGAGCCTTCGGTGCGTTTGGCGTCGAGGCCGTCGAACGCGGCGTCGAGGAAGCCCGTGCGCACGGTGCCGGGCTCGACGAGCACGACGTCGATGCCGAAGGGGCGCAGCTCTTGGCGCAGGGTGTCGTTGAGCGCGCGCAGCGCGTACATCGAGGCGCCGTACGCGCCGTGGGTCGCGAGGGTCAGGCGATCGACGACCGCGCCCACGTGGACGATGCGCCCACTCCCGCGTGTGCGCATCGGCTCGAGGAACGCACGCGTGACCGCCATCGCGCCGAGCACGTTGGTCGCGAAGTGTCGCTCGAGCGCGGGCTCGGTGGTGATCATCAGCGGCCCGAGCTCCGCGATGCCCGCCGCGTGCACGATCACGTCCGGCACCCCGACACGTGCGAGCACGTCCGCGCGCGCCTCCGCGAGGCTCGAAGCGGACGTCACGTCGAGCTCGATCACGACGAGCGTGTGGCCGGCGTCGCGCGCCTTGCCCTGAAGCGCGAGCAGGCTCGTCGCGTCGCGTCCAGTCGCGACGACTCGGTGGCCCTCCGCGAGGAGCGCGAGCACCGTCGCTTGGCCGATGCCTCCCGTCGCGCCCGTGACGAGGAGCGTGCGTGTCGTGTCCATCGCGTCCGACGTTAGCAGACGGTTGGGTTCCGGTAGCGGGCTTGTGCTCCGGGAGCTGGCTCGTGCACGGTGCTCGGCGCGTGCGTCGTGCCTCAGCGAGCTCGGATCCGCGCGGGAGCGGTCGGGGGCGGCTCGGGGACTACGGGCTCGGGGTGGAAGACCCACCACCAGAGCACACCGAGCAGCGCGGTCGTGACGAGGCCGAGCACGATCACGAGGCGCGGATCGCGAGCGCTCACGCGATGTTCCGGAGCAGGCTCGGATGCCTTCACGCGCCGATCCCGCCACGGCCCGTCGCGCCGATCAACCCTCGCGAGCGCGAGCGCCGGCGGGGCCGTCGCGCGCCGTCGCCGACAGGCCGGTCGCGCGGGCCTCTCCGGTCTCCGACGGCCCCGCTCGTCTCCGACGCTCGTCCTGTCGGGGAAGCGCGCAACGGCGGTAACGCAACGCCAGCGCGCTGCCTGATATCCTCGCGCTCGATGCCGCTTCTCCCTCGTCGATCCTCGCCCCTCCCCTGGCTCTGGCTCGTGCTCGCGGTGGCTGCCTGCGACTGCGGTGGCGATCCCACGCCAACCCGGACCTGCCTCACGATCTCCGACTGCCGCGACGGAGAGGCGTGCCTCGACGGGGTGTGCGTACCGCAGTCCGAGGGGGATGCGGGTCCCGGCTCCGACGCGACGCTCTCGTGTGAGGACGGCCGCGATCCCTGCACGAACGGCTCGTTCGCGCAGTGCTGCGAGGCGGGCGACGTGTGCGCCAGCGGTCGCTGCCAAGCGGATTGCGGCGAGCTGGTGCTCTGCGGCGGCGCGTGCTGCGAGGCCGGGCAAGAGTGCCTCGACGGTGCGTGCGTGGCGGAGTGCGAGGACGCGTCTCGGCGGTGCGGCGCCGCCGACGAGCTCTGCTGCACGGAAGCGCAGGCGTGCCTCGGGAACGCGTGCGTGACGCTCGGCGCCGAATGCACGCTGACCGAGGAGTGTGAGATCGACGAGCT
>JALOQC010000613.1 GCA_025453555.1 Myxococcota bacterium | reverse complement strand
CGTCGCCAACCTCGACGACGGAACCTGGATCGCCCCCGAGACCTGGCGCCGCGTCGCCTGCGACTGCGCCCTCGACCTCGTGAAGCTCGACGAACGAGGCGCCGTCCTCGACGTCGGCCGTCGCACGAGAACAATTCCCCCTGCGCTTTCGCGCGCCCTCGACGTCCGAGACGCCGGCCGCTGCCGCTTCCCCGGCTGCCACCACCGCCGCTTCCTCGATCGGCATCACATCGAGCACTGGTCACGCAACGGAGAGACGGAGCTCGACAACCTGATCACCCTCTGCGACGCGCATCACCGTCTGGTGCACGAAGGCGGCTGGACGGTGGAGCTGGAGGAGGACGAAGCGCGCTTCTTTCGACCGGACGGGACGCAGCACGTGTGGCCCGCGCCGCCGCGGGTCGAGGATGCGGTGGGCGAGCTCGAGGAGGCGCACGTGGAGCTGGAGATCGGGGCGACGACGGGGATGACGTCGTGGAACGGGAAGACGCCGGAGTACTCGTGGTGCGTGGAGGTGGCGATGACAAGAGTGTACGCTCTCGCAGAACGATAAGTGTCGCACTGGTGCGCGGACAGATGAGCGTTCGACGCCCGCGGGCATGCTGCCAAACTCGAAGTTCGGAACATGAAGGCGAAGCATGGTGCCTTTGAACATGCCTGACGAGTTCGGCCGCATGCTTGGCAGTGTGTCGCACCTATGCTCCCGCCCATTGCGGGTTCTGCACCGAGAAGTTCACTCGCGGAGTCGCGTCGAACTCTGATCAGGAGGGGGAGTGAGTGTAGAGTTCACGAACGAGCAGCGCGGCGACGACGCAGAGGCGCGAGCGCGCCAGCTTGCGAACGAACTGGACTTCGTCCTAGTAGCGTGACGAAGGGTGTTCACGGGTTTGACATCTACCTCCAGGTGCCAATCGAAGCGGGCACTGCGTCGCCCGAACAGTTTCTTGCCGGAGCCATTCCAGCGCTGATCCAGGTCAAGGGCACCATGCGCGAACGAATCAGCGTTGAGTTGCGTGTGTGGCGGAAGTTGCTCGAGGCACCATGTCCGTCCTTCTTTCTGATTTACCAGTATGCCGACAGATCGTCTCTTCAGCCGAAGCGAGTCGTTCTCTTGCACTTGTCCGGGAAGCTTCTGGAGGCGGCAGCAGCGCGTATCTGGAAAGCCGACGCCGGAGAAGGCGCAAGGGCAGGTCAGACGATGGACCTGGTGTGGGACGAGGTGGATGAGCTGTCGCCGCCAACCGCCTCGACACTCGTGGACCGGCTGCGTACAGCGATCGGCGAGCCCTCACGGTACGTGAGGTCGAAGCTTGCCGCCCGTGAGAGTGCTGGTCGTGGCGAGCGCCCGTTCAAGTTCCATGTTCGGCGTAGCGGCCCATCGCTGTTCGAGATTGATCGTCAGGCGGCAGAGTTCGCCGTTGGACTGCGTGCAGAGCTTCCGCTTGACCTCGTCTATGCGTTCGAGGAGCGGTTCGGTGTGAAGCGCTCGCTCACGGGAACGTCGAGCGCCGACGGAGCGGTGCTCTCGTGGCCTGGTGACGAACCTCCGATGGAGGCCTGTACGTTGATTTTGGTCGACACCGTGAGTGGGGAGGAGCTAACGCTCCACGCTCGCGTGGCCGTCTCGGTCCGCGTCTCCCCTGGCTTGGGGCGGATGCGGCGTTGATCCGCGTGGTTCATGAGCTAGTGGACCTCGTTCTTCGTCCGCAGGAATCGACGGTAGACCTCTCGCTACACATGCCGGACGAGCCCGAGTTGCGGCAGCTCGCATTAGTCGGGCGAATGTGGCAAATGCTGGAACGAGGTGGCTGCGACCTTGAGCTGCGTATCGATGGTCTTCGACCGTTTCGCGCGCCCCTTGGTACCGAGTTTCGTGGAGCCAGGCTTGAGCCCGCTCACCGCGACGTCTTGTCTGCTGCGATGATGGCAAACGAAGTGGCGCGACGTGTCGGGCTTTCGGACACCCTCATGCTTTCAGAGAATGGTCTTTCGAGAGCCGTGCGTGCGCTTCAACGAACGTCGGTGCTGTTTACTGATGCATCTAGTGTTCGGTTTCTAGCGAAGATTCCGAACGTCCCCGTTGGCTCGTTGCTCGCGCTTCTTGTGGTGAACTGGCTGGTGATGGGTCGTGAAGTGGTAGTATTTCACGGGATTCTTGTTGGCAAAGCCGAGGTGGAACCAGATGGTGAGACCGTGCGCGTCGAACGCGCGTCGAACGCGCGTCGGGACGCGTTTTGGTCGCGCGTCGATTGGTTCTTCCCAATGCGCTTGATGGCGATGGCTTCGTAGCCGAAGCTGTCGCAAAGGTGGAAGGCGATCCGTTCATTGAAGGGTTGATCGGGGTCGATGCTGCGAAGCGTTCCTGGGAGGCTTGTCGATCGGCGTTCCGGGGCGACTTGTTCAACAAAGATGATCGGGAATGAGCTGAGCCTTAGGAGTCGGCGAAGGCCACGAGCTCGTACGCAGCCCGCTACAACGCATAGTTCCCGAAACAATGATTGAGGGGGTTCGGCGCCGGCAGGAGGAGTGCGAGGTGATAGCGCGTGTGACGACAGCGCTGGCTCGCATTCGATGATGCGGCTCGCCCGCTCCTCAATGCCGCCAGGCCACCAAGTCCAACGCCAACGCCAGCGCCGCCGCGCGGTACCCGCGACGGAGATCCTTCGGCCGCGACAGCGCGTCCACCACCTCGGGTAGCGGACACGGCGTCGCGGTCCGCGCGAGGAGCTCGCGGAGCTCGTCGGGGAGGGCGTCCTCTTGGACGAAGCTCGGGAGCTGGCGGACGCGTTCGAGGTCGTCGAGGAGGTGGCCCTTGAAGCGCGCTTCTTCGAGGCCCGCGTCGAGGCGGCGGTCGGCGCCCGCGCGGAGGATCTCCCAGACGTCGAGGTCGAGGGGGAAGCCTCCGACGGAGGGCGGCAAGCCCGCGCCGCGGTAGAGCTCGGCGGTGCCGCTCTCCCACGTGAAGAGATCGAGGAGGCGCTCGCGGACCTGCTCGGCGATCTGTCGGAAGAGCACGACCGGCTCGACGAGCTCGAGGGCCACGAGGGTGTCGCCCAGCTTGCCCTCGAAGCGGGGAAGCACCGCGAGGGCCATGTCGAGCTCGCCGCGCGAGATCACGCCGCGCGCGACGAGGTGCTCGCCGAGGAGCTCGCCCGCGACGTTGGAGCCGACGAAGACGGGCG
>JALOQC010000612.1 GCA_025453555.1 Myxococcota bacterium | reverse complement strand
GTCCCTCCGTCGTGAGCGAGGTGGGTGCCTGAAGCTCGTCCGGCTCGCGGAGCGCCGACGGTTCGAGCTGGAGGATCCGCCACGAGCGCATCTCCGCGCGCGCGAGCACGGCGGTCCGAGCTTCGTCGGCGTTCTGGGCCGCCGACAGCACGGTACGGGGCAACGTGTGCGTCAGGAAGTCGGTCGGTCGACCGCCTCCGCGTTTCGACATCGCCTCGTCGCGCATCTTGTCCGTGCTGAGGCGCACCACGCGCTTGTCGCCTTCGACGTGCGGTTCGATGTAGGGCGCGCGACGCGGCGACTTCCGAACGACGGAGTCGCGCCACTCTCGCTGGCTCGCGAACGCGAGGCGCGTGGGCACGTCGCGTTGCGCGATGTAGCTCAGCCGCTCCGAGCGAAGCACGATGCGCTCGAACCCACGGTCGTCCTCGACCAGTTCGAGCTCGAGCTCGTACGAGAGGAACGTGTGGGTGGCTTCCGCGGGCTGATGGAAGTCGTCGCGCCCCGAGCCCGGCACGATCAGATCGCACTCGAAGTGCATCCGACCGTCGCCGCCGGCGGTGAAGAGCTGGGCCACGTCCGAGCCTCCACGTACGGCACGGGCCGCTTCCACGAAGGAGTGGTCCGCGAGCTGGCTGAGGAAGTGGATGGCGTCGAACAAGTTGGACTTCCCGACGCCGTTGAACCCCGCAATGCACGTGAACGGACCGAAGTGAACCTCGGTCTCCACGAGGTTCTTGAAGCCGGTGACTTTGAGGCGGGTCAGCATGAGTCGACGCGCGAGCGAGGGTACGCGCGGTCGCGCGAGGGGTCACGCGTTCCCGTGGGGCGCAGGACCCTCGAGGCAGCGAAAGCGGTCGGTCGCGCGACGACGAGCTACGTCGGCGCCGCGCGCTGGTGCGGACCGCCTACGAGCGGTCAGGTCACCGTCACGAACGGGTTGTCGATCGGATCGTCGCTCGCGGGCACGTAGGGCGCGTCCGGGTCCACGGCGGGCGCCTCCGGCTCGTCGCCGTTCTCCTATCGTCGAGTACCTCGGGCGCACCACGTCGATGGGCGCGAGCGCGGACTGGAAGCGCGCGAGGGTGACCTCGTCGGTTTCGTCGAGCCCGACCGAGAGAGCGCGCGCGTACGAGCTCACCGCGAACGAGAAGCGGGCGCTGGCCTCGCGAAGCGTCGTCTTCGGCCCCTCGGGCTGCCGCTCACCGCTCACCCCGACCGCGTCTCCGAGCTGCGCGAACGCGTACTCACACGACTGGAGCAGCGCGGGCGCGATCATGGCGTCGATCTTCTCTCGCAACTTCTGCTCATCAGTGCGCGCGAAGAGCCGGTGCGCCTCCGCCCAGACCGCGCCCGCGTCGAGCGCGCTCATGCCCGGCGTGCCATCGGCGAACACCGCTCCGAGCAGCGCGGTGGCCTCAGCGCCGATCGGCGAAACCTCCTTCGGGAACGAACTGAGCGCGGTGAGCGCTCCGTGCACTGCGCCCCACGCCGTCACAACCGCCAGTCGCGACGAGCGAACCACGCGCGGCGCCACACGCTGCCGCGCCTTGCGAACCTCCTCCACCTCCTGTGCGCGCACCTTCACGAGGTCGAGCGCGTCGCGCTGCGCCTTGTCCAGCTTGGTGGGCGCGACGCGCTCGAGCTGATGCGCGAGCAGGATGCAGTGGCGGCTGTTGAAGCACACGGTGTTCGTGTAGCTCGCGACCATCGCCGCGACGTTCAGAGTCTGACCCAACATGACGTTCTCCTTCGGATGCTGCCCTCCGGACCGCTCGGAGGGATTCCCCGGAGGTCTCCTCCGCGAAGTGGGTCCGAAACGGAGTTGCGCGCTGGAGTGCAGATTCTGGGATGGCGAAGGTCCGGAGCTTGCGGCACGTGAGCCAGCCTCGTTCTGCGAAGGTCCCGACCTTCGACGAGGTAGGGCGACCTCACTCGGCGAAGGTCTGGACCTTCCAGCGCGTGAGTTTGTCTCATCTCGTGAAGGTCGCGACCTTCTCGGGGCCGGATTGTTCCGTTCTTCGAAGGCCCAGACCTTCGCGGAGTGAGACAGTCCCACTTTCACGATGGTCGCAACCCTCTGCGAAGCAGAAGTGTTGGCTTCGTGAGGCTCCGCGGGGTTGGGCGGCCGAAGCGCCTACGAGCGAAGCGTCGCGGCTCGGACCCGTCGCGAGGCTTGCTCCCGCTCAGGCAGCGGCGCCTCGGAGAACGAATCACCCGTTTGGGTGACTCCGCAAGCCGCCTCCCTGCGACCGAGAACGCGCCGACGCAGGGGGGGCTCGTTTCGGGGGACGAGCGGTTCCCCTGAGCGAAAATGGCCCACGACGCTCGCTTGTCGCCTCCGCGGGAGCGTCGTAGCGTGAGATGCATGCGCGCGCTCTTCCTCGTCGCATTGAGCCTCGCCCTTGCGTGTGGAGGGAAGAAGCCGGACCGGCCCGACGGCTCGATCCCCGACGCGCCCGAAGGAGGCTTTTCGTCGTTCTTCGATCGCGTGCGGCACCTGGTCGACGGCGACGGTGCGCGGCAACGTGACGTGGATCTCGACGCGCTCGACCCGGCGCGAGTCATTCGTGTCTTCGGCTACGTCAAAGACGATTCCGACGCACCTCTTTCGGGGGTTCGAGTCGAGCTTCTGTCGGAGGACGCGTCGCCCTTCGGGTGGACGGAGACGCGCGCGGACGGTCGCTTCGACCTCGTGGTTCACGCCGCGAGCCGGCTGGTCATTCGCTACCGCAAGGAGGGCTTCCTCGAGAGTCAGCGACTGCTTCGACCCACACGGCCCAACGAGCACGTGGCGGCGTCGGAGGTCGTACTCGTGCCGCTCGATCCGGTCGTCACCACGGTGCGCGCGGGCGAGGCCACGATCGCGCGGGGTTCGCGAGTCGACGATGGCGACGGCGCGCGGCAAGCGACGCTGCTCTTTCCCGCAGGACTCTCGGCTTCGGCCGAGCTGGCGGACGGGACGCGGGTCCCACTCTCGACGCTCTCGGTCTCGGTCGACGAGGCCGAGTCGATGGGTGCGGCGGGAGTCGTCTTCGATCGGCCGGTGCCCTTCTACGTCGACAACTTTCTCGGCATGCCGGTGGGCGGTGTCGTGCCGACTGGCTTCTACGATCGCCGACGCGGCGAGTGGATCCCGGTCGACGACGGTCGGGTGATTGCGCTGATCGGACGCGAGGGTGAGCTCGCGACGATCGACGTCGACGGGGACGGCGCCGCGGATGAAGACCTCTCGGCGCTCGGCATCGACGAGGAAGAGCGCCGACGCGCGTGCCTCTCACGCACTTCTCTCCCTACGACTGCAACTGGCCGTTCCGACTTCCGGGCGACGCGAGCTCCTCTTCGATCGATCCCGCGTCGGCCCGTGCACGCACGCCCTGCCCGGCCGAAGCGAGCGGCTCGATCATCGAGTGCGAGAACCAGGGGCTCGCCGAAGAGGTCGCGGTGCTCGGCACCGGACACGTGCTGCGTCACTCGAGCGAGCGCGCTCCAGGAAACCGCGACGCGTTCACGGTCCGCATCCCGCTGCTCGCGGTGGACGATCGCTCGCCGAGCCTGAAGCGCATCGACGTGCGCTCGGTGATCGAGGGTCAGCTCCACGAGCGTTCGGGGCTGCCGGAAGACTTCCTCCTCGAAGGCGACACGTTCTTCGACGAGTGGGTCTGGGACGGACGCGACGCGGACGGCAACCGCCTCCACCAACCCGCCACCGTGTGGAACGAGGTCTGTCTCGTCTACGACGGCCTGCCGGTCGACGTCGCGCCCGAGGCCTCGAGCGGCGCGGCGTTCGGGTCGATCGTCGCGAGCGGCGCTTCGGTCACCGTCGATCGCACCGGCATGGAGGCCTACGTCTGCCGGAGCGCGGAGTCCGAGGTCGGCGTGTGGGACGTGCGTTCGCTCGGCCTGCTCGGCTGGAGCTTGAGCTCGCTGTCGACCCTCGACCTCGAACGCGGCCAAGCGCCAACGTCGTCGCGGCTTCACGCGCTTCGCGGGCTACGCCGGTGGTGAAGACGATCCCGCCGAGCTCGTCACCGGCGCGCCCGCGCTCGACGTCCCGCTCCGCGCGCGCTCCGTCTTCGTCGACGATCAATCACGGGTCGTCGTCTTCGGCGAAGGCACCGGCCTGTGGCGCATCGAGCACGACCGCACGGTCTCGCTCTGGCCCGGCACGGAAGACCTCGACGTCGATCTGCTCTTCGAGAGCAACGGCCTCGTGCTCGGCGACGACGGCAACCTCTACGTGCTCGAAGACCGCGGCGGGCTGACCTCTGCGGCGACGCTCTCGCGCATCACGCCCGATGGCGAACGCACGCTGCTCGCGGGCGGCGTCTCGGATCGCGACTGTTGCGGAAGCGGCGGCTGTGGCGCGGTGCGCGACGATCGGCTCGGCGACGGCGGCGACCCCTTGGCCGCGTGCCTCTCCGCGACGACCTCGCACCAGCTCGCGTACGCCCCCGACGGCGCACTGCTCTTCGTGCACGACGGCGGTCGTCGTCTGCGTCGCTTCGGTCCGGAGGGTCGTCTCTCCACCGTGCTCGTGGCCGCCGACACCGACGTGCTGGCGGCCGACGGCACGATCCTCGGGCGCGTCGATCGTTTCGACGACGGACCGTGGGTCACG
>JALOQC010000611.1 GCA_025453555.1 Myxococcota bacterium | reverse complement strand
TACTAGAGCGCATCTCATAACCTCCCGCAGCCGCTTCCCGGCATCCGCACGCCCCTCGCCGCCATCCACTCACGCTCGAAAATGCACCACATTTCCTCGATTCGCGGACGCGGCGATCGACGCACGGCTGCCACGAATGAGATGCGCTCGAACGAAGTCGCCGAGAAAACACGGCGCAACACAGACTCTGCGGGTCCGTCGGGGGACGGGCTCGTTGGGGGCTCGGAGCTCGCTCCGGGTCGCTCGAGGGCCGAGACCACGAGGCTCGTGGCTCGCACCCGACCAGCACCCAAACACCCAAGCACAACACCCAAAGCACCCCGAGAAGCCCGAGGCCACGCGAGTGTCCTCGGGCTTCGCCTTTGGGGCGTTGGGTCGCGTCCTCGGAAGACGAGCGCGTGGAAACTGCGTCGACGAACGAGGCCCGCGTGGCGGCTCCTCGTTTCGCGGAGAGCTGCTCGCGCCGAGGCGTCGAAGCGACTCGAGCAGCAACGAGGCAACTGACGCTCGAGCGCGATCAGTCCGCGCCGCCGGCGCGACGACGGCGACGACGACGGCGACGACGCGGGCGCTCGTCATCCTCGACGGGGGCTTCGGCGGGCGCGACGCTCGGCTCGGCCCAGGTCGGCAGGCGGCCACCCCGCGCTTCTTCGCCGAGGGCGAAGAGCGTGGCGGCGTCGTGGAAGAAGTCGCGACGCGCGAGCGTGCCGACCTTGCCGGCGCGCAGCCGACGTTGGCTCCCGACCAGCAGTCGGATGCGGTCCTTGATCCGTCGCGGCACCGCGAGGCGCAGCGAGAGCTCTTCCATGAACTCGTCGAACGCCGCGTTCGGATCGCGCGCACCGTCGACCGCTTCTTCGATCGGACCGAGCAAGAGCGCCGCGAGCAGCACCGCGTCGTCGGGGAGCTCACCGCCCGCCTTGCGGCGATCGATGGCCTCGAGGCGACCCCAGAGCTCGCGCGCGCCCGGCGCGTCGTCGTCGAGGAAGCTCGTGACCTCGGGCAGCAGCTCCGCGAGCACGCCGAGATCCCACGCGAGGTAGATCGAGCGATGCGCCGCCCCGCCGCGGAGCAGACGCAGCAGCTCTTCGAGCAGCCGAGGTCGCGCCGCGCGCGCGAGCTCGCCGCGGAAGTCGACCAGCGCGTCGTAGAGCTCGGGCGCGATCCCGAGATCGCAGCGCGCGCTGAACTTGATCGCCCGGAGGATGCGCACCGGATCCTCGCGCAGGCGCACGTCGGGCTCGCCGATCGTCCGCACCGTGCGGGCCGCGATGTCCTCCATGCCGCCCACGAAGTCGATCACCTCGCCGCGGCGCACGTCGTAGAAGAGCCCGTTGATCGTGAAGTCGCGGCGCACCGCGTCTTCGTGGGGGTCGCCGAAGACGTTGTCGTTGCGGATCAAGAGGTCCGCGTCGTCGTCGGTGGCGGCGAAGATGGGTGTGAGCTTCACCGGCTCGGGCAGATCGGCGCGGGCCCGCGCGGGGCGCTCCGCGTACGAGCTCGTGCGGAAGGTCTGCCCCGGATCGCGGCGGAAGGTCGCGACCTCGATGATCTTGCCGCCCGAGAAGAGGATGTGGGCGAGCCGGAAGCGCCGGCCGATCACGCGGCAGTTCCGGAAGAGGCGCCGCACCTCGCTCGGACGCGCGCTCGTCGCGACGTCGAAGTCCTTCGGGTGCTGGTCGAGCAGCAGGTCGCGCACGCAGCCACCCACGAGGTAGGCCTGGTGGCCGTAGTGGGTGAGCCGCCGGATGACCTTCACGGCGTCGGGGTCGACGTCTTCTTCGCGGAAGGTGATCGGATAGATCGCGGGCGTCGGTCCGGCGAGGAGCGTCGGCGACAGGTCCGCCTCGGCGTCGAGATCGTCGTCGTCGTCGTCGAGGGGTTCGGGGGGTAGCTCGGCGTGGAGGTCCACGGTCGGCCGAAGATAGCCCGCCGAGGGTGGGGCGCGCAGGTCGGAATGTGGGGCGACCCACCCGATCCGGCCGGGCGCCGAGGCTTGCATCCGGCTGATTTGTAGTAATCTCCGGCGGTTGGCCGCGATCGCGGTTCGTGACCGCCCGATCGGCTCGGGCGCCGGATCGTCGCTCGGAAGGGCCCCCGGGAGCCAAGGGATGAATTTCGAGAGCCTCGCCGGGCGAGTTCTGGTGGTCGGATACCCCTCCATCGAGCCGCCGCGGATCGTTCGCGACGCCCTCCGTGCGGGGTCGCTCGCGGGGGTGATCCTCTTCAAGCGGAACCTCGTGGAGGGCCCCGAGGCGGTCGCGGCGTCGATCGCGAGCCTGGAGAGCCCGGAGCCGCCGCTGGTGTCGGTCGACCAAGAAGGCGGCCGCGTCGCGCGCTTCGGACCGCCCGTGTTGAAGCTGCCGCCGATGCGCGCGCTCGGAGAACGAGGCGACGTCGCGCTCACGCGGCGCTGCGGTCGGGTGCTCGGGCGACAGCTCCGCGCGCTCGGCTTCACGATGGACTTCGCGCCGGTCCTCGACGTCGACACCAACCCCGACAACCCCGTCATCGGCGATCGCAGCTTCGGTCGCGATCCGGCGACGGTGATCGCGCACGGCCTCGCCTTTGCGGACGGGCTCGCGGACGCGGGGCTGCTCGCGTGCGGAAAACACTTCCCGGGTCACGGCGACACCGACACCGACAGCCACCTCGCGCTGCCGGTGCTGCGGCACGCGATCGAACGCCTCGAGTCGATCGAGCTCGCGCCCTTTTCGGCCGCTTCGCGCGTCCCCGCGCTGATGACCGCGCACGTGCTCTTCGAGGCGCTCGACGCGGAGGTGCCCGCGACGCTCTCGCGGCGCGTGGTCACGGATCTCTTGCGGCGACGTCCTCGAGATGAGGGCGGTGGCCGACCGCTGGGGCGTGGCGCAGAGCGCGGTGCGCGCGATCGAGGCGGGCTGCGATCTCCTGCTCGTGTGCAAGGACGTGGACGCGTGCTTCGAGGCGCGCGAGGCGCTCGCTCGTCGCGCGAGCGAGGACACGGCGTTCGCGGAGCGGCTGCGCGACGCGGGCGATCGTGCGCTCGCGATGCGCGCGAAGGTGGCGCCGACGCCGCTCGTGGGGCAAGCGCTGCGAGAGGCGCTCTCCGATCCGGAGGTGGCCGAGCTGGAGTCGTTGCTCGCGGAGCGACGTGAGGAGGTCCGCGCGTGACCGACACCGAGATGCGTCGAAGCACGATGCCACCCGCGTTGCCCGAGCCCCCGAGCGCGGCGCGCGTGAACGGCGAGTGGCAGTGGGGTCGTTATCGGCTGCCGATCCCGTCACCCGATCTCGGCACTGGCGTGGTGCGGCGGATGCGCCTCAAGGAGTGGCACTACTTCTCGGTCGCGAGCGAGCGGCTCTTCCTGGCGTTCGGGCTCGTGCAGCTCGGCTACGTGGCGAACGCGTTCTTGTACCTCGTCGATCGCAAGCAACCGACGGTGGCGCGCGAGTACGAGGCGCTCTCGGTGCTCGGTCGGCACCTGCGCTTCGCGGAGAGCTCGACGAAGGGCGAGACGATCTGGCGACACCGCGACGCCGACATCCGCGTCGTGGCGCGTGCGGGCGGTTGGGACGCGCGCGTCGACGTGGTGCTCGGTGAGCTGCCGGTGGCGGGCGGCTTCCACGTGGAGTCCGCGGAGTCGCTCGCGCTGCTCGTCGATCTCGGCGGCGGTCGGCCCGCGTACACCCACAAGTCCGCCGGGCTTCGCGTCACGGGCTCGTTGCGGCTCGGCGACGAGTCGGTCGATCTCGGCGGCGGGCTCGCGACGATCGACTGGACACGTTCGCTCGCCTCGCGCGAGACGCGCTGGAAGTGGGCGAGCTTCGCGGGGCGCGCGGGTGGTCGCAACGTCGGGCTGAACCTCTCCGCCGAGGTCTACGACGACGCGAACGGCGACTCGCTCGAGAACGCGTTTTGGCTCGACGGTCGCGTGCGGCCGCTGGGCGGCGTGAGCTTCGAGGTGCCGCGCGAGCCGGGGGTCGGCGATTGGCGCATCGTCAGCCGCGTGGGCGACGAGGTCGATCTCACCTTCACGCCGCTCGGAGCGCGCGCGCAGCACCTCGACATGAAGCTCGTGAAGAGCGACTTCGTGCAGCCCTACGGGCTCTTCCGCGGGAAGGTCGCCGGGATCGAGATCGATCAGGTGATGGGCGTGTGCGAAGACCACGCGAGCGTGTGGTGAGCGCGGGCCCGTCGTTGGAGGTGGTCGTGTCTTCGACGTCGGGCTCGGCTTCGTCTGCTTCGCGATCTTCTTGGCCAGGTCGGCGGGGTCAGCCGCCGACTTCTTTGCGAGCTCTCGCGCGCTCGTCGCGTCGATCGATCGTTCGCGCACTGCTGCTCGTGTACGTCGCGTTCGGGCTCCACACGCACGCGCACGCGCACGCGGGGCGGTTTCCGGAGACGCAGCAGCTCCTCTTCGACGGCCCCGAGCTCGTGGCGGTCGCGAGCACGGTCGGGCTGCTCTTGCCGAGCGACGAGGGCTGGCGCTGGACGTGCCGCGCCGGCATCGGCCTGCGTCTGCAAGAGGATCCGATCTGGGCCGTCGCGCACGAGCGCTTCGTGGTGGCAAGCTTCGACGGGATCGTGGTCGGCGAGCCCTGCGCGATGCAGGCGGTCGAGGCGCTGCGGCGTCAGGTCGTGCTCGACGTGCACGTCGATCGCGACGGAGCGCTCTGGGCGGTGACCTCGAATGGGTCGGCCAGCAACTCGCTCTGGCGCAGCGCGGACGGGCTCGCGTGGGAGGCGCACGCGCCGCTGCCGCGACCTCCGCTCTACGAGCGCGTGCGCACCGCGCCTTCGGATGCGCGCACGATCTACGTCGCGGGCTTCGTGCCTCCGGAGACGATCGGCGAGCGTCGAGACGCGTCGGTGCTCGCGAGCACGGACGGGGGCGAGAGCTTCGTGGAGCACCGCGTGCCGCTCGACGAAGGCGAGCTGACGCTCTTCTTGCTCGAGGTCGACCCGGACGATCCCACGCGGCTCTTCGCGCGCACGCTGCGCGATCCCGCGATTCGTTCGATCCCCGAGCGTGTGCTCGAGAGCCGCGACGGCGGCGCGACGTGGACGACACGCTTCGAGGTGCCGCTCTTCGGCGGTTTCGCGCAGGTCGGAGAGACGCTCTTCGTCGGTGGTCGCGATCCCGGCGAGCCTCCGGTGGGTGTGCCGGGGGCGCCGCCGCGCGAGGTCGGGCTCTGGCGCGGCGAGGCGGACGCGCCGCTCGCCCACGTGCTCACGGACGCGCAGGTGAAGTGCCTCGAAGCGCGCGACGACGGGCTCTACGCGTGCTTCGGGACGCCGAGCCCGTTCGTGGTGGGACGCTCGGACGACGAGGGCGCGAGCTTCGTGTCGGTGCTCTCGTTCGACGAGGTCGTGGGTCCCGTGGCGTGCGCGAACGACGCGCCGACCGTCACGCGCTGCGCGGTCGAAGAGGACGAGCACAACCGCGAGCACTTCGGGCTGCTCGACGCGGGCGTTCCGATGGACGCGGGTGCGGGCGGCGCGAGCGGGGGAGGGTGCGCGGTGAGCGCGAGCGCTCCGCCGAGCACGACCGCGTGGCTCGTCGCGATCGTCGCGTGGCTCGTCTCGCGGCGAAGCGCGCGATCCTGAGCGCACCCGAGCATCCTCGCGGTGAGCGAGCAGCGCCGTTCGCGCATCCATCCGCAAGCGGCTTCTCGTGCATCCGAGCGGCGAGGGCGAGCGGCGACTCACCCGTCAGTCCGCGAGCTGCTTCTCGTGCATCCACGCCGCGTGGCGGGGCGCCTTCTTCGTCCGCGACCACTCTTCGAGCATCTCCCACTTCACCGCGTCGAGGCGGCGCAGCTTCGCTTCTTCTTCCGGATCGGGGCACGCGAGCTCGATGCGGTGTCCGTTCGGATCGAAGAAGTAGATCGAGTGGAAGAGCGAGTGATCCGTGACGCCGAGCACCTCGATGCCGGCCGCCTCGAGCGACGCGCGAAACGCGAGGAGCGTCTCGCGATCGGGCACCTCGAACGCGATGTGCTGCACCCACTCCGGGGTGTTCGGATCCTTGCCCATC
>JALOQC010000610.1 GCA_025453555.1 Myxococcota bacterium | reverse complement strand
GCGAAGCTCGAGGTCGACGGTCCACTGACACTCCGACGCGAACACCTGTGCGACGTCGAAGCCCGTCGCGCGCCACCGCCCGGAGAGGTGACGCACGAATTCGAGGCGGGCGCGCTCTTCGGTGGGCGAGAGCGGGGGCCCGGTGTCCTCCAGCTCGGCGAGCGGCGCGTCGACCCCTGCGTCGTGCAGCTCGGAAGCCGATGCGTCGTCGCTCGAGTCGGTGAAGTCGGTCGAGGCGTCGGAGAGCCGCCCCGCGTCGGCCGGCTCGTTGCTCTCGGTACAAGCGAACGAGAGGAGCAGCAGACACATCACACGCGCGATCACGGACCACCTCCATTGCCGACGTCGCGCAGGCCGCGCGCGATCAAGGTCGGCTCGTAGTGCGGTAGAGACGAAGGCGGAAACATGAATTGACCTCGCTCGTTGCTGCCCCAGCAGAACACGTTGTGGCCCTCGTCCATCGCGCACGCGAAGTGGTCGCCGAGCGTCATCTTCGACACACGCACGAGCTCGATCGGGGTCGGTCGACTCGTGCAGGGCACCTGGATTGCCGGAGCGTCCCATCTCGGAAACATGCACTCGCGCTCGGCGCGGACGTTCGGGCCGAGGAGACCATTCGTGGCCACGCCCCAACAGTGCGGTCGTCCATCGTGATCGAGCGCGCACGTCACGTCTCGACCGAGGAAGACGTCGGTCCAGACGCCTTCGATTCGGACCAGATCCGTGGGCGCGGAACCATCGAGCTCTCGCAGCAACTCGAGCGGTCCGAAGCACCAAAGCGCGCCGCCTTCGGTCACCGCGCACGTGCGCGCGAGGTGTGCACGAACGACCCGAAGCCGTTCTCGCCGTAGAACGCTCGGAAACGACACGGAGAGGTCTTCGTCACTGCGAAGTGAGCCGTCGACGGCTCCCGCGTCGCCTCTTCCCCAACACCCACCGAACCCACCACGTGTTCCGCACCCGTGGAGCCGACCGAGCGAGAGATTCGCCCAGTCTTCTCCTTCGGGAGGCGTCCAACGCATCCGGGCCTCGTCGCCCTCGCACTCGATCCGACCGGCACTGCTCCAGCACACGATGAATCTCCCCACGACCAGATCGGAATGAGTCGATGCGCTCAGCATCGACGCCTCCGAGACCCCGCCGTGTGCCGCGTTCCAGCAAGCGATCCTGCCCTCGCGCGTGCGCCCGCACATGCGATTCTCGAACGCCGCCACCGACACGACGTCGCGCGCCCCCACGACCGTCACGGGGCCCGACGTCGTCGTGCAGCGAACCTCGCCCGACGACCACGCGACGCAGAGCGATTCACCCGAGCTCACGAGGTCGACCACGTGGGAAGCACGCGCCGAAACGGGCTCCACACGAATCGGTCCACCCGAGGACGCACAGCCCAGCAGTACGAGGACGACGAGGTGTCGGTGAAGCGTCATCGGAACGGCAGAGGCGCAGGGCCAGGCCAAGGCACGGGAATCGGAGGAAGCGGTATGCCGGGGATCGAAGGGGTGCCAGCACAACCGGGCGGGGGTGGGCTTACGACTCCACACCCGATCGGTCCACGTCCGCCGCCGAGATCGTCACCGCTCGACGAACAGCACGATCGCGCGAGCGAGCTCTGGGACAGATCTGCGCAGTACACGTAGGCGCAGGTTCCTGGACGCGCACCGAGGGAGCCATCGACGCAGGAGAACGGAACTCCTTGGTGCTGCGAGTCTTCGAAACAGTCCGCTGCCACGCAGCGATTCGGCTCTCGGGGACGAGCCTCCGGAGCGAGACAGGCCACCGCGCGCTCTTGGGCGTACGATGCCGTCGAGCAGTCCGACGCACAGGTGAGATCGTTCGGATCACATCGGAACCCCAGGCGGTCCATGATCACGCGATGCGAGTTGTTGTCGATGGGCCCCGACCCAGGCGCATCGAAGGATTGCCCACCTCTCGTGCCCCCCTCCTGCTCGAAGAGATGAACGAGCTGATGCAGAAGCTCGTGTGTCACGGTCTTCTGAAACTCGCTCCGATAGGCCTCCGCGGCGGCCACCGACCCACATCGCGTACCACAGAACTCGCCGAATGCGCTTTCGTGCAACTGGTCCGCAGATACGACGATGTTTCCGGTCGTCGGGTCGTAATACCCGCCGGCGTCTCGGACGTTGTATTGCTCGATGACGTTCATCGTGGTTCCCACGCGGACGTTGGTCTCGCCATTGCCCGGATCACCGTCGTGCAACGCCTCGAGTCGATCCAGCGCATCAGCCAGCGCGGCCTCTCGTTGGCGCCTTCCCACAAGCCGATCACCTGCCACCTCGACCATCGCGGCAAGGATGGCCGCCCGGCGACCCCGGATGGTCGCCACCGCGTTCGCGCGGGCGCTCGCCAAGTTCGCGTTGGCCCAGTCGCGCGCCCACTGCTTCGATCGGTCACCGTTCGAGCCAGGAGGAGGTGCGTCCCCGGGCGGCTCGGGCTGTGTTTCGTCCGCCGCCTCGGCGGGAGCCTCCGGCTCGTTTGGCTTTGCCTCGTCCTCGGCGGGCGGCTCCGGATCCTTCACCTGAGTGTCTCCCAACATGCACTGCGCAGGGAGGTTCGCCGACCGCTCGATCTGCGGGCTCAACCCCGGTTCGAGGCCCGCGACGTCCAACGCGCAACGGATCGCGAGGTCTTCCTCCGGACTCGAAGAGAATCGGCCGCGGAGGCTTCCCGTTCCGACCGCCGAACAGAGCTCGGGCACCGCACCACCCTCGCCTCCTCCAGAGCACGGAATCCGGCCGAGCTCCGAGCGCAACAAACCGAAGTGAGTGTAGAGGCTTCCTGGCATGCCTGGGCTCGGGAGCGAGAAGCCATCACCTTCGGCTTCCGACTCACCGAAGCGGTCCTCGTTCGGACCGAGCTGCTGGCAGCTCCGACGACTGCGGCAGTAGCCCGCGCCGATGCTCGCCATTTCCAGGAGCGAACAATCGCCTTCTCCGAGCCGCAGTCGATCCGTGGCCTGCTCGAGGAACCCGCAGACCGTTCCGAACCCGCGACCCTTGATGGCACGCATCGGCACCTGGTTGATCACGCCTCCGTGAAAGAGGTCGTCCAGCCAGAGGCCGAAGCTCGCGAGAACTCCCGCCTCGGCTTCGCAGTAGAGCGCGTGCGCGAGGGTCTCCTCGTAGGCGCGCGGTTCCGCGAGGACGTCGGCTGCGCCGAGATCCTCGAGCTCGAGTGACGC